>CAXMNG010000381.1:0-15162 GCA_964194585.1 Salibacteraceae bacterium | reverse complement strand
GCCATGGCCGGGTGGATAGCGCTCATGTGGGGAAATCAACTGGTCGACGCCTACCTGGACGTGAGCGGGTTGACTCGGTGAACGTCCGCGTGCCGACGGCTCCTTCTCCGTGAGACCTGTTCTAGTCATTGGCATTACCGGTGGGATCGGCAGCGGGAAAACCACCGTGGCAAATCTGTTCTCATCGCTGGGAGCCCCGGTCATCGATGCAGACGAGCTGGCGAGACAGGTGGTGGCGCCGGGACAACCGGCATACGAGGAAATTCTGCAGCACTTCGGAACCACGATTCTCAGCAAGTCCGGCGACCTGGATCGCCGCCGATTGCGCGAGCACATTTTTTCGGACTCCGCGAAACGGGACCGTTTGGAGGCGATCGTGCATCCGCGTGTCTACGCACAGATGAAACGCCTGCTGGACTGCCTCGAGGCTCCCTATGCCATAGTCGTCGTGCCACTCCTGATCGAAAGCGACGGGAACGAGTTGGTGGATCGCGTGCTGGTCGTCGATTCACCCGAGGATCTCCAGATCGAGCGTACTCGCGATCGCGACGGTACAACTCGCGCTGCAGTGGGAAAGATCCTGGCCGCCCAGCTGGATCGCAGCGCGCGACTGTCGGCGGCGGACGACGTCATCGAGAACGACGCGTCCATGGAAGCGCTGGGAAAAGCGGTTTCCAGGTTACATCGCCAATACCTGAGTGAAGCGGGGCGTATTGCAAGCGGGCGGCCGGAGATGAAACAATGATCGCTCTTGGCGTCGGACGAACGCCACGCTAGTAGAAAGCCGGGACAATGCCACAAAACCGCTCTATCTATGAACAACCGCTCAGCGAAAGAATTCGAACATTCTTGAGACTCGAGCATTTGTTCGCCAAAGCAGAAAATGCGCTGGCGAATATCGACCCCTGGTCGAGCCGCGCCACACTCGAGGCTATCATCGACATCATGACCGTCATAAGCCGGGCAGACCTGAAAAAGGAGATGATCAAAGAGCTCGAAAGGAACGCGACTACTCTGCAGGGATTGTCCCGCAATCGAAATGTGGATCCGACTCGCTTGGAGGAGGTGCTCAATGCCGTCAAGGGACAGCTTGTAAGATTGCGCAGCGACGAGAACTCCTGGGGACAGGAGTTGCGGGATGATGAACTGCTTTCCACCGTACGTCAACGAAGCACCATTACTGCCGGAACCTGCAACTTCGACCTCCCAGTCTTGCACTTCTGGCTGCAATCGTCCGCCGATCAGCGCGTGAGTGATCTGCGAAACTGGCTCCACAGTTTCGAATTGCTGAATAGCTCGGTGTCGCTATGCCTGAAGTTGATCAGAGAAAGCGCCATCGCTACACAAGAATTGGCGCGATCCGGCTTTTTTCAACGCACACTCGAAACTTCAACGCCCTGCCTGATGATTCGAGTGTGTGTGATGGACGATGCGCACTGCTTTCCGGAGATCAGTGCAGGAAAACATCGATTCACGATACGCTTCATGCGTCCCGAGGCCACCCGGGACCGCCCTTCTCAGACAAACGCTGACGTGGAGTTCGACCTCCACTGTTGCGTTATCTGAGTGCTGCCCACTCCCCGCTACCGGATTGTGGCGCTACTGTATTGATTCTTCAGATTCCGGAATGCCGAATCGGCGTTTGCCCGAACGGGAAAGCGATTCTCGATTTCGTCCAGCAAGAAGCTTAAGTCGTCCCAGCGCTCCAGCAGGGCGTAGAGGGTCGCCTCCTGCATTCGGTACGTCAAATTGTCAACAGCCAGCTCGCCAGCCCGGCGAGCGTGACGCACGGCTGCGTCATGATCTCCTGCTGCCGCATGAGTTTTTGCCACTGACAGCTCCAGCGCGGCGCGGAAGTTTACCGCCAATCGTTCATTGGACAAGGCGGAATCGTGCCACCTCCTGGTATCGTCGCGAAGAGCCATGCACTCGCGGTTACCGTCCAGGGCACAGTCAACGAGCGAAATCAAGGCGACGACACTATCCGTGCGCACGAGATCACTGGACAGACGGTAACCGACCTCGTCGTCCAGAGTCTCCAACAGGCAAGCAATGTGCTCACCATCCGCCAGCAGCCGCGCCTCGTGAATCGGCGTTTTGCAGCTCTCGCCGCCCGAAAACTGCGATGGCCGTTCCCCGCTGCCGAGAAAATCGCCGACAGCCGTTGCAATCTTGGCCATCTCAATCAACGGCACCACGGCCCGACCATCCAGCAGGGCGGCCCGCTTGAAAGCGTCGAATCGTACCGAGAGATCCGCCTCGACCGGTATGCTGTTGAATGCATAGCCAACGACGGATCGATAGGACTGCGGGTGGTGTCTGGCCAGGGTTTCCATCAAAAGAGCTGGATTTCGCCAGGAATCTGCGCGCATGTGAGTGAGCAACGCCAGAGCCAGAAGCCAGATGACGGAAACTGACAGAACCAGCGCCCGCAGGCGCCCTGCCCGGCCCCAGGCGATGCCCGCATAGTAAACCGCGGCTATCCATATGCCGACACCGGGCACATAGTTTCTGTGCTCGTGCACTTGCTCGAGCGGTACGATCGTGGATTCCATCCCGTGCCCAACCAGGAACCAGGCTGAGGCAAATGCCCATGGCGCTCGACGCCGGGCGCCCCACAGGACGAAGGCCAGGATCGCCGCCCAGGCAATTACCGCTAAGAACGTGCTCCAGGGGTCGAACAGCCCGGCGCTGCTAACCACGTCGTCATGGTAGAGGCCGAAGCGGCGGATGTCGGGGATCAATAACAGACCCAGGTACAAGAACAGCACGCGCGCCTGGGTGAGCAGGCGTTGGAGCATGTCGAAATCGCGGCCTGCGTAGCCGCCAAGAATCAGCTCCGGAACCACCAATGCCGTGACGACACCCACCAGCACGGGAAGCACCAGGATCAACCCGAAATACAACGCCAATCCGCGTTTCTGGGCAGCCGCGAGCGACCTGTGATCGAAAAGAAACAGCTCGAGGACAGCCACGTATGCCGGCAGCAAGAGGGCGTTTTCCTTGAACAGCAATCCGATGCCGGCACACCCGACGACGCCGACGTACATGAGGGCAAGAGCAGGCCGGCGACCCTCTTGAAATCGCGTCCGCGCGTAGACGTACAGGATTGCGCCGGCAAGAACCCATGTGGCGGCGAGGCTCGTCATTCTCTGCACGACATACAGCACACTGGTGAGCTGTATGGGGTGCAATAACCACAACCCCATGGCGAAGACTGCCAGCGTAACGATTCGGGCCGATGGATCCTGGCGCCTGGCAAGCACCCCGGGCTGCCGCCACCGTGACAAGATCAGTCTGGCGAGTATGAAAACCAACAGCCCATTCAGGATGTGAACCACCAGATTGGTCGACTTGAAGGCGAACGGCGCGAATTGCTGGCCCGCAAAATAGTAATTCAAGGCCAGAGTGACGTACGCCAGGCCGCGATTCGGGTATCTGTCCTGGGCAGCATAGGCGGCACCCAGGAGCTGCTCCGCGTCCAGGGCGCTTATCTGCAGCGAATCGTTTCGGATGACGCGCTCTACGCTGTCGAAGACGAAGACCCCACCCAGCCCGGGGGCATAGGCAATGACGCCCACACCGATCAGCGTGGCAATGGCGAGACCGATGCCTATCCACCGTGACTTGGTCGGCGCGCTCAGCATTCATCGAATCTCACTGGGTAGGCGTCCGCCTCAGATGGGAGCTTCGTCACCGAGATCCAGCTCTGGAGCACGGTCCAGCGCGCCAATGGTGGCGGCAATGTCTCGATGGCGGGGGTCGGCCCGTAGCTCCTGCCAGGACTTGGCGTCGCGGCCGTGCATACGTGCCAGACGCGCCGATCGCAGGGCGGATTCGCCATGGGGATTGTCCTCGATAACAGACTCGGCGGCCGCGCGATCATTGCACAGCAAGACCATGTCACAGCCAGCATCCAGCGCCAGCGCCGCCTGGGCCGTGGCTCCGCCGGCCAGGGACGCGCCGGCCATGCCCAGGTCGTCGCTGAATACCGCACCCGTGAACCCCAGCTCGCCACGCAGTACTCGCTGCAGCCACGCTCGAGAATAGCCGGCGGGCCGCGTATCCACTTTGGGATAGACGACATGGGCTGCGAGCACGGCGGGCAAGCCGTAGTGAATCATGCGTTCGAACACCAGCATATCTGCGACACGCAGTGTCTCCAGGTCTCTGTCGTCCACCGGCAGGGTGTGGTGAGAATCTCCTTCCACGCTACCGTGCCCGGGAAAGTGCTTGCCCACCGCACACATGCCGGCACTGCCCATACCGGTCATGAAGGCCCGTGCCAGGATTGCCACCACCTCCGCGTCCCGATGCAGGGCCCGGTCGCCGATGACGACACTCTCGCGGGTGCGCAGATCCAGGGCCGGCGCGAAACTGAAGTCGACGCCACAGGCGCGCAACTCCGCTGCCATCAACCAGCCGCAGTCGCGAGTGAGCCTGGCCGCTGCTTCCCGGTCGTCGTCATACAGGGCTCCGAAGCACGCCGGCGCCGGCAGACGCGTGAACTGCGAACGGAATCGCTGCACGCGGCCGCCTTCCTGGTCCACTGCGATCAGGAGGCGAGGTTCGCGCAGCGCGTGAATTTCCGCTGCCAGCTCCGCGAGCTGGCACGGATCCCGGTAATTGCGATCAAACAGAATGACGCCCCCGGTGGCGGGGTGCGCCAGCAGCTCGCGGTCATCCGCGCCCAATCGCGGGCCGGGGATGCCCAGCATGACCGGCCCTAACGCCACGGACGCGCCGGCCCCGCGAACAGGTTGGCCTGATAGCCGAATTGCCGGGCAAAGGCGGCCACCAGCCGCTTGCCGGCGGAATCCACGTCCCACGGGATGCCGAGATCTTTCAACCGGGTGACCTCGAGCCCGCGATACCCGCAGGGATCGATACGCTGGAACGGCTCCAGATCCATGTCCACGTTGAGGGCCAGACCATGGTAGGAGCAGCCATTACGGATGCGCAGCCCCAGCGCGCAAACCTTCCTGCCCGACACGTAAACACCGGGGGCGCGATTTCGGCGCTGGCCCGTGATACCCGCCGCCGCCAGCATGTCGATAATGCACTGCTCGAGGCCATCGACCAGGTGGCGCACACCGAGCTGGCACCGGCGCAGATCCACGAGGGCGTAGGCAACCAGTTGGCCGGGGCCATGATAGGTCACCTGACCGCCGCGGTCGCTGTGGATGACGGGTATGCCGCCCGCATCCAGAAGGTGCTCGGTTCTGCCAGCCTGGCCCAGGGTGAACACGCGCGGATGCTCGAGCAGCCACAGCTCGTCGTGACTCGTGTCGTCGCGCAGCTCGGTGACGCGGCGCATTTTCTGCAAAGCTTCAGCGTAGTCGCTGAGCCCCAGCTCGCGCACCGTTAGATTGCGTTTGGATTTCAGTCGGCATCTCCGCGCATCAAGCGCTGCTTGTAGTCCTGGAAAAGCCCGCGAACCCGTTCCCAGAGAGACCCTGGCGTGCCCTCCCCCACGGGCTTTCCGTCGAGTCGGACAACGGGCGTCACTTCTTTTGTCGAGCTGCTCACCCAGATCTCCCGGGCCGCGCGTAGTGCCGCTTCCGTGACCGGCTCATCGCGACAGTCGATTCCCGCGCCGACCATCAGCTCTTTGAGCAGGTCACGGGTGATGCCGCCGAGGATATGCGGGCTGTCGGGCGGCGTGCGAACAACGTTGCCCTGCACGACGAAGACATTCGTGGCGGTACCCTCGGTCACCAGACCATCGCGGATCAGAATCGCCTCCCCGGCGGAAGCATCCTCGGCCTCCTGGCGCATGAGCACATTCGGCAGCAGCGCCACGGATTTGATGTCGCAGCGGGTCCAGCGAATATCCGGCCGGGTAACGGCATGCATCGGCAGTATCTGTGGATCACCGTCCAGTATCCGGGTCATCGCGAACACGGTGGGAGCAACGCTGCCGGGAAATGCATGATCGCGGGGAGCCGCGCCGCGGGTAATCTGCAGGTAGACGGCCTGATGTCCGCCGCCGTTGCGCTCGACCATCCCGTCCAGGAGCGTGTTCCACCCGGCGCGGCCAAGGGGATCATTTATGCGTATGCTTGCGAGACTTCTTTCCAGGCGATCCAGATGCGCGCACGCACGAAACAAGCGGCCAGCATAGACGGGAATGACTTCATAAACCCCGTCGGCGAACAGGAAACCGCGATCCAGCGGCGAGATCCGAATAGCCTCCAGCGGCTGAAATTCACCATTCAGGTATGCAATCGTCATGACTATCGCCCGTCATTCGAACCACAGTTTGACGTAGTCGCTCATGCGACGCCACAGGCCACCTTCAGGCATCTTGGCGAGCGCAACGAGCGGGCGTTGCGCAATCGCCTCGCCATCCAGCGAAATACTGACGACGCCGAGCTGCTGGCCGGCGCGGACCGGGGCCAGAATCTTTTCCTCCACCACGATACCGGTAGTGAGCTTCCTGAACTCCCCGCGCGGCACGGTCAAGTAGAGATCATCGGCGATGCCCGTTTCGAGCTGCTCGGACTGGCCTTGCCAGACGCGAACCCGGGTTATGGGGACGCCGCTCTCGTACACTCGGTTGGTTTCGAAAAATCGAAATCCGTAGCGTAGCAGCGCCTGGGTTTCCGTCAGCCGTGCGTCCTCGCTTGCCGATCCCATCAATGACGACACCAGGCGCATATCACCCTGCTTCGCGGAAGCCACCAGGCAGTAGCCGGCGGATACCGTGTGCCCCGTCTTCACTCCATCGACGCTGTCGTCGCGCGTCAGCAGCGGATTCCTGTTGTACTGCTTTATATTGTTCCAGGTATAGGCGCGAACCGCGTGCAGCGGATAGTGGACGGGAAAATCACGGATGAGCGCGGCCGCCAGATTGGCCATGTCCCGCGCCGTCGAATAGTGATCGGGTTGCGGCAGACCAGAGGCATTGACGAAGTTGGTATTCGTCATGCCCAGCTGCCGAGCATACTGATTCATCAGATCGGCGAAAGCGGACTCATCTCCGGCAACGAACTCAGCCAACGCGACACTCGCATCGTTTCCCGATTGAATGATGACGCCCTTGAGCAGATCCTCGAACGGCACCTGCTTTCCCACCTCGATGAACATTTTCGAGCCACCCATCTTCCACGCCTTCTTGCTGATGAGCACCGAATCGTCCATCCGGAACTTGCCATCCGCGAGCTGCGCCAGGGCCACGTACACGGTCATCATCTTGGTGAGGCTCGCCGGTTCCACCTGCTCGTCGGCGTTGACCTCGACCAGCACTCTACCGCTGTCGTAGTCCTGCAGGATGTAAGCCCTAGCTTTAACAGCCGGGGGCGTCGGTTTCACTACCGCGGCTTCCACCGCCAGCGTGGCCATCATCGCGGAAAGACCAAAGGCAATGATCAGTATTCTTCTCACGCTTTTCGCACCAATGTCACGGTCTCCCGGTATTCTCAATGTGCTCGACTTATTCGATCACGATTCGCGGCGTCTCGAGGCCGAGATCCGCTATCTGCTGCGCCAGGCGATCGGCGTTGGTGACGTCGGCGATGGGACCAACCCGCACGCGGTAGGTGATTCTACCGCCGATCTGCACCGGTTCGATATTGACCGGGCCACCGGAAACGCTCTGCATCCGCCACTTCATCTGCTCAGCATTGGCGCGCACGCTGAACGAACCCGTCTGCAGATAGAGCTGCACGGCTTCCGCTACCGGACTCGGGATCGCTTTTTTCACGATGACGGGCTCGGGGGACCGTGGATCCAGCGCAACCACCTCTACATAGCCCGTACCCTTGGCCAGGATCCCGAGCTTCGAGGCGGCCGTGTATGACAAATCGATGATACGGTTGGCGTGAAAGGGGCCGCGATCGTTGACGCGCAACACGACGCTGTTTCGATTTTCGAGATTCGTCACACGCACGTATGTCGGCAGGGGCAAAGTCTTGTGGGCCGCCGACATGGCGAACATGTCATATGGATCCCCGCTTGATGTGCGGCGGCCATGGAACTTGGTCCCGTACCAGGAAGCGATTCCGCGCTCGCGATAGCCATCGCTCGTTCCCAGTGTGTAATACCGCGTGCCGTACACCGTGTAAGACGATGGATTGCCATAGCGGCTTCTGGGTTCGGCCTTCGGCTGCGCGTCGGGGACGGAGGCCACGTCAACACTTCCCCGCGGCGCCCCGTCGATGGTGGGGGAGCGTCCACAGGCGCTCAACAAAACGGTAACCGTCAAGAAAACAAGGGCTGCCCGACTGTATCGACAGGCGAGTCCGTGGGTGGACGAGGTAGAGTGAAGCAGGCAGGGATTGTTCCCGACAATCCCCTGCACTCCCGCCATTGCACATGGATGTGCAGGTGCCGCGAAGCACAGGGAATGTGCGAGAGCGGCCATCCATGGCGGTCGGATGCCAGAACCGAGAGCAACCCCGCCGCCTGTTTCAACCTTCGACAATGCGATATCTCTTGCGGATTTCTCGAGCAAGCTGGAACACCGCCATTGCATACAAGCTGCTGTGATTGTAGCGGGTAATGGCATAAAAGTTCTGCAATCCCACCCAGTGCTCGGTATCACCCCTGTTGGTCAACTCGATGAGTGCCCCCGGGGAATCGTTCTCGCCGGCATACAGAACGACGACACCGAAATTGTCCATGTCGGATACCGGCGTGTGCGGCTTCATGCCCTTTTTTACCAGAGCCTTGTACTCGTCGCCGCTGACGCTTGCCGGCAGGGCCACAGCGCCATCCCTTTGCCAACCATGCACTTTGAGATAGTTGGCAACGCTGCCGATTGCGTCGATTTCACTGTTCAACAGATCGCGCACGCCATCGCCGTCAAAATCCACCGCATAGCGCCGATAGCTGCTGGATATGAACTGTGGAATTCCAATGGCGCCCGCGTAGGATCCTTTCACCTTCGGCGTATCGAAGCTCTCCTGTTGCGCGAGTATCAGAAACTGCTCGAGCTCCGTGCGAAAAAATTTGCTGCGTTTCGGATAGCGGAATGCCAGGGTCGCCAGGGAGTCCAGCACCAGGTGCTTTCCCTTGCGTGTCCCGTAGAAGGTTTCAACGCCGATGATAGCGACGATAATTTCGGGCGAAACGCCGTACTCCCGGGACGCCCGGGCGAGCGTGTCGGCATGCGCGCGCCAGAATTCCTCGCCCTTGGCGACGCGCGCCTCGGTCAGAAATATCGGGTGATACTGATACCAGTCCAGCGATTCTGCGGGACGTGCGATCGCTTTCAGTATCTCCGGGCGCACGCGCACGCCGCCGAGGGTGCGCTCGAGCATTTCACGCTCGAATCCATGCCGGGAGACCATGTCCGCCACGAAGGGAGCGATTTCCGTTTCCGGGTCGAGCCTCTCGGAGGTTCCGGAATGGACCGACGTGCCCGAGCAGGCGAGCAGACCAATCGTTCCCAGCCACAAAAGGGGTTGCCGCGTGCGTCGCAGCCACTTCGCGAGGCTCTTTAACGCGCCCATGGCAATTCCCGACAGGCGGCCACCTTCATTCCGAAATCAGGCGCCTGTGGGTATGAATGGACATGAGGATACCGAAGGCAGCCATCACGGTGACGAGCGAAGTACCTCCGTAACTGAGCAGCGGTAGCGGTAAACCGACCACAGGCAAAATACCACTCACCATCCCGATATTGACGAATACATAGACAAAAAATGTCAGCACCAGGCTGCCCGCCAACAGACGAGCATAGGAATCCTGTGCTTGCGAGGCAATATAGAGACCCCTGAAAACGACGGCGAGATAGATGACAATGAGTGTCAACACACCAGAGAGGCCGAACTCTTCGCTGAAAACTGCAAATATGAAATCGGTGGAACGCTCGGGCAGAAAATCCAGCTGCGATTGTGTCCCATTCAACCACCCCTTTCCATAGGTACCACCGGATCCGATGGCTATCTTGGACTGGATAATGTGATATCCGGCTCCCAGTGGATCCTGCTCCGGGTCGAGGAAAGTCAGCACGCGTTGGCGCTGGTAGTCGTGCATCAAATACCACATGACCGGCGCGCTGGCCGACGCGACTATCGTGCCTGCTGCGATCAGGCGCATGCTGATTCCGCCCAGAAACAACACGAACGCCCCCGAGCATGCGATCAGCAGAGCCGTCCCGAGATCCGGCTGGCGGGCGATCAGCAAGGTCGGCACGACCACCATGAGACCGGCTACCAGCAACCTCATGAAGCTCGGCGGCAGCGCACGCGCGCCGAGATAGTAGGCGACCATCATCGGTACGGTAATTTTCAACATTTCCGACGGCTGGAAGTTCAACGGGCCAATTCTTATCCATCGCTGAGCCCCCTGGGCAACATCGCCGAACGCGAGCACGGCAATCAACAGCACGATGCCGATGACGTACAACCAGGGCGCCCAGAACGACAGGTGCCGAGGAGATACTTGCGCGAGCACGAACATGGCCGTGAAGGCAATGGCAAGGCGTATGCCCTGGCGAATGAGGAGGCTCGTGTCCTGCCCGCCGGCGCTATAAAGAACCGCCAGCCCGATTCCCGACAGCAGCAAAAGCCCCAGCAGCAGCGGAATATCCATGTGCAGGCGCTGGGCCAGCGTGCGCTGATCGTGCATGGCATTCAGCGTCGGCGCGAGTGCCTTGTGGGGCGTCCAGAGAGGCTGAAGCTTGATTATGGCCATCGTCGGGCTCTGGCGGAGATCACGGATTCGCAACCACAGGTATTTCGATTGCGGTGAGAATGAGTTGCTCGTCGCTGGTATCGAGCACCTGTTGGAAGTAGTGGTCCAGCACCCTTCGTGCGATAGGCGCCGCCGTCTTGCTGCCGCTGCCGCCGTTCTCCACCAGAACAGCCAGAGCGATGCGTGGATTGTCCACCGGGGCGAAGGCGATGAACAACGCATGGTCGCGCAGCTTCTTGTCCACTTTTTCCGCGTCGTACTCCTCGTTCTGTGCGATGCCGAGAACCTGGGCAGTCCCGGTCTTGCCGGCGATACGATAGGTAGCGCCGACGCCGATGCGCCGGGCCGTCCCTTTCGGGCCGTGCACGACATCGGCCATGGCGTTAATTATCGTCTGCCAGTTGGCTTCCAGACGCGGCGCGATGGTTTCCAGAGTCTCCGGGACCAGTTCGACCGTGCCCTGGGTGGCCGTGTCGTCACGCCGAAGCACGACCTGGGGACGCAGCCGTACGCCCCGGGTGCTGAGCGTCGCCGTGGCCATGGCGAGTTGCAGGGGCGTCGCCAGCACGAATCCCTGCCCGATACCGGTAATGAGCGTCTCTCCGGGAAACCACGCCTGACCCTTGTTGCGCCGCTTCCACTCCTCAGAAGGCATGAGACCCGCGCTCTCGCCTTGCAGAACGAGGCCCGTTCGCCGTCCGAACCCGAACAGCGAAAGGTAGTCGTGCAGCCGACCGATGCCCAATTCCCCGGCAAGCGTGTAATAGTACACGTCGCAGGATTCGACGATGGAGCGGGTCACGTCGACCTTGCCATGGCCCCACTTCTTCCAATCGCGATAACGGCGTTCACGGCCGGGAAGACGAAAATAACCCGGGCAGAAAATCTCGTTATCCACCGTCACCTGTTCCAGCTCGAGGCCAGCCAGACCGACGAAGGGTTTGACGGTGGAGCCCGGCGGATATTGGCCGTTGAGGGCGCGATTGAAAAGCGGTCGCTCGGGAGATGCGAGTAGACTTCGGTAAGTTTTCGAGTCGATTCCGTCGACGAACGGGTTCGGATCATAAACGGGAGTGCTGGCAAAGGCGAGCACACCGCCGGTGGCGGGATCCACCGCAACCACGGCGCCGTTCTCGAGCCCAAGCGCCCGCTCGGCCACCGCCTGCAGGGATGCGTCGATGGTCAGAGTGATATTGATGCCCGGAATCGGATCGCTGCGCTCGAGTACCCGTAGAATTCGCCCCTGGGCGGTGGTCTCCACGCGCTGAATTCCCGGTTTACCGTGCAGCAGAGACTCGTAGGCCTGCTCGACACCGGTCTTTCCGATGTGTGTGGTGCCGCGGTACTCCGCCGCATCTACCCTCTGCAGCTCTTCCTCGTTCATGCTGCCGACGTAGCCGATGAGATGCACCGCGGATGCGCCCAGAGGATAACTGCGCGTCAGTCGCGCCTGAACGTCGGTGCCCGGAAAGCGGTGGCGATTTACCGAAAAGCGTGCGACTTCCTCTTCGTTCAAACGATGTCGCAGGGGCACACTTTGAAAGCGGCGCTTTTTCTTGAGCATGCCGCGGAATCGCTCGATGTCGTCCGACGTGATTTCGATGAGCTCACCGAGCTCGAACAGCAGCGCATCCATGTCCTCGACGTTCTCGGGAACGACCTCGAGGGTGAAGGTGGGCGTATTCTGTGCGAGTTCCACGCCGTTGCGGTCGTAGATGAGGCCGCGCGTCGGCGCCAGCGCCACAATCTTGACGCGGTTGTCCTCGGACAGGGTGCTGAAGTGCTCGTACTCCACCACTTGCAGTTGCGCCATGCGCAATACCAGCAGTCCCGCGAGCAGTAGAACGCCGAAGCAGGCCGCCATCACCCGCCCTCTGACGATGCGGGACTCTGCCGCGATGTCCTTTATGGTGTGGATCGATCTCATTCAGCCAACGGCGAGGTTCACGCTACCCGATAGCGACGACGCACGTCGCGCAGCACGATGAATATCCACGGCCACAGGAGCATGCTCACCAGCGGCGACGACCAGTAGGCGGCGGCGAGAATCGGCATACCCTGAATGCCCGTGATCCAGAGGATCAGCGCCTGGTAGAGAAACACCAGACCGAACACACTGACGCCCTGTTGCCAGATGGGAAGCACGCGCACCTGGCGGTGAAAGCGGTGGGCAACGAATGCCACTATCGCCAGCGCCAGCGCGTGTTGCCCGAGCAGAGTACCGGCCAGCACGTCCAGAAACAGACCGAGCGTCCAGCCCATCACGATGCCCGTGTACGTGGGCGCCGCCATGCACCAATATATGAGCACCAGCGCCACCCAGGCGGGCCGCCACAAGGCCGCCCACGGCGGCATCGGTAGTGCCGTCAACATCAGCGCCACCACGAAGCTCAAGACGATGGCGGTGTAAGCTGTACGCGCGGCGCTCACTCGGCGCCCTCCACGTAGGCCGGCATTGTGTCGGACTCCTCCGTCGACTGAGACGGCCAGACGAGCAAAACCTCGCGGTTACGTTCCAGCCTGGCGCTGGGCTGCACCGTCACCGTGGCGAAGGGTCGGCCGCGATTGCGCTGGATGCCGACGATACGCCCCACCGGGTAGCCGGCGGGAAAGCGGCCGCCAAGCCCGGAGGTCACGAGCATATCGCCGATACGAACGTCGGCGTTGTTGGGCAGGTGCGCGAGCTCGAGCTGGTTGACGGGGCCGGTGCCGACGGCCAGCGAACGCAACCCGCTGCGGTGATTCTGTACCGGCAGCGCGTGACCAGGGTCGGTAATCAACAACGCATTGCTCGAGAACGGTGCCACATGCACGACCTGTCCCATGACGCCGTTGGAATCGATGAGCGACTGGCCCACTTCCACCCCGTCCCGGGAACCCTTGTTGAGCACGATCCGGCGACTGTACGGATCCATATCCACCGACAGAAGCTCGGCCACCAGCACGCGCTCGCCGACCTTCGCCGACGAATCAAGGAGGTTGCGCAGGCGCCGGTTTTCGGCTTCCAGGTCAGCGAGCTTTGCGAGTCTGGTATCGAGTAGAAACTGCTTCTCGCGCAGGCGCGCATTTTCGGCGATGAGCCGTTGACGCGAGGAAAAATACTCTGCCATCCAGTTTCCAGCCTGAATGGGGAGATCTACTGCGATCTGAATGGGATATACGAGGGTACTCAGAACGCTGCGCAGCGATTCGAGATGCTGGGCGCGATGGTCCACGGTCATGAGCACCACCGACAGCACCGTAACGGCGATCAATCGGGTCAGCGACGAGGACCCGCGGTCGAACAGTGGCTTATTCGGCTTGATTATCTCACTCCAATCAAACACCCGGTGGTCCCACCGGAGAGCTGACAGCGGGCGGTCCGAGCCCGACGGCTCACTCTAGTGCAAAGACATCGACGCCTTTCTCATCGACCATTTCGAGCGCCCTGCCACCGCCCCGTGCCACACAGGTCATCGGGTCCTCGGCGATAATTACCGGTATGCCCGTCTCCTCCATGAGCAGGCGGTCAAGATCCTGGAGAAGTGCTCCGCCGCCGGTCAGCACCATGCCGCGCTCCGCCACGTCGGCGCCGAGCTCGGGGGGCGTCTGCTCCAGCGCCGTCTTCACGGCGCTGACGATACCGGCCAGGGGCTCCTGGAGAGCTTCGAGAATTTCGTTACTGTTCAGCACGAAGCTGCGCGGGATGCCTTCGGCCAGATTGCGGCCCCGCACGTCGGTCTCTTTCACTTCGCTGCCGGGATAAGCAGAACCGATCTCGTGCTTGACACGCTCCGCCGTCTGCTCGCCGATCAGCGTGCCATAGTTGCGGCGGATATAGTTGATGATTGCCTCGTCGAATCGATCGCCGCCGATGCGCACGGACTCCGAGTAGACGATACCGTTCAAGGATATCACGGCAACCTCCGTGGTGCCGCCGCCGACATCGAGCACCATGGAGCCGCTGGGCTCGCTCACGGGCATTCCCGCGCCGATGGCCGCCGCCATGGGCTCCTCGATGAGAAACACTTCGCGGGCTCCCGCGCCGGCGGCGGATTCACGGATGGCGCGCCGCTCCACCTGCGTGGATCCACAGGGCACGCACACCAACACCCGGGGACTCGGGCGCAGGAACTTGTTCTCGTGCGCCTTGTGGATGAAATGCTGGAGCATCTTCTCGGTGACAGTGAAGTCGGCGATGACGCCGTCCTTGAGCGGCCGGATGGCCATGATGTTGCCGGGCGTGCGCCCGAGCATGCTCTTTGCGGCTTCGCCTACCGCGGCGATGTTTTTGGTACCACCCGGCCCCCGTTCCTGGCGAATCGCGACCACCGACGGCTCGTTCAGAACGATGCCCTTTCCGCGCACGTAGATGAGCGTATTGGCGGTACCGAGATCGATGGAGAGGTCGTTGGAAAAAATCCCCCGAATGCGCTTGAACATCAAGACCTACCTTGGCTGGGAGTGGCGATTACCAATGGCTTGACTCGCCGAGTATAATTCGGCGGCGCACTGGCCTCTGTCGCGACATGGATGGGCGCG
>CAXMNG010000380.1:0-3401 GCA_964194585.1 Salibacteraceae bacterium | reverse complement strand
CGCCGGCGATGACCGTGTCGTAGTCGCTGGCCTTTCCCAGCTTGTGGAAACCGTCCACCGCCATCTGCAGCGCCGTTCTGGCGGTGGCGCCCGGCAGCGAGGGCTGCGGCGGTTCCGGCGCCACGTAGTCGCTGCTGAGCGCAAGAACGCGCGCTTTCGCATCCGCCAGAATCCGATCGCGATTCATGGTGATACCGTCATCGTGGCGCAGGAACAAATGCCGGCGGGCATCGGCGGCCGAGGTCGAAACGCTGGCCATGCTGATGGTTTCGAAGGCCTTGCTGACGGGGGGCATGGGACCACCGGGCCGGCGCTTGTTGTCCCACCAGCGCATCAGCAACTCCTTGCAACCGCCCCAGCCGGGGATCAGGCCGACGCCGACTTCCACCAGACCCATGTAGAGCTCGGCGTGGGCCTGTACGGCGTCGCAATGCAGAAGCACCTCGCATCCGCCCCCCAGCGCCATCCCCGAGGGCGCACCGACCACCGGGAAGGGTGCGTACTTGAGCGCCTTGTACGCCTGCTGCCCGCCGCTGACGGTGGCCTCGATATCATCCCAGGCGGCGGTATTGGCGGCAAACAGCACCATGCCGAGATTCGCGCCGACGGAGAAGTTCGCCCCTTCGTTGTAGATCACCAGCCCCCGGTAAGCGCCGGCAACGATGCTCGATGCCTTGCCGATCATCTCCAGGATTTCGGTATCGATGGCGTTCATCTTGGAGTGAAATTCGAGACAGATCACGCCATCGCCGACATCCCACAGGCTGGCGGAAGCGTTCGCCGCTAACGGCTGCGCGCGCAGTTTCACATCGGCCAACAACTGCACACCTTCCGGTCGCTCGATGTCGTGGTATGCGCCGCCCGTGCGGAAATACTGGCGTCGGCCATCGACGATGCGGTAGAAGCGCGCGTCGCCGATTTGCTCCAGTAACGCCGGCACTTGCGCACCTTCTGCCCGCAATCGATGGGCGAACCACGAAGCTCCGAGGCGGTCCATGAGCTCGAAGGGGCCGTAGCTCCAGTTGTAGCCGAGTTTCATGGCCTCATCCACGGCGACGATATCGTCGGCGATCTCCGGCACCAGGCTGGCGGCATAGGAAAGCGTTTTCGCCATGATCCGCCACGCGTAGGCGCCGCCCCTGTCCGGGTGTTCCATGAGCGCCCGCGGACCGCCGGCCCTGGCGGCTTCGATGCTCTCGAGCTTCACCTTTCCGGCGTCGTGGTATTCGCCGCTCTCGAGATCGATGGCCTGCTTGGTCCGTTTACCGCCGTCGCGCTGCAAGCGGTAAAAACCGCCCTTGCCTTTGCGCCCGGTGTACCCGTCGGCGATCATTTTCGTGATCAGCTCCGGCACCTCGAAGTACTCACGCATCGCGTCGTCGGGCCCGAGCAGATCGTCCATGCTCACCAGGATGTGCGGCATGAGATCGATGCCGACCAGATCCATCAATCCGAATACGCCGGTTTTCGGGATCCCCAGAGGCCGGCCGGCCACCGCATCGGCCTCCTCCACGGTCAGCCCCTGGCCCATCGCCTCGAGTACCGCGCACTGCAACCAGTAGACGCCGATGCGATTGCCGATGAAGCCCGGCGTGTCCTTGCAGTCCACCACACCCTTGCCCAGCGCCCGGTCACAGAAGTCGCGCACTTCATCGGCGGCATCGACGCGGGTCGCGGAGCCCACCACCAACTCCAGCAAACGCATGTAGCGCGGCGGATTGAAAAAGTGCGTGATAAGAAAATCGCGCCGGAAGCTCTCGGGCATTTCCGCAAGCAGACTCCCCAGGGGAATGGTCGAAGTATTCGAAGAGACGATGGAGCCGTTCTTTCGAACCGCATCCACCTTCTTGTAAAGATCGCGCTTGATGTCCAGCCGCTCGATGACGGCCTCGATGATCCAGTCGGCGTCCGCGAGCCGCCCCAGATCATCTTCCAGATTGCCCACCGAGATTCGCCTGCTATTGCGTGGATCCATGAACGGCGCCGGACGTGTGGAGAGCATTTTCTCGACGGCGCCCGCGGCGATGGCATTGCGATCACTGGCGCCCTCGGGAACGATATCGAGAAGAATGACCTCGTAACCGGCGTTGGCGACCTGCGCGGCAATGCCCGATCCCATGACACCGGCGCCCAGCACGGCGACGCGATTGATGCTCACGAGACGGCTTCCAGAACGGTGGCGATGCCCTGACCACCGCCGATGCACTGTGTCGCCAGCGCATAGCGCTTGCCCTCGCGCTTGAGCAACGATGCCGCCTTGCCGGTAATGCGCGCGCCGGTTGCCCCCAGCGGATGACCGAGCGCGATGGCGCCGCCGTCGATGTTGACCTTGTCGTGGTCGAGGCCGAGCTCACGCATGCAGGCGATGGCCTGGACCGCGAAGGCTTCGTTCAACTCGACGACTTCCACGTCGTCGAGGGCGATACCGGCTCGGATCATGGCCTTGCGGGTGGCACCCACGGGTCCGATACCCATGATTTCGGGCGCACAACCACCCACTGCAATGCTCTTGATGCGCGCGAGACACTCGAGCTGATTGCTCTCGGCGTACTCCTCGCTGCAAACGAGGACCGCGGCCGCGCCATCCGTGAGCGGCGACGAAGTGCCGGCGGTAACGCTTCCGTCGGCAAGAAAAGCGGGCTTCAGCCCGGCGAGGCCTTCTTCGCTCGTATCCGGCCGGATGCAGCCATCCTCGGTGACGGCGACGCCTTCATGGGAGATCGCCACGATCTCGTCGGCCAGACGCCCGTCGGCCCGCGCAGCGGCCGCTCTGTGCTGACTGACGACTGAAAATGCTTCCTGCTCCTCGCGCGTAATCTGGTACTTCTCGGCGAGATTCTCCGCCGTTTCGCCCATGGCCATATACGCCGCCGGAAAGGAGGCATAAAGCGCGGGATTCGGCATCGGATTGAAACCCGTGATCGGCACCCGGGACATGGATTCCACGCCTGCACAGACAAACGCGCTGCCGGCGTTCATCTGAATGGCCCCCGCTGCCATGTGGATGGATTGCATCGAAGATCCACAGAATCGGTTGACCGTAACGCCCGCAACGGACAGCGGTAGTACTTCGGACAGAAAGCCGATGAGCCGGCCGACGTTATAACCTTGCTCACCCTCGGGAAAAGCACAGCCGACAATGAGATCTTCGATATCCTCGGGCTTCACCCCGGTGCGCTCGATCAGCGACTTCACGATCCGCGCGGCGAGATCGTCCGGGCGTACCTTGCTCATTTCACCCTTGGTGGCGAATGTAAATGGCGAGCGCGCGTAGCCCGCGATGACGACGTTTTTCATAGACGCATACTCCGGGGGAAATGGGGGTGTGCTTAATGGGGACAGATCTATTTTATCGAAAAAGGGGACAGATCTATTTTAGCGCGCTTGCTCGCGAGCAAGCG
>CAXMNG010000379.1:0-6573 GCA_964194585.1 Salibacteraceae bacterium | reverse complement strand
TTCTGCATGACGAAGTTGAAGCCGTCTAGGCCGGGAAGCTCGTAGCGCGTGATGTCGCCGGTGAACAGTGCACCGAAGTTGCGCTTCAAGTACTCCGCGGTCAGTTGCTCCGCAATCGCCGCATAGTGATTGCTATCGTATACGAACACGCACACGTTCGAGCAGTTTCCCTTGTCACCCGACCGGGCATGTGCGATCTCCCGAAGTAACACACGGCGGTTCATACACAAATTATCTCTGTTCGCGCCGTCACATTCTCACGCGCCATGGACGCGGAGTAAGTGACCACCGACGGCGTTATGCTGCCACGAAAACCGCCACCACCGGCGGGGCCGCAGCAGAGCAGAGACTCCATCTCCCACAACAGCAACTCGGCCTGCTCGGCCGTCGTTACGCGCTGGACACAATGCAGCCGCACGTCCTCGGCCTCGTCGTGATAACGCCGTGTAGTGGCGTGCAGGGATGCAGCACCGATGATATCGACACGCAATGGGAAATTGCTTGCGTGAACGGCGTCCATACGTTCCTCCACGATGCGCCCGGCGAGCTCGGCCCGGGCCTGCGCTCCCGGCCCCGCGTAGGAGACGCCCGCCTCTGCCAGGTATCCACCATCGAAGGCAACCGTCAGCTTGTAGGAGTCCGGGGCCGCGGTACCGCCGGCGCCGCTGATTCCGATGCGGTCGCGCGCAAGCGTTTCGATGCGCACACCTGTGAAATCCGCACAGACATCGGGAGTAATGTAGCGCGACGGGTCGTGCACTTCGTAGAGCAACTGTTCCTTGACGGTGCGTTCATCGACGATCCCACCCGTGCCGTCGAGCTTGGTAATGCACGCTCTGCCATCGGGCTGTACCTCGGCGATGGGAAATCCCAGTCGTGCGAGCCCATCGACGTTCTTGTATCCGGGATCGGCGAAATAACCGCCGGTAATCTGTCCCGCGCACTCCATGAGATGCCCGACCACGGTCCCGGCACCGAGCGTCTGCCAGTCGTCGCCGGACCAGCCGAAGTGATGGCGCAGGGGCGCGAGGAACAGGGACGGGTCCGCGACTCTTCCGGTGATGACGACCTGCGCCTCCGCCTCCAATGCCGGCATAAGCGCGTCCGCGCCCAGGTAGGCATGGGCGCCGATAAAGCCACGACCAACTTCCCGGACCGTCATACCCTCCCACAGCGGCGTGTCCGGACCGACGCCTTGACTGACGTCGTCGCCCTCGACGTAGGCAATGCGAATGCCGGTGAGACCCAGCTGCCGGGCAATGTCGCAGGTAATCTTCGCGGCCCGGGAAGGATTGGCCGCGCCCATGTTGGTGACGATTCGCACACGGTTGGCGATGGCCCCCGGAAGGATCGCGCGCATGCGGCGTTCCAGCAAAGGCGTATAGCCGTGATTGGGGTCGGCGGCGCGATCACGGTAGGCAAATGCCAGTGTACGCTCGCCCAGACACTCGAAGACGATGGCATCCAGACCACCCCGCTCCACGAGGTCCACCGCAGGGTCCAGGCGATCCGCCGAGAACCCTGAGCCGGTGCCTATTCGAAATGTGTCGGTGCGGGCCATAGTCCTCGCGAAAGCTACGCTGCGGCCGGAATCATCGCCATTGTAAGCGGTCGTGCCCCGTCCCCCAACAGAGACATCCCGTGGGCGGCGCGGGGCTTTGTTACAATGCCTGCGAACTCCCGTCCTCTCACCACACACAAAGCCTGAGGGAATTACACCATGCCCGTACAAACCCGTTACGTTTTCATCGCCAGCATGGATGTCGATCCGGATAAGGAAAATCTCTTCAATGAAGTTTACGACCGGGAGCACGTGCCGTTGTTGTCCAAGGTGCCCGGCGTTGTGTCCGTGACGCGCTTCAAGAGTGAGCCGTTGACCATGATCATGGCGGGTGAGCGGCGCACGGTGGAGTCCGAGGGCGAACCTCACTACGGCGCGATGTATGAAATCGAAAGTCCCGATGTGCTGGTCAGCAAAGCGTGGGCCGAGGCCATCGATCACGGGCGCTGGCCAACCGAAGTGAGGCCCTATACCCGGAACCGCCGTCACACTCTGAAAAAGATCATGTCAGGAGACTGAATATGGCTCTCGAAGATTACGGGTCCGCACTCGTCACCGGTGCGTCAAGCGGTATCGGCGCCGCCGTGGTCCGCCGCCTGCGTGCGCGCGGGTTAGCGGTACACGCGCTGGCGCGCAGGCAACAGCGCCTGGACGCGCTGGCCGAGGAAACCGGCTGCATCGCCCACGTGCTGGACGTGCGCGATACGTCGCGGATCTTCGAAGTCATCAGCGATCTCGACGCTGATATTGTCGTCAACAATGCCGGCCTCGGGCGCGGTTTCGGAAAGTTGCACGAGGCCCGGCCGGAAGATATCGACGCCACCATCGACACGAATGTGCGCGCGGCCATCCACGTCCTGCGCGCGAGCCTTCCGGGGATGCTGTCCCGCAACCGGGGCCATGTGGTGAACATGGGCTCCGTGGCGGGGCTGCATCCGTTGGCTTCTCCGGTCTACGGCGCGAGCAAGAGTGCGGTGCACCAGCTGAGCCAGAATCTGCGTCTGGAGCTCGCCGGCAGCCGCCTGCGCCTCACCGAGATCTGCCCGGGCCGCGTCAGCACGGAATTTTTCGATGCCGCCATCGACGATCCGGACAAGCGCGCTGCGGTCAAGGAAACGGGGATCAACGAGCTCACGGCGGATGATATTGCCGACGCCGTCCTCTACGCGCTGGATGCTCCCTGGCGGGTCAATGTCAGTCTCATCGAGCTGCAGCCGACGGAACAAGTGTTCGGGGGCATGAATCTCGTGCCCGTCGGTTAGGCGCGGAGATCGAATTCAGTGCTGGCCCTGAAATATGTCGTCCTCACCCTGCTGAGCGATGGCTTCGCCGAACTCGACGGCGCCGTCCGCGAGGACGTAGGGAATAATCAGGACAACGGAATAGTTCGCCTGATGGTCCAAGGCGATCGCCACGGCCTCGGTTTCGTCGTCGGTATCCGGTAGCCGGGCGTGGATGGGGAAAACCAGCGCGGTCGCACGGTAGGTATTGGTATCGGCCCCGCTGCGCAGCTTGACTTTGAGCGCCTCGACGACCTCCTCCATCGAAGCCTCTCGATGCTCTTCATCGACGGCCAGCTGGGCGATGTCCCCGTCCAGAGTCACCGCACCGCCGAAGGGAAAGAATTCTCCATGGGAAAGCAGCATGCCCTCTGCGTGGGGCAGGACAGCACTGACCAGCTCTTCCGCTTCCGTCTGGGCGTCACTCATGGCTCTCTGTCTCCGAACGTTTCAGGACGGAGAATAACACGCGCGCGAACAATTACGGCGATCCCGGGACCCTCGCCCTAAGATCGGATTCTGTAAGTATCCGCAAAGCGGTGGCTGGGATCTGCCGAATTTGCTCGGCGGCGTGGAGCGGGCTGCTCGCAGGATCTCAGTACCTCGGTCGGCGTGGTGAACGCTCTCCGCGGGGGCGCGCCTGGTTGACCTTGATGTTGCGTCCGTTGAGCGCGCTCTCGTTCAGGGCCTTGATGGCCTGGTCGGCTTCTGAATTATCAGGCATTTCCACGAACCCGAATCCCTTCGACTGTCCGGACATCTTGTCCATGATGATATTTGCGCTGGAGACTTCCCCGAACTCCGAAAAAGCTGCCTTCAGGTCATCCTCGGTCAGGTTATAGGGCAGGTTGCCCACGTATATGTTCATTCTGAATCCTCGTGAATTGCGGGTCGAGCAATCGATGGCCGCCGGCCGGGCACCCGCACGGGCCAGCCGTGGGCATTGGTGGAATTATTGGGCAAAACTTGTCGAACAGCAAAATTCTTCTACTCCCGAAGAACACCGGTTCGATTTACCAGGCAGACCAGCCGCCGTCGACAGGCAGGACGACGCCTGTCACGTAACTACTCGCGGGGGATGCGAGAAACAACAGTGCCGGCGCCAACTCCGCCGGTGACCCGAAACGATCCATCGGTACGAATTGCTGCAGCCGCCTGGCGGCCTTGCTCGCCAGCAACTGCTCGGTCATCTCCGTCGGAAAGTAGCCCGGAGCAATGGCGTTGGCGGTAATCCCGTGCCCGGCCCACTCCACCGCCTGAGTACGCGTCAGGCCCACGAGCCCGTGCTTGCTGGCCGCATAGGCCCCCAACCCGGATCGAACCGGCGCCGAGATCCCGTAGATGGACGAAATATTGATGACCCGGCCGGCGTCGGATTTGGCCAGCCACTCGAAGAGTGCTTTGGCGAGCCGCCACTGCGCCGTCAGATTGAGTTCCAGCACCCGGGAAAAGCTCTCGTCGTCCATGCTCTCGATCGTGCCCACTTCGGCGGTGCCGGCATTCGCCACCAGCACATCGCAACCACCCCGCTCGCTCACCGCCCGCGCCACCGTGCTGACACCGTCGGTGCTGCTCAAATCCGCCACACAGTGTGTGATGCTCCCGGCCAAATCGGTGGCGGACTCGGCGAGCGCGAGCAACCGATCTTCGCGGCGCGCAACCGCGACAACATCACCGCCGGCGCGTGCCAGCGCCAGCGCCATCTCCGCCCCCAAACCTCTGGACGCGCCGGTGACGACGGCGGTACGGCCGATTTGTCCGAACAGCGAGTCGAGATAGTCGTGATTTTGCATAGGTGTGGTCATCTACGAGTCTTTGCGGTAAGGATTCGAAAAGCAGTACCGTCGTCTACGACGAAGCAACCCTCAAGTCGGCAGGCTGAAGCTCAGATGCTCCTCGATGGCGGTCACGCCGGGAATATTCTCGGCGGCCACCCGCAAGGCCTGGCGCTGGTCGTCGGAATCGATGACGCCCCAAAGATGCACGACACCTTCGGAGACGATGACATTCACCATCGCGCTCATGGCCCACTCCTCGTTCTTGAGCACGTCGTTCATGGCGGCGCGGATGGTGGCGTCGGATTCCGCCGGTGGCGGCATCGGGTCGGCTTGTCTCGCCGCGAGTGCGCGCAGCAGATCGGCGCGGCTCACGATGCCCACCAGCTTGCCGTCCGATAAAACCGGCAGGCGCTTGATGTTGTGCTTCTCCATCAGTCCGACGACGTCACCAAGTGGCGTCTCCTCGGAAACGTGGATCACCTGCTTGGTCATGACGTCGCCGGCTCGCAACGCGTGGGACTTGGTGAACTCTCGGGCTTGGCTATCGACACCGCTGAAAAAAGAGACCCAGCGCCGTCGGTGCTTTTGCGTGCCGATCTCGGGCCGGCGCAGGAGATCCCCCTCGCTCACCATCCCGACGAGTGTGCCGTTGTCGTTTAACACGGGCAATCCGCTGACGTGCTTTTCGACCATCAGTCCGGCGATGTCGCGTACGGATGTGGACGGGCTCACCGTCACGACTTTCGTTGACATGATGTCGCGCGCTTTCATGGTCCCATCTCCTCTAACGTGTAGACGAATCCGGACAGGTGTTCAGACTTCCGCTACAAAGTCGGCTTCAGGCGACGCGGTCGCCTTTTTCCACCTTGGCGGTACGGTTGTCGACGCCGGGCAACATCTTCGCCGGATCCCTGGTCACCACCACATCGATGACCGTCGGCCTGTCTCGCCGCTCGAAGCCGGACTCGAGCGCCGGCGCCAGCTCCTCGGGCTTCTCCACCCGAATGCCGGCGCAACCCAGAGCTTCGGCGACACGAGCGTAGTTTACCTCGTGCAGGTCCGACGATTGATATCCGCCCTGACCGTACATCAGATGCTGCAGTGCCTTCACATAACCCGACGCAGCATTGTTCACCACCACCAGCGAGAAGGCGAGACCGATTCGGCGCGCGGTTTCCAGCTCCCCCAGGGTCATATTGAAGCCGGCGTCCCCGGTAATTGCCACCACCGGGGCACCAGCCGCCCCGAGCGTCGCGCCGATGGCTCCGGGCAACCCATAGCCAATGGACGCGAAACCGCGATCGGGAACGAAACCGCGACCTGGACGCTTGGTGTCGTAGAGCAGCCCCCCCCAGTGGGCCGCAAAGCCGCCGTCCGCCACCAGCCAGGACTTCGCCGGCATGGCATTGTTGAGCTCGTGCATCAGGCGCGCCATGTTGATGGGCATTTCATCAGATGTGAGGCGCGCTTGAACCTGCGCGCGCCAGTTAGCCATGCGCGTGGCTACCTCCTCGACATAATCGGCACGCTCGGCGCGCAGTCGCTCGGCGTGAGCCTCGAGCGCCGCGTGAAGATCCATAATGCCCTCGCGGGCATCCGCCCACATGCTGATCGTCGGTGTCACTACCCGCGTGAACTCGTCAGAAAGAATATCCAGGTGCACCAGGGTTGTGTCGGCGGGAATCAGTGAGTAGCGCTTGGTGGCAATCTCGCCGAGCTTGCAGCCAATCACCAGCAGGCAATCGGACGCGGCGATGAGGTCGTTCGCGATGCGATCGTAACGGCCGAACAGGCCGGCTGAGAGCGCATGGGTGCAGGCGATGGCGCCTTTACCGGTCATGGTGTGGGCTACGGGGATCGACTGCGCTTCGGCGAAGCTCAGCAGATTTTTTGCCGCGCCACTGAGATGCACGCCGCCGCCGGCGAGTATCAGGGGCCGTCGCGCCGCCGCCAG
>CAXMNG010000378.1:0-3348 GCA_964194585.1 Salibacteraceae bacterium | reverse complement strand
CTGCTGCCCGGCTACACGGCCGATGTGGAGGTCATACTCGAGCAGCGCGACAACGTGCTGCGCGTGCCCACGGAAACCGTTCTCGAAGATTCACGGGTGCTCGTTTATAAGGATAGCGACGGCACACTGGAATCACGGTACTTCGATCGCGGCCTTTCAAACTGGCGTTACACGGAAGTGTTGTCCGGCCTCGAAGAAGGTGAGCGCATCGTGGTGTCCGTAGATCGTGAAGGAGTGGAGGCCGGTGCCGAGGTAACCCCCGCATCCGCAGACGCGGCGCCGGGCGGGTGATACAGTTTCGCCACGCGCAGCGCCTGTTCACTGTGGGTGACCAGGTCGTGCGCGCCCTTGACGATATCGACCTGGATATCGCGGCCGGCGAATACGTCGCTATCGTCGGTCCTTCGGGTTCGGGAAAGTCCACGTTGCTCAATGCTATTGGCCTGCTGGACAGACTGACTCATGGCAGTTACCTGCTCGAAGGAACGGATGTTACACGTCTCAGCGACGATGAGCTCGCGCGAACGCGCCGCGAAATGATTGGTTTCGTATTCCAGTTCTTCCACCTGGTGCCGCGACTGACCGCTGCACAGAACGTCGAGCTGCCGTTGATTTTGAGCGACGTCGCGCCTGGCGAACGTCGTGAGCGAGTCCGTGAAGTTCTGAAGGATTACGGACTTGACGATCGCGCTCACCATCGCCCAAACCAACTGTCCGGCGGTCAGCGCCAGCGCGTGGCCATCGCCCGCGCGACTGTAACGAGCCCGCAGGTGATACTTGCCGACGAGCCCACGGGTAATCTCGATCGTGCATCCGGCTTGGATGTCGTGGAGATTCTCGAGAAGCTCAACCGGAGCGGCATCACTCTTCTGGTGGTTACTCACGATCCGGAACTCGCTACTCGGGCGGCGCGCCAGATCCGCATGGTCGATGGCAAGATCGTATCGGACACCGGACGCGGCAAGAGCCAGTGACCGCGAGAGACGTTCTTACCTATGCCGCGGGCAGCGTCCTCGGATATCGCGCACGCACGCTGCTCACGTTGCTGGCCATGGGAATAGGTGTCGCCAGCGTCGTGATGCTGACAGCGCTTGGTGAGGGCGCGCGCCGCTTCGTGACGGGCGAGTTCCAATCTCTCGGCACCCACCTGCTGATCGTGTTACCAGGCCGTTCCGAGACCACAGGCGGTCCGCCACCGCTTCTCGGTGAGACGCCCCGGGATTTGACCCTGGAAGACGCGCTGGCAATCGAACGCAGTCGCGCCGTTCGTCGCATCGCCCCAATCGCGGTCGGTTCCGCGGGGGTGTCCTATCGCGAGCGTGAGCGCGAGGTGATGATCATCGGTAGCACCGCGGCATTTCTCGACGTTCGCCGCTTGAAGATGGCAAGCGGTCGCTTTTTTCCGACCAGTGATCCGCGACGCGCCTCGCCCGTATGTGTCCTCGGTGCAAAGATCAAGCACGAGCTCTTCGGAGCCAGCCCTGCCATCGGGCGTTGGGTGCGGATCGGCGACCGCCGTTTTCGTGTCGTCGGTACGCTGGCATCCGAAGGCCGTTCCATCGGTCTCGATCTCGAAGACATCGTTATCGTTCCAGTTGCCGCCGCCCAGGCGTTGTTCGACAGTTTTTCGCTCTTTCGTGTGTTGGTGGAGGCGCGCAGCGATGAAGCAATCCCACGGGCGAGAAGAGACATACTCCGCATCATTCGCCAACGACACGAAGGCGAGGATGACGTTACCGTGATCAGCCAGGATGCCGTTGTCGCCACGTTCGACAAAATCTTCACGGCACTCACGCTAACGGTTGTCGGCATCGCCTCCATCAGCCTCGCGGTAGCGGGGATACTGATCATGAATGTGATGCTGGTGGCGGTTTCACAGCGTACAACCGAAGTGGGGCTTCTCAAGGCGCTCGGTGCGTCGTCTGGCGCAATCATGCAAGTGTTTCTGGCAGAAGCCACGATCCTTTCGCTGGTGGGCGCGGCCGCGGGTGTGGCGGTTGGCTACGCGGCAATTCGATTTGTCGATCAAGCTTACCCACTGCTGCCATTGAGTATGCCACTGTGGGCTGTCGCCTCTGCTGTATTTGTTGCGATGACAACGGGCCTGCTTTTCGGTGTCTTGCCAGCGCGGCGTGCAGCAAAGCTCGACCCGGTAGCAGCGCTCGCGGGGAGGTAACGAGGTGCGCGTGATCGACATGTCGCGCCTGGCAGCCGGAGCGGTGATTGCCCACCGCGGCCGTTCGCTGTTGACATCCCTCGGTATCGCTGTCGGTATCGCGGCGGTGGTTCTCCTTACTTCCATTGGTGAGGGCGTGCACCGATTCGTGCTCCAGGAGTTCAGCCAGTTCGGAACCAATATCATCGCCGTCACGCCAGGGAAGACCGAGACTTTTGGGATATCGGGAGCTCAAATCAGCAATGTACGACCGTTGTCCCTGGATGACTCGGCGGCCCTCGGGCGTCTCGAGCACGTCGTCGCAGTCATGCCGGTCGTGCAGGGCAACGCCCAAGTGGAGTTTGACGGCCGCACGCGCCGCACCATGATTCTCGGAGTAGGGTCCGAATTACCGCAGGTCTGGAGCATGGACGTCTCGGCGGGCCGTTTTCTTCCGCCGGACGACCAGCGAGCGCCGCGCGCCTTCGTCGTTCTCGGTGCAAAGGTCCGCAGCGAGCTGTTCGGCGATCGCAACCCGCTCGGTCAACGCCTAGGCGTTGGTGGCGGCCGATACCGGGTCATCGGAGTCATGGAAACGAAGGGTCAGTTCCTGGGATTCGACCTCGACGACGCCGTGTACGTACCCGCGGGCAAAGCCCTGGAGCTTTTCAACCGCGAAAGCCTCATGGAGATCGACTTGGTTTACCGGGCTGGCTCGTCCGCCGATACCGTCCGCGCGGGCATCGAGCGTATTTTGCGTGCGCGCCACGGCAGTGACGATTTCACGGTCACCACCCAGCAGCAGATGCTCGATGTTCTGGGTTCCGTATTGAACGTTTTGACTTTCGCGGTGGCCGCCCTGGGAGGTATCTCGTTGTTTGTGGGCGGCGTCGGCATTCTCACGATAATGACTATCGCCGTACGTGAACGACGAGCCGAGGTCGGACTGCTGCGCGCCATCGGTGCCCGTCGCAGTCAGATTCTGCGTCTATTCTTGTTCGAGTCACTGCTACTGTCCGCTGCTGGAGGCCTCGCAGGACTTGCCCTTGGTTTCGGCCTCGCAGTAACAATCAAGGTTCTCGCGCCATCACTACCCGTGCACCCATCGTTGGAATACGCATTCCTCGCAGAGTTGCTGGCGGTGGTCATCGGTCTCATTGCCGGTGTGCTTCCGGCACGCCATGCAGCTCGAC
>CAXMNG010000377.1:0-6130 GCA_964194585.1 Salibacteraceae bacterium | reverse complement strand
GTCCGCGATCCCCGCGTCGTGCAGATACAAATGCACGCGCTCGGCCGTCAGGGTTTCCGCTTCCGTCTCGATGTACATCCGGCGAAGAATCTCACCGGCCGCGCGCGCCGCCTCAGGCGCGCCGCTGACCTGGAAGCTGTTACCCCGACTGGCGATATCTACGCCTAGTCGGCGCTCTAGCTGCTTCAAATGCTGATCGAAGGGACCGCAAACATTTGCCAGCCGTTCATTATCGGCGGGTTCCAGCCGTATGTCGTAAACGGCGAAAGGGTCTTGCTGGCGTTGGACGCTCAACTGCGGTGATGGATGCCTGGGCTTATGAGGGCAGGAATACGGGTGGGACTCAAGTGACGGCGAATGGACGCGCCACGATGTCCACGAGCTCCCCACGAAGGCTGTTGGGTAGGGCTTCGGTAATGCGCACGTCTGTGAATTGGCCGATGAGATTCCGACTCGCTGGAAAATTGACGACTCGATTGTTCTCCGTTCGCCCCGAAAGCTGCTGCGCATCCTTTTTTGACGGACGCTCGACAAGAACGCGTTGCACACTGTCGACCATCGATTCACTAACGGCACGACCGAGCTCATCGATTCGAGATTGAAGCCGCGCCAGACGCTCTTTCTTTACGCGAGCCGGCACTGGATCCGGCAAATCCGCAGCGGGCGTACCGGGTCGCGGACTGTAGACGAAGCTGAAGGAGTGATCGAAGCGCACTTCGTCGATAAGATTCATCGTGTCCTCGAAATCCGAATCGGTTTCACCGGGAAATCCAACGATAAAATCCGAGGACAGGCTGATACCCGGCCGCACGCGGCGCAAGCGAGCCACTTTGTTCTTGTATTCGTCGACAGTGTAATTGCGTTTCATCAAATTAAGGATTCGGTGACTGCCGCTCTGCACCGGTAGATGCAGATGGCCTACGAGTTCGGGGACCTCCCCATAAACGGCGGTCAACTCTTCGGAAAACTCACCGGGGTGCGAGGTCGTAAACCGAATCCTCTCAATACCATCTATAGCAGCCGTATATGAAATCAGCAAGGCAAGGTCGCACACGCCACCATCGTGGGTGGCACCGAGGTAAGCGTTTACATTCTGTCCGAGGTAAGTGATCTCACGTACGCCCTGGGCGGCGAGCGCCACGACCTCGGCGATGACGTCGTCGAAGGGCCGGCTGAACTCCTCTCCACGGGTGTAGGGCACGACGCAGAACGAGCAGTACTTGCTGCAGCCCTCCATGATGGAAACGAAGGCCGCGGGCCCATCTGCCCGGGGCTCAGGCAGGCAATCGAACTTCTCGATTTCGGGGAAGGAGACATCCACTTGCGGAGCGCCTGAACGCTGCGCGTCGCTGATGAGTTGGGCCACGCGATGCAGCGTCTGCGGCCCATAGACGATGTCCACATAGGGGGCCCGCTCCTGGATGGACGCACCCTCCTGACTGGCGACACAACCGCCGACGCCGATGATGAGCTCCGGCCGCGCCTGCTTCCACTCGCGCCAGCGTCCGAGCTGGGAGAACACCTTCTCTTGCGCCTTTTCCCGCACCGAGCAGGTGTTGATGAGCAGAACGTCGGCATCCTCGGGCACATGGGTGCGCTCAAAACCATGGGAGGCGGCGAGCAGGTCGGCGGTACGCGCCGAATCGTACTCGTTCATCTGACAGCCGAATGTTTTGATATACAGCTTTTGCGACATGCTATTCGCGCCCGAAAGGGCCGGTAAACGTACACCTTTTGGCCCTGCTTTTCCACGCGGCAAGGCGATATTCCCGGGGCCTCCGGCGTGTAGTCACTGTACAGGCAAGCCATCCGGCAGCGCCAGGCACGCGTCGCCGGAGACCACCTGGCGCGTGGGCTGCCATCTCCGTACGGCTTCCTCGAGGGCGGCCTTCTCCTGGGCGAACAGAACACCGCCCACGGCATTGACGCCGATTTTTCCCATGATAACGCTGGGATCATCCACCCTGTCGAAGAGCCCCTGCTGCCCGGCCATGATCGAAAACCAGAAGTAGGCCCGCAGAGGATTCTCGTCCTCGAGCCGGCCGTCGTTGTAGGCGGGGCCGGGTACCCCGCCGCCGGTCCTGAAGTACTCGGCCAGGAACCACACGGCGTGCATCACCGACCGCCCGCCCTGTGGATGATGCGCCACCCGGCAATACCAGCTCATGGCCACGGGCACGTCACGCTCGACGCCGATGCCCTTCAGGTACAGGCCGGCAAGGGTGTCCTGCGCGCGGACATCATCGCCCCGGGCGAGCTGCTCCAGCTCCGGCAAGGCTCGCGCGAAATCACCTTGTTCCAGTCGTTCCAGCGCCCCATCGAAATCGGCACGCGCCAACCCGGTCCCCAGCAGCATCAGAATGACCGCGCCACCCGCGAGACCGGCGCGTCGGCTCACTGCGCCCCACTCGCAGGCGGCAAGGACCACTCGCGCCAACCCCCCAGGGCGGGATAGTAGAGACCCAGGCGAATGTGTCGCGGATCGGTGGCGGACATCAGGCGTCCGTAGCGCTCCAGCTGCTCCCGGTAGCGCTGCTGCTCGCGGTCCAGAAAGGCCTGGACGTCACCGCCCTCGTGTCGGCCGGACTTGTAATCGACGATCCAACGCACGCCGGCGGCGTCGACGAAGCTACGGTCGATGACCACGTTCGCGAGTCGGCCGGCCTCCACACCACTCAATGCAAGCTCGCTTCGGGCTGCCTCGTGGCCGGGATCCAGAAGCCAACGGCCGCGGGCGTCCACGAGAACCCGGTCCAGGGCCTCCTGCACACGCGCGATCGCGGCGGGCAGTTCCTGCGCGGGGATGCCGAGGCTCGCCAGCATCGCCTGCCACGCATTGCGCCGATGCCCCAGGCGCTCGGAATTCCAGGCCGGCGCGCCCTCGCGGGATATTTCCATGAGGGCACGGTGAATGACGGTACCCACGTGGCGTGCCGTCTCCCCGGCCCAGTCGAACTCCACCGGCGCGGCCGCCCGATCGTCTGCCGGCTCGGCGCCGTCGGTGTTCGCCACGACTGGTGCCGGCGCGGCAGGCGGGCACCAGTCCGCGGGCAGACGCCGCAGCCCGGCGCCGGTTGCCCGGTCCGCCGCGCCACCGGGCGGCGGCGGAGTATCGCCGCGCGCCGCGAGTGCCTCTTCAAAAGCTCCGCCGACCACGGGCCACAGGCGTGCCAGCAAGCTCCTCCTGGCCGGCGCTCTCAGATTCTCGCCGTCGTCGTCGACGGCCACGCTACCGAGAAGGTGCAGGGCTTTTCGGGCCCGGGTCGCGGCGACGTACAGAAGCCGGGTCTGCTCGTGCAGATCTTTGTCCGCCTCGAGACCGCGCAGGTACTCGTATATGGGAGGCGCCTCTTCGGTGGGCGACGGAATCGGCGCGAGTAGAATATTCGCGTCCTCGGATTCACCGGCGCGCTTGGTCCAGGCGAGCAGATGATGATCATCGGCGCGCCCGCCACGCTCCAGACCGGGAACGATGACCACGTCGAACTCCAGGCCCTTGGCCTTGTGCATGGTCATGATCTCGACATCCGCGTCCTCGACATCGGCGACCGCGTAGAGTTGCGCCGCGCGCCGCGCCAGCTCGTCACCATCCGCCGGAGCACCGGCGATATCCAGCCCGTCGAGGAGGCCGAGAAAGGCGTCGACATTGGCCAGCTCCCTGGTGGCGACGCAGGCGGGTCCGCCCAGGGCTATCCAGGCTCCCTCCACCCAGCGGCGCAGGCGCCGGCGTCCGCGCTCTCGCACGGCGGGACCGAGCACCGTCAACAGACGCGCGGCGCGCCGGCGTCCGTCGTCGCTCAAGCCCTTGCGACGGCCGATGCCGTCCAGCAGATCGATGATCGCTGCATCGGGCTCACCGGCCACCAGAGCATGTAGATCGGCCAATGTCATACCACACCACGGAGCGCGCAGAACCGCCAGCCAGGCAACCCGGTCCGCCGGGTGCAGCAGGGCACGGGCAAGCGCCAGCAAATCCTCCACCGCCGGCACCTCCGCCAGAGGCTCGATGTCGACGCCACGATGGCGGATACCGGCCTCGCGAAGGCGCGGCAGTATGGCTTCCAGGTGCGCCCGGGTACGCACCAGCAGCGCGACGCTTGCGCCGGCGTCCTCGGCACGGGCGGCGGCGATCAGCTCTGCAACCCGACGCGCCTCGGCGTCGCGGCAGCCATCCGTGCCGCTATCGCTATCTCTATCTCTATCGCTATCGCTGTCATCGTCCGCACCGCCCTTGAACAGCGCGTGCACCTGCACACCGCTCAGGCCGCCTCCCGCGCCTGAACCGCCTTCATCGATTGTCACGAAAGCCGTGGACGGTGTGTAGCTGACGGCGCCGGCAACGGCATCATCGGCGGGCGGCATCACCTGGGGAAATACGCCATTGACCCAGGCGACGACATCCGGCCGCGATCGAAAATTCGCGCTCAGACGCAACGACGCGACCTCGAGCCCCGCGAGGCCGTGCTCGGTCACGTCGAGGAACAGGCCGACATCCGCCTCGCGGAATCGATAGATGGACTGCATGGGATCGCCCACCAGGAACACGGTGCGGCCGTCGTCCGGCGCCCAACCTGCCGTCAGTTGCTGAAGCAACGCAAAATGGCTGTGGGACGTGTCCTGGAACTCGTCCACGAGAATGTGGCGGATGCGGTAGTCCAGGGCCAGAGCAAGGTCGGTGGGCGATTCGTCGCCACCCAGGGCCTGGCGCGCGGCGTTGGTGATTTCCGAGTAATCCACCTGGCCACGCTCCGCGAACACCACCCGCAGGCACGCGGTGGCCACCGGCAGAATCTCGAGCAACGCATCGAGCACCTGCCACTGTCCGTCGGTGTACACCGGTTCCGGCAACCGACCGACGGCATGCAGTCGCTCGCGGAGCTGGAATGCACCCGCCAACCTGGCGAGCAGATCGAGGCCCCGGGTGCGCATCTCCTGCAACCGTGGTTTCTTGTCCGCGGGAAATCCCTCACTGCGTGTGAGCCTCTTGCGCCAGCTACCTTCCCTGGTGAGCAGCGTCGCGGCGACGCCCTGCCAATGGCGCCGCTCGGATGTGCTCGCGCCGGGCAGCTGCGCCAGACCAGCGCAGGCAACCGCCGCTGACGTCGAATCGTTAGCGAGCAGCGTGTCACCAGCATAGGCGCACACCGCGACCAGCTCGTCGGCAAGCTCACGGGGCACCGCGGCTCGCAGTGCCGCCAGCTCCTCGCTGACCGCCGTCGCGAGCTCCGCTTCGAGCTCGGTGCGGCGCAGCTCGGGGTCGCTGCTTCCGGGAAGCAGATAACGCAACCACTGATCACGACGCGAAAGCATTTCCACCAGCATGCGCTCGAACCGCCCCACGTCACCGTCGAGATGACTGACCAGGGTCGCCACACACTCGCTCCATGGAGTCTCTTCGTGCAGCAAGGCAACGACGTCGCGGGCCGCCTGCCGGTAAAGGGGTGAAACGTCGTCGATGATCAAAGCATCGCCGCCCAGGCGCGACAACCATGGCATTTGCGTGGCAACCGTCCGGCACAGGGCATCGATGGTGAGAATGCGCATGCGCCCGGGTTGCAAAGTCAGCGACCAACCTTTCTGCAGGTCTCTTTCCACCACGGCGCGAGCCAGCGCCAGGGTCCTTTCCTGGTACGGCTTGTGCGGTGGCACGCCCTCGCCTTCCCCGGGCACGGCAACCGCCGCAGCAGCCAGGGCATCCAGTACCCGGTCGCGCATCTCCGCCGCCGCCTTGCGAGTGAACGTGATGGCGATGATCTCCTCCGGATGATCGACGGTGGCGAGGAGCCGCAGGTAGCGCTGAATGAGCAAACCGGTCTTGCCGGATCCCGCCGGCGCCTGGACGACAAAGGAACGCGACGCATCCAGCGCCGCCGCACGCACATTTTGGTCGCTTGGCTGGCGGCTGCTCACGGCGGTCATGAGCGCACCGCAATCGCAAGGAGCGAGCTTGCACTTTCAATGGGGTCTGCTTTTTCAATGGGGTCAGACTCGATTGATTCGCGCTGTGAATCAATCGAGTCTGACCCCATTGAAAAAGCAGACCCCATTGAAAGTGCAAGCTCGCTCCTACAGGCGCGGCGCGCTGTCATTGCTCGTGAATCCGGCACGGCAGCTGTAACCCGCAGTAGCG
>CAXMNG010000376.1:0-2420 GCA_964194585.1 Salibacteraceae bacterium | reverse complement strand
TTCTGCATCCCCGACCGGCCCGATACCGTGGCCCGCGTGCGCAGTATCGATGGGAGCGTGCGAATGCACAGGGCCCGGGGCCGTATCGGCTGCGCCGCAAGCGAGTTGCTGTGCATCGGCAATACCCACCAGCCCCGCTTCCACGAGGTGCTCGCGGCCCTTTCACGTCTGCCCTACGTGGCCCGAATCGACCAGACCTTCTTCGAGTAGCCCCCGATGGGATCCGCGGTTCCCAGCCAGCCTGCGCTCGTCTGAGAACCAAGTCTCAGAATCCACCGGCTGAAAGGCCGGCGGCAGGATGCCCGTCGCCAAGGTGTCGATAATGCACTGAATGGGTACCAAGCCCGGCGTCGCGGGGCGATGAATGACGTCAGATTTGAGGAGATAAAGGAATGATTCGTCGATTTCTCGTAACGCTGAGCGCGCTGCTCGCGGCCTTCTCCGTGACGGCTCAAGAGCAGGAGCAAATCACCGCCGAGGAATTTCTGGCATCACTGAATTTCCAGAAAGGCACCATCACCCTGCCTGGTGGCGTTGCCGACCTGACTCTGCCCGAAGGCTTTCACTACCTGTCCCCCGAGGACACGGAACGCGTCCTGGTGACGGCCTGGGGAAATCCACCGGGCAACGAGACCCTGGGTATGCTCGTCACTGGCCCCGAAGACATTCTTGCTGAGGACAGCTGGGCGGCCGTCATCGCCTATGAGGAGGATGGCTATGTCTCCGACGAGGACGCCGAAAGCGTCGACTACGCTGAGATGCTCACGAACATGCAAGCGAGTTCCCGGGAATCGAATGCGGCGCGTATCGAGGCCGGTTACGACGAAGTGGAGCTGGTGGGCTGGGCCGCCACGCCCCGCTACGACAAGACTTCCAACAAGCTGTACTGGGCGAAAGAGCTGCGATTCGGGGAAATCCCCGTCAACACGCTCAACTACAATGTGCGCATCCTCGGCCGCCAGGGTGTGCTGGTACTGAACCTGGTTGCCACCATGCCCCAGCTCCAGGAGATCGAGGCGGCCATCCCGACGGTGCTGGCGATGACCAACTTCAATCCCGGCTATCGTTACAGCGATTTCGACCCCGGTGTGGACAAGGTGGCGGCATACGGTATCGGCGCGCTTATTGCCGGTAAGCTGGCTGCCAAGGCCGGGCTATTCGCCAAGTTCGGCGTGCTTTTGCTGGCGCTGAAGAAATTCTGGATCTTCATCATCATCGGCATCGGTGCACTCTTCGCCCACATATTCCGTCGCGGAAGATCCAAGGAATCCCCGGCTACCTCCTGACTCTGAAACCGGCCGGCGGCCACCCGGGCACCGAAAAAATCACATAAATCCTGAATCCCCGGTTTCGTGCTGGCATCGCCGCCGCTCGTTTGCTTCGCCAGCCAATCCAGAATATTCTTTGCAGCGCAATTACCCCGTAAAACCCTTACAAGACAATAACAAGGGGGGATCATGTCCGAGCTGCCGGTGGCACTCGCTGTGGAGGATCTGCACAAAAGCTTCGGTGCTCTGGAAGTGCTCAGGGGCATTTCCCTGCTTGCCCGTGAGCACGATGTCGTATCGATCATCGGTAGCAGCGGCTCCGGCAAGAGCACGCTGCTTCGATGCATCAACTTTCTCGAGACGCCCGACTCGGGCCGAGTCATTCTCGGGGGAGAAGAGGTCAACGTGCGCACCGACAGGGCAGGGCGGCCGGTGGTCGGCGACCCGCGTCAGATCGAAAGGCTGCGCGCGCAGCTCGGCATGGTCTTTCAGAGCTTCAACTTGTGGAGTCATATGACGGTATTACAGAATGTCATGGAGGGGCCGGTGCACGTGCTCAAGCAAGCCAGGCACGAAGTCCATGACCGTGCCATGGCTTTGCTCGAGAAGGTCGGAATCGCCGAAAAGCACGCGGGGTATCCGAGCGAGCTATCGGGTGGGCAGCAGCAACGTGTTGCCATTGCACGGGCGCTTTGCATGCAGCCCAAAGTGATGCTCTTCGATGAGCCGACTTCGGCGCTGGATCCGGAGCTGGTTGGTGAAGTTCTCAAGGTGATGCGGGAGCTGGCGTCCGAAGGGCGTACCATGATCGTCGTGACTCACGAGATGGGTTTCGCACGCGAGGTTTCCGGGGAGGTCATTTTTTTACACGATGGCCGCATCGAGGAGCAGAACACGCCCCGGGAGCTTTTCGGGAATCCGAAATCCGAGCGCTGCCGGCAATTTCTCGCCAGCAGCCTCTGAATTGCTAAGGTGGACTGTGCGGGCGGGGCCGTTTCATTCGAAAACAATGTCGAGAAGGAGGAGTAGAGAAATGAAGAGACTCAGTATTGTACTAATGACCCTTGTAGCGACGATGTTCGCCGGCCAGAGCATTGCCGGTAGTTGGAGTAAAATCCGCATCGCTACCGAGGGTGCCTACGCACCGTGGAA
>CAXMNG010000375.1:0-27619 GCA_964194585.1 Salibacteraceae bacterium | reverse complement strand
GCCCACTGCGACTCACTGTTCCTGGTGATCAGCAGGGCCTGCATGGCGGGCTCCCGGCCGACGACGACGAACAATCTGCCGCCGACGGCAAGACTGTTCTCAAAACCGTCTTCCGGCGCCGGGAGGGAGCCGGTGACCGCGATGACGTCGTAGGGCGCAGCGCGTTCCCAGCCGTGGGATGCGTCACCGGTGTATAAGTCGACGTTTTCGATGCCGTGGGCATCCAGCTTCGCCTGGGCGTCGCTGCCCAGCGAGTCGTAAATCTCGATGCTGGTCACGTGTCCGCCGAGACGCGCCAGCAGGGCGGTAACGAATCCGCTGCCGGTGCCCACCTCCAATATCCGATGGTCGCGTTCCACCCGCAGCGCTTGCAACATGCGCGCCTCTACTCTCGGCACCATCATGCTCTGTCCGTGCTCCAGTGGGATGCAGGTGTCGGCGAAGGCGAGATTACGGTAGGCCGCGGGCACGAAATCTTCCCGCGGCACCTCCGCCATCAAATCGAGCACCTGTTGATCCAGGACCTCCCAGGTCCGAATCTGTTGCTCTACCATGTTGAATCGAGCCTGCTCGACGTTCATGAGAGGGTATCCAGGGTTACTGCCGCATCTCGATGCCCTTGACGGGCAAAAGCATGCAAAGAGTATAATTTAAAGTTCTTTCTTAGGCGAGGCAGAGTAAGCACTTGTTCTAAAGCGAATTTTCCAGATTGTGACTCAGTCCCCACTAGCAAATTCAACACCCGTGCGCGGCCGACGGGAATCCCGTGCCTGGAGCCGGTCGGAGGGGCTTACGGCCCGGGGGGGCCAATTCCTCCGCCGGCCACACCGAAGATGAAAAAGTTTAGCAGGCCCGGCGCCAGTCAGAGTGAAATCCCCCCCGTTGCGGGCCCCGCCCGCGTGTCGCAGTCGTCAATTCAGCCGATTTTCGGCCTCCCCGGGTGGGGCTGCCGGTGACGGCCGGCGGCGCGCCGCAGGTACGGTTGCTGCTGGCGGCCCTGGCCCTGTTTCTGGTGATCTGCCTGGCGGTGGACGTCTATTTGCTGACCGTATCGAGCTTGAGCGCCTCGCAACTGGTACTGGTGCTGCTGGTCGAGGGGGCGCTGCTGATGGCCGCCATCGCCTTGTTCTGGACCTGGCTGGAGACCCGCATACTGCATCCACTGCGGGTGCTGGAGGACGACATCGATCTGATCGTCCACGGCAATCCGCATTACAGTCCCGAGCCGCCGGCCGGGCATGCGCTGGGGGGCTTACCCGACGCCGTGGATCGCCTGGCCGGGGAGCTCGCGCGGGTGCGCGTGGATACCCGCAAGGCGATGGACTCGGCGCGTTCGCGCTCAGAAAGACGCAGTGCGAGGCTGGAGGCGATACTGAGGGATCTCAGCGAGGCGGTCATCGTGTGCACCCAGCAGCATCGGGTGGTGTTGCACAATCACGCGGCGTCGGAGCAGCTTGCCGGCACCGGCAAGCTCGGCATCGGGCGCATGCTCACGGCGGTCGTGCAACCGGCGGCTTTGCGCGGTGCATTGACGGAGTTGAACCGCCGCCATCAGAGCGGCGGCGGATTCCAGGGCATCGTCACCTGTGAGCTCGCGTTTTCCGACTCTCGCCGTGAACGATTCCCCGGACGCATGCGATTGGTGGTCGAGCACGATGGTTCGACCAGCGGCTACGTTCTGGTCTTCGGCGGCGGTGCCGGTCTGAGTTCTGGCGAGGACTCCGGGCGCCGCGCCATGGATCTGCTGGAGCGACCGGTCTTTTACGATTTCGATCTGTTCCACCAGGATCTCGACCGGGCCCTTCTGGACACGCCGTTGCGTTGCCTGAACCTGGTGGTCTTCGATACGGAGACCACCGGCCTCGAGCCTTCCCGAGGCGACCAGATCGTCCAAATCGCGGGAGTGCGGGTGTTGAATGCCCGGTTGCTCCCTGACGATCGCTTCGACGAGCTGGTCAATCCGGGAATACCCATACCGAGGGCGTCTACCCGCATCCACGGTATCCGCGACGAGATGGTTGCCGGCAAGGATTCGGTGGCGGAAGTGTTGCGCCGCTTTCACGCATTTGTCGGCGACGCGGTGCTTGTTGCCCACAATGCTGCGTTCGACATGAGGTTTCTCGAGTTGAAAGAGCATGAGGTCGGCGCTCGATTCGACCAGGCGGTGCTCGATACATTGTTGCTGTCGGTGGTGTTGCAGCCCAGTCATGCGACGCATACGCTTGATGCTATCGCCAACCGTTTCGGCGTCGAGAACCATGATCGCCACTCGGCCCTCGGCGACTCCGTGACCACGGCTGAAGTCTTCGTCAAGATGATCGACGTTCTCGCGGTGCGCGGGATCCGCAACCTGGGCGAGGCGCTGGAGGCCTCGGACCGGATTCAGGAGATTAAACGCCTCCAGGAAAGATTCTGATGGCGCCCCTGGTCAGCGTCGCTCACCGATGGCCGGTGAGTCGCGTCCACGGTCGCCTGCCCCGGCGTCGTCGTGCACGAAGTCTGCGGGAGGATTGACGGTTTCCAACTCCCCGGCCAGTTCCCCGCCCACTTCGTCGGTGGATTTCCCGGCCACCTCCAGCGGTGGTTTCCCGGGCTTGGCTTCGGCTGCATCGCTGGTGATCCTGCCCGGCGCCGGCTGCTCCTGGCCGTCCCCACGCCGCGCGCGGCGCGGTTGCGAATGCCCCGAGGGGTCGGTGAAGCGGCTGTTGAGTGTCTGCACATAGCTGTCGGCCTCACCGAGCACCTGGGCCAGACGTTTGCGGGTCGCCGCCGACCAACCGGTGGGTTCGACGCCGAACAAGGGCTGCCACGCTCGGGTGTTCTGCTCGAAGGCGCGCTCCAGCCAATCGAGCATATCGCCGTCGTAATCCAGACTCCGCATGGCCGCAGCCACGCCGTTGGCCGCCACCCGCCGCAGGCGAAAATGCACGTAGCCCGCCGCAACGGCGAGTGCCGTTATGCAAAGCCACATGAGAACCGGGTGCTGCATGAGCCAGGTGGCCCAGCTTGCGGAAAATTTGAGGTCCTGCCAATAACCTGCCCAGATGCTGGCGCCGACCAGTCCGGCCCCGATGATGCCGAAGACGACACCGTCCAGCCACAGGACGCGCCGCTTCCACCGCCGGCGCGCCTCTCTCAGGGTCGGTACCAGCTGCTCCTCGATGGCGCGGGCGGTTTGCTCCAGGACCCCGATGATGCGGTAGGCCCGTTCCACTTCCACCTGGTCGATGCGCTCCAGGATCGCGTCCATGTCCGCGGCGCGGCGCGTTTCGAAGCGCTCGCGCAACACCGGATTGTCGATGGGGATGGCCGCATCCAGGTCATAAATGCTGTAGAAGCGGCCGGCGGTGAGACCTTTTTGCGCGAGCGCCCGCTGCCAGGCACCGAATACCTCTTCCGGATTGTCCTCCCGTGCCGCATTGTCGATCTGGTTGAGGACGTACAGGAACTTGTTGGCATCGGGGCGTCGCACGGTGTATGCAACCAGATGCTCCAGAGTGTCCTGCATGGCACCGGGCTCGGGGTGCCTGGCGTCGAAGAACACCAGCACCAGGTCCGACAGGTCGACGATGTGATCGGTGATCTTCAAGGTTGCCGTACGCTGCTCGTCGGCGTCGAAACCCGGCGAGTCGATGACGATTTTTCCGCGGAGATGCGCGCTGTGGCAGGTCTTGAGCTGCAGGTAGGAATCCACCCGGGATCCTTCGCCAGCCGCGACGGCCTCCAGATCGCGGCTCATTTGATAGAAGGGAAAGCGAGGATCGGCGTCCAGGGCGAGACCCGGCAGTACGCGTTGCACCTCGTCGTTGCTGTAGCAGATGACCGTGAACTTGTCGTCGACGGCCTGGCTGCCCGTCTGTTGCAACTTCCCGCCCAGGTAAAAATTGATGAATGTGGATTTTCCCGAAGAGAAGGTCCCCATGACGGAAATCATCGGCCACCAGGGAACGCGCGTGGTGAACGACGTGGTGTCGTCCAGCATGCCGAGGCGATAAGCTACGCCATCGAGCACCCGGAAGCTTTTCACCACCTGCAGCAGCAGGGGATTCTCCTGGGCCAGGTGTGAACGTAACTTTCTTATTCGTTGCTGCAGGGCTGATGGTCGACCAAACATGTTCTTCTCTACTGAAATTGCGCCGCGGTCATTCTAGCATCGTGCCCCGGAATACGAACTACCCGAGGGATGCGGGCCGCCGGGGTCGATGAGGTGCGCTTCCCGGTTCCTCTGCTTGGAGCACGGCTGGTCAAGCGCTACAAGCGCTTTCTCGCCGATGTCACCCTGGACGACGGCACTGCCCTCACGGCCCATTGTCCGAATACCGGCTCGATGCTCGGCTGCCAAACACCGGGTGCACGCGTGTGGTTGAGCCGCTCGGACAATCCCAAGCGTAAGTACGCCCATACCTGGGAGCTGGTGGAGTTGGATGACGGCGCATTGGTGGGAATCAACACCGGGCGCAGCAATGCCCTGGTGCGGGAAGCCATCGAATCAGCGGTCATCGGCGAGCTTGCCGGCTATGACGAAATCCGGCCGGAAGTCCGCTATGGGAACGAGAACAGCCGAGTAGACTTTCTGCTCACGGGCGACCGCGGCGCCTGTTACCTGGAGGTCAAGAACGTCACGGCAGCGGTGGAGAAAGGCATCGCGTTGTTCCCCGACGCCGTCAGCGTCCGCGGCACCAGGCATCTGCGCGAGCTCATCGCCACCCTGGGCGGCGCGGGCCGGCGTGCAGTGCTGTGCTTCTGCGTGCAGCGCCCCGACGTCCGGGAAGTGCGGCCGGCCGATGACATCGATCCGGACTACGGTCGGACGCTCCGCGTGGCGCTGGGCGCCGGCGTCGAGGTGATCGCCTACCGGGCGAAGCTGAGTCCCGAGGCCGTCGTCCTTGCCGAGCGTATTCCGGTAGTGTGCCCGTGACCCTGGTGGGTCCTACAGGCTCCTAATCATCCCCGCGGTGCCAGCGGCCGGATCTGCCGCCTGATTTCTCCATCAGGCGCACCTTGCCGATGGTCATGCCGCGATCCACGGCTTTGCACATGTCGTAGACGGTCAGCAAAGCGACCTGGACTGCCGTCAGGGCCTCCATCTCCACTCCGGTGCGGGCCACCGTCTCCACTGTCACCCGGCACTGGATGGCGGCAGAATCAGCCAGCGGAGCGAGATCCACGTCGACACGGCTCAACGGCAGTGGATGGCACAGGGGAATCAGCTCGGCGGTGCGCTTGGCGGCCATGATGCCCGCCACCCGGGCGACGGCGAGCACATCGCCCTTCTTGTGCCTGCCTTCGGCTACCAGTTTCAAGGTCCCCTCGAGCATGTCGATGCGGCCCTCAGCGACGGCGATACGGCGGGATTCCGGCTTGTCGCCCACGTCCACCATGTGGGCGTCGCCGGCGGTGTTAAAATGGCTCAATCGCGACACGGGAATCCTCGTTTGGGTGCCTGGATAGGATGATGTGCCAGTAGTATGCCCGTAACCGTCAAATACTTCGCCAGCCTGCGGGAGCTCCACGGCAACCACCGGCAGCTGGAGGCGCCGGGCAAAGGCGCCACGGTAGCCGATATCTGGGCGCGCGCGAGCGACGGCGCGGCATTGCCGGACAACGTGCTGATGGCCGTGAACCTGGAGTATGTGGGCGCCGATCACCCGGTCGAGGACGGCGACGAGGTGGCTTTCTTCCCACCGGTGACCGGCGGCTGAGGATTAACGCATGTCCCCATTAACCCGTCCCCATTAATCCCCGTTGACCGCGTCGATGGCGGCGGCTACCCGCTCCCTTATGGTATCGAAGCTTTCCTCCGCGAGGGGCCGGTTGCTGGCGTCGGTGAGGAAGAATACGTCCTCGGCACGTTCCCCGAAGGTGGCGATTTTGGCGTTCTGCAGGCGCACCTTGCAGTCCGCCAGCGCCCAGCCGATGGCCGAGAGGAGCTGCGGACGATCGCCGGCGATGACTTCCATGACCGTACGGGCGTTGCCGGCGTCGTCACTGAAACTGACTTGCGTCGGCGTCTGGAAATGGCGCAGCTGGCGCTTCGTCAGACGGCGGTTGTCCCGGCGCGCGCCACTCGGGTCCTCCAGCGCCGTGCGCAGGGCCGCGCTGATTTCCCGCTCCCGGGCGGCACCGGATACCGGCTCGCCGTTCAGTTCGAATACCACGTAGCTGTCCAGAGTCATGCCGTTGTCTGCGGTGATGATGCGCGAATCGACGATGTTGAGGCCCAGACGTCCGAGCACAGAGGTCGACGCGGCGAACAGGAACTCCCGGTCCGCGGCGTATACGAACACCTCGGTGCCGCCGCGGCCCTGGCGGACCAGGGCGAGGGGCAATGGGTCGGCGTGGGCGTCCACCATGGCGTCTACGATGGCGCGCGTGTGCCAGGTCACCTCGTCGGCGGTCGAGCGTAGAAAATAATCGTCGCCGAGGCTCGCCCAGAGCTCGGCGGTGCGATCGTCGAGACCGTTGGAATCCTTCAGCAAGCAGCGCGCTTCGCGCTGGGTCTCGGCGATCAGTTCCGCCCGGTCCACGGGATTTTCCAGGCCGCGCCTCAGGGCATGGCTCGTAGATTCATACAGATCGCCGAGCAGTGTCGCTTTCCAATCGTTCCACAGGGCCGGATTCGTGCCCCGGATGTCGGCGACCGTGAGCAGAAGCAGATAGTCCAGATGGCTCTGGTCCCCTACGGTTCGTGCGAAGTCCTTGATGACGTCTGGATCGGTAATGTCGCGGCGCTGGGCAGTCAAGGACATGGTCAGATGGTGCCGGACCAGCCAGGCGACGAGTCGCGAATCGTACTGGCCGAGGCCATGGTCAATGCAGAAATCCATGGCAAGGCGCGTTCCGAGTTCCGAGTGGTCGCCGCCTCTGCCTTTGGCGATGTCATGGAAGAGGCCGGCGATGTAGAGCAGGTGCGGTTTGGGCAGCTGCGCGAAAATTTCCGCGCAGCGGGGCATGGCCTGGGGCCGTTCCGGCGATGCGAATGCGCGGATGTTCTGCACCACGAACAAGCTGTGCTCGTCGACGGTATAGGTATGGAACAGGTCGTACTGCATCTGGCCGACCACCGCCCCGAATACCGGGAGATATTCTTCCAGGACGCCGTAGCGGTGCATGCGGCGTAGCTCGCGTGTGATGCGGTTTGGTTGTTTGAGGATCTCCATGAACAGGCTGCGCGCGCGGATGTCGGTGCGAAACTTTCCGTCTATCAGGTGTCGGTGATCTCGGATCAATCGGATGGTGGACGCACGCACACCCTTGAGCTCGTCGTGCTGCTGAACGATCAGGAAGACTTCCAGCAGCGCAAAGGGGTAGCGTTTGAAGACCTTGTCGTCGGTCACTTCGATGAAACCGTTCACTGCCTGGAAGCGTCTGCTGATGGGTGTTACCGAGCGTGGTGCATCGGCGTGCAGGATGGCTTCCTGAAATAGCTCGAGCAGCATCTCGTTCAGACGGCTGAGTTCCATGATTGTGCGGTAGTAGCGTTTCATGAATTTTTCGACTGCCAGACTGGCATCGTCGTCGCTGTATCCGAAGTCCTTCGCAAGCGTGAGTTGGTAGTCGAACAGCAAACGATCCTCACGCCGGCCCGTGAGAACGTGCAGCGCGAATCGCACCTGCCAGAGAAAACTCTGTCCTTCCGTCAGAGACTGGTGCTCGGACTCGGTGAGAAATCCGTGGGTGACCAGCTCATGCAGCGTATCGGCGCCGAAGTGGCGTTTCGCGACCCAGCCGATCATCTGAATGTCGCGCATTCCCCCCGGTCCCTCTTTGACGTTCGGTTCCAGGTTGTAGGCGGTATCGTGAAACTTGTGGTGGCGGGTGCGCTGCTCGGTCCATTTGGCTTCGAAAAATTTTCGCCTGGGCCACAGCTTGACGGCGCTGGTGGCGCGGCGCATATGCTCGAAGAGCCCCGCATCTCCCACGATGAGACGCGCCTCCATGAGGTTGGTCGCCACGGTTATGTCCTTTTTCGACTCGCGCACGCAATCCTTTACGCTGCGCACGCTTTGTCCGACTTCGAGACCGATATCCCAGAGAAAAGCGATGAACGCCTGGATTTGCCCGCGCAAGTCCGGCCCCTTACCTGTCAGTACCAGCAGGTCGACATCGGAGGCGGGATGCAGCTCGCCACGGCCGTAACCGCCCACGGCGATGAGCGCGAGAGCTTTGTCGATGGGGAGATCGTGGGCGTTCCAAGCCTTCGTCAGCAGCGTGTCGATGAAGGCGGCGCTCTGGTGAACCAGAGCGCTTGCCGGCACGCCCTCGCGAAATCGCCGGGCAAGGGAGCGGCGCGCGCCGACCAGCACCTCGCGGTAGGCTTCCACGGTTTGGTCTCTATCGAGGTTCTGCGCCGCCGCGACTGTCAAATCGGCCAGCAGCTCGGTGCCCGGCGAGTCGAATCGGCTACTCACGACAGTGTCGTAACTTAATGGGGGCATGCTAAATGGGGACAGATCTATTTAGCATGCCCCCATTAAACACGCTCCTACAACTGCTCGCCGTCGCGTTGGGTCAGCACCTCGACGCCCGAATCGGTGACCAGCACGGTATGCTCCCACTGGGCGGACAGGGCGCGATCCCTGGTGACGACTGTCCAGCCGTCCTTCAGGAGTTTCACCTGGCGCTTGCCGGCGTTGACCATGGGCTCGATGGTGAACGTCATTCCCGAGACCAGCCTCTCGCGGGTACCCGGTTTGCCGTAGTGAAGTACCTGGGGGTCTTCGTGGAACTCGCGGCCGATGCCGTGTCCGCAGTACTCGCGCACCACGGAGTATCGGTGCTTCTCCACGTACTGCTGTATCGCGTGACCGATATCGCCCAGGTGAACGTCAGGGCGAACCATCTCGATGCCCAGACACATGGCGTCGTGGCAAACCTGCGCCACCCGCCGTCCAATGACGGACGGCTCGCCGATGAACATCATCTTGCTCGTGTCGCCGTGATAGCCGTTTTTGATGACCGTGATGTCGATATTGAGGATGTCGCCGGCCTTGAGCGTTCGCTCCCCCGGGATACCGTGGCAGACTTGATGATTGACGGAGGTGCAGATGGATTTGGGAAAGCCGCGATAATTGAGTGGCGCCGGTATCGCCTGCTGCTCGTTGACGATGTAATCGTGGCAGATTCTGTCGAGCTCGCCAGTGGTGACACCCGGTTTCACGTGGGGGCGGATCATGTGCAGCACGTCCGCGGCCAGGCGCCCCGCGACGCGCATCTTGTCGATTTCGTCGGCTGTTTTGATGGTAATGGTCATAAACTCGGGATGGATTCGCGTGCGTGAACTTTTCTCTTCCGTTACCGACACTTATCACCAGTCTCGGTCATCGTTGGGCCATCCGTGGGCAATTGTTGTCTACAAGCTTCTATGGTATAAAAGCGCGCCTTTTGGGTGCAAATCCCGTCCGGACCCGGATTCTCCAGGCCGCCGGTCGCCGTCACGGGATGCTCGAATGGAAAGACTCGTTTGTCCAGTGCGCGAAACTGCAGCTTCGGCCTTCTCGGTTTCCAAATACGTTCAAGCACTTAAGCGTGTTTGACAACGGTCAGTTCCGGCAATGGTGCTGGAAAGACCGCGACAGGACGGCAGGCCGTAAGGCGCACCCGTCCACAATACACACATGCGTCGGCACGTGCATCAGGGTGCCCTTGCGTGACCCGCGATCCCCAACCGGGAACGCCCGGGTCCGCCGGGGTTGGTGTACGGGGCGCGTGGAGGCTCAACCCGAATACGGAGTCGTGACATGTCCAAAGTGACCATGCGTGAAATGCTGGAGGCCGGCGTTCATTTCGGCCACCAGACGCGCTTCTGGAACCCGAAGATGGCGCCTTATATCTTCGGTGAACGCAACAAGATTCATATCGTCAATCTCGAAACCTCGCTTCCTCTCTATAACGACGCGAGCAACTTTCTGGGGCGTATGGCAGCCAACCGGGGCACCATTCTGTTCGTTGGAACCAAGCGCGCCGCCGAGGAGGTGATGGCCCGGGAAGCCCAACGCTGCGGCATGCCCTATGTGGACCGCCGTTGGCTGGGCGGTATGCTCACGAATTTCGGCACCGTCAAGAAATCCGTCAAGCGGCTGAAGGAGCTGGAAGAGCTCATCGAGAGTGGTGGCCTCGATCGAGTCAGTAAAAAAGAGGGACTGTCGCTGCAGCGCGAGCTGGCAAAGCTCGAACGAAGTCTGGGCGGCATCAAGGACATGGAAAATTTGCCCGATGTCATGTTCATCATCGACGTTGGACACGAGAAGATCGCCGTGCGTGAGGCGGTGAAGCTGGGTATACCGGTGGTGGGGGTTGTCGACACGAACAACGATCCGGATGGCGTCGACTATGTGATCCCCGGTAACGACGATTCCATCCGCGCCATCGAGCTCTACGTGCGCGGAGCAGCCGACGCCATTCTGGAAAGCCGCCAGGCGGCACAATTGCAGATGGAAGGTGCCGACGACGAGGTCCAGGCGCCGGCGGCCGCCCCGGAGAGCGCTCCGGTAGCGGTCGCGGCGAAGGCCGAGGCGGAGGCTTCTGCCGAGCCCCGGACCCCGGTGGAGGATGAGCCCGCCAGGGCAGTCCAAGTCCCGGCGTCGGCGGAGCCCGAGGACAAGCCCAAGCCCAAGCCCAAGGCCAAGACCAAGACCAAAGTGACGGTGAAGACAAGTGCCAAGGCTAATGCGGCGAGTGTCGAAAAGGCAGACGCAACCGCTGCCAGGAAGAAGACCACGATAAAGAAAAAGCCAGCCGCCAAGAAGGTCGCGAAGAAGGCCACCACGACCAAGAAAAGCGCCGCCGGGAAGACTGCCAAGACGAAGAAGACCACCGCCAAAAAGGCAGCCAGCGACTGAAATCGGTAGCCGGCGACAAGAGACGAGAATGACTATGCAGATTACCGCAGCAATGGTGAAGGAACTCCGCGAGCGTACCGGTGCCGGCATGATGGAATGCAAGCAGGCACTGGTGGACGAAGACGGCGGCATGGAGGCGGCGGTGGGGAATCTCCGCAAGAAGGGACAGGCCAAGGCCGACAAGAGGGCCGGGCGCATCGCGGCGGAGGGCGTCATCGGCTTGGCGCTGGCCGCGAACGCCGGCAGCGGCGCTCTGGTGGAGGTCAATTCCGAGACCGACTTCGTGTCCAAGCAGGACGAGTTTCAGGAATTCGCCAATACCGTCGCGCAGCGTGCTCTCGACGAGCGCCCCACCGATTTGGGCGCGTTATTGGCTGTGTCCGTGCGCCAGGGCGAGAGCGAGTCCATCGAGGAGCGCATCCGCGACATGGTCATGCGCATCGGCGAGAACATCAGCGTACGGCGATTCCGGGTAATGGAGAGCGCTGGCGGCAACGTGCGCGCCTATGTGCACGGTGGACGCATCGGCGTTCTGGTGGATCTGGCCGGGGCCGACGATACCGTAGGCAAGGATATCGCCATGCATGTGGCGGCGGTCGGGCCGATGGCCGTAGGAGAAGACGACCTGCCAACCGGCGTCGTGGAGAAGGAACGGGAAATCCTGCTTGCCCAGATCGCCGACAGCGGCAAGCCGCCGGAAATTCAAGAGAAAATGATCGCCGGTCGAATGAAAAAGTATCTGAAGGAAATCACGCTGCTGGGTCAGCCCTTCGTCAAGGATCCGGATCAGAGCGTGGAGAAGTACCTCGCGGGCGCCCGGGCATCGGTGAGCGCGTTCTCGCGATTCGAGGTGGGAGAGGGCATCGACAAACGCGCGGAGAATATTGCCGAGTGAAGTCATGGCACAGGTGCAAGGCAACTGAGCCCTTCCCCCCGACTTCGACGCACCATCCTCCGTGCACTTAGCTTGGAGTGGGCGGTATGAAAGCCAGGTACGGGCGTATCCTGCTGAAGATGAGCGGCGAAGCGCTCCTCGGCGACGAGGGCTACGGTATCGGCCCCGGCATGCTGGATGCCGTCGCCAGGGATCTCGTCGAGCTGACGGACATTGCCGTACAGGTGGCGCTGGTCATCGGAGGGGGCAATATTTTCCGCGGCACCGGTCTCGCCGCCAGCGGTATGGAGCGTGTCACCGCCGATCAAATCGGCATGCTCGCTACCGTCATGAACGCGCTGGCGCTGCAGGACACCCTCGAGAGTCAGGGTGCCTATGCGCGCGTGATGTCCTCCATCCGAATCAACGAGTTGTGCGAGGATTACTTGCGCCGGCGCGCCATCCGGCACCTGGAAAAGGGCCGCATCGTCATCTTCGCCGCCGGCACCGGCAATCCGTTCTTCACCACGGACTCGGCGGCATCCTTGCGCGCCATCGAAATCGGTGCCGATTTGCTCATCAAGGCAACCAAGGTGGATGGCGTCTACTCCGCCGACCCCATGAAGGATCCGAAGGCCGAGCGTTACAAGCGGCTGAGCTACGATGAGGTGTTGGATCGCCGACTGGCCGTCATGGATGCCACGGCCATTGTGCTGTGCCGTGACCACGGCATGCCGCTGCGGGTCATCGATATGAACAAGGAGGGCGTTCTGAAGCGCACCGTGATGGGCGAGGACGAGGGAACGCTGGTGTCGGGCGGTGAGCTAGAGTAGATCCTGGGTGGGATCGGGTATGATCCCGTCGTTCCAGCGGTGGGTAGTCACATGATTGAAGACATCAAAAATGACACCAGGACGCGCATGACCAAGAGCGTCGAAGCCCTCACCCACGAGTTCAGCAAGCTCAGAACCGGGCGCGCGCAGGCAAGTCTTCTAGACCACGTCAGCGTGCCTTATTACGGCTCCGAGGTGCCCATCAACCAGGTCGCCAGCGTCGTGGTATCCGATGCCCGCACCCTGACGGTGACACCGTGGGAGAAAAAAATCGTACCGGAGGTGGAGAAGGCGATTCTCAACTCCGATCTGGGCCTCAATCCGGTCAGCGCGGGAGACGTTATCCGCGTGCCTCTGCCTGCACTGACCGAGGAGCGGCGAAAAGAGATGACCAAGATCGTGCGCCACGAGGCGGAAAACGCCCGTGTCGCGATCCGCAACATCCGGCGTGACGCGAACCAGCATCTGAAAGGGCTGATCAAGGACGAGCATCTGGCAAAGGACGACGAGCACCGCGCCGAGGACGAAGTGCAGAAGCTCACCGATCAGTTCATTGCCAAGGTGGACGAGCTACTCAAGGCCAAGGAGCAGGACTTGATGGAGTTTTGATCAACTGGTCAGGAATTGCTCGAGTAGACGATACATATGAACGGAGACGTCGAATCCACGGAAGCGAGCGCGAACACCCCTCGCCACGTAGCGATCATCATGGATGGCAATGGCCGTTGGGCCAGTCGCCGTCGCCTGCCTCGGTTTGCGGGCCACAAAGCGGGCGTCGAAACCGTCAAAGGGGTGGTGCGCGCCTGCGGTGAAAAGGGCGTCGAAGTACTGACCCTGTTTGCCTTTTCGAGCGAGAACTGGCGTCGCCCTCAAGAAGAGGTGGGGCTGCTCATGGGCTTGTTCATGACGGCCCTGGACCAGCAGGTACGAAAGCTCCACGAGCACGACATTCGATTGCGGATTATCGGTGACCGAAGTGCCTTCAGCCGGATGCTGCAGGAACGCATCGAGGCGGCGGAGTCCCTCACCCGAACCAACACCGGCCTGACTCTCGTCATAGCGGCCAACTACGGTGGTCGCTGGGACATGGTCGAGGCCGCACGCACCATCGCGAGCCGCGTCCAAGCGGGCGAACTGACGCCCGATCAGGTGAGCCCGCAGCTGGTGCAATCTCTGCTCTCGCTGCGCGATTTCCCGGAGCCGGACCTGTTCATTCGAACCGGCGGCGAGAAGCGCGTCAGCAACTTTCTACTCTGGCAGCTCGCGTACACGGAATTGTATTTCACCGACACGCTGTGGCCGGATTTCGACCGTCAGGCTTTCGAGGGGGCTCTGACATCTTTCGCAACGCGGCAGCGCCGCTTCGGCCGTACCGGCGACCAGCTCGCCACGGCCCAGACGGTCTGAGCCCGGGGTCCGCGAGGCGGCCGTCGAATCCAGGTTGAATGCCAACCGCAGCCGTCATTCCAGCGACGACCATGCCGGACAAGCAATCCGCCGTATCCAGCCTCGCTCAACGCGTTGTAACCGGCAGCCTCCTGGCGGTGTTCGTCACCGCTGCAACTTTGCTTCTTCCGAGCTTCTGGTTTGCCCTCCTGATTGGGGCATTCGCCCTGGTGGGGGCCTGGGAGTGGTCGGGCATGGCCGGTTGGCCGTCTGCCGGCCAGCGAATCGTCTACTGCGTGGCGTCAATGCTGGTACTGCTGGGCACCGGCTGGATCCTGCAGAGCAAGGGGGGCGCCTGGGCGGTTTTGTTGGCGGGGCTGGTGTGGTGGCTGGTGGCGCTCGCCTGGGTGGTGCGCTTTCAGCAGGGCCAGACGGTGGACGCCATGAACTACCCGCTGGTGCGCCTGATAGCGGGTTGGCTGATACTCGTGCCCTCCTGGGCCGCTGTGGTGCACCTGCATTCGGTGGCCGCGTCGGGGCCGTGGCTGGTGTTGTATCTGGTGTTTCTCATCTCTACCGTCGATAGTGCCGCATTTTTCGTCGGCGGGCGCCTGGGAAGCCGCCGGCTCGCGTCCAATGTCAGTCCCGGAAAGTCGCTGGAAGGCGTGGCGGGAGCTCTTCTGGCGGCAGCCATATTCGCCATCGTCGCCGGCTTGGCTTTGGGATCCGTCCCGCTGCCGGGCTTCGTTGTCCTGAGCCTGATCACTGCACTGGTATCCATCCTCGGAGATCTGACCGAGAGTGTCTTCAAACGCCGCGCCGGATTGAAGGACAGTGGCAGCATTGTCCCGGGTCACGGCGGTATACTGGACAGAATCGACAGTTATTCCGCGGCCGCGCCGATTTTCGTGCTCGGCTGCTTCTGGCAGGGCAGCGCGCTGTGAAAAGGCTCACGATTCTCGGTTCCACGGGCACCATCGGTCTGAATACCCTGGACGTGGTGGCCCGCAATTCTGACCGCTTCGAGGTGTTCGCGTTGACGGCGAATACCAACGACCAGCGGCTCGCGGAGCAATGCATCGCGTGGCAGCCGCGCTTCGCGGTCATGGCCGACGTCGAGGGTGCCAGGCGTTTGCGCGAGCGTCTGAAGGGCCAGTGCAAGAACACGGAAATCCTCGATGGTCTGTCCGGCCTGGAGCAGGTGTCGGGGAGCGCGGAAGTGGATTTCGTCATGGCCGGCATCGTCGGTGCCGCCGGTCTGCTGCCATCGCTGGCGGCTGCGCGCGCCGGCAAGCGCGTGTTATTAGCGAACAAGGAAGCGCTGGTCATGTCGGGGCGCTTGTTTCTCGAAGCCGTGCGCGACAACGGTGCCGAGTTGCTCCCCATCGACAGCGAGCACAACGCCATTTTCCAGTGCATGCCGCCGAACCACCATGGCGGATTGGATGCGGCCGGTATCCGGCGGATTCTGCTCACGGCCTCTGGCGGCCCGTTTCGGGAATCCTCCCCGGCAGAGCTCGCCAGGGTCACACCGGAGCAGGCCTGTGCCCACCCCAACTGGGTCATGGGCCGGAAGATATCCGTGGACTCGGCCACCATGATGAACAAGGGCCTGGAGGTCATCGAGGCCTGCTGGCTGTTCGATACGACCCCGGAACGCCTGCGCGTGGTCGTGCATCCGCAGAGCATCGTACATTCCATGGTCGAGTACGACGATGGCTCCGTTTTGGCACAACTCGGTAATCCGGACATGCGCACTCCCATCGCCCATGCGCTCAGCTGGCCCGAGCGCATGGGATCCGGCGTCGATGGCCTGGATCTGACAGCCATCGGCGGGCTCAGCTTCGAGGAAGCGGACATGCAGCGATTCCCCTGCCTGCGCCTCGGTTTCGAGGCCGCCGCTGCCGGCGGCGCCGCCAGCGCTACCCTGAATGCGGCCAACGAGGTCGCCGTGACGTCGTTCCTTGACGGAAATATTCGCTTCACGGATATTGCCGGGGTTTTGGAATCCGCCCTCGACGGCCAGCCTGGCGGCGAACCGGAAAGCCTCGACGAGGTGCTGGCCATCGACGCCGCCGCACGGCGACGGGCCTTCGAGCAGGTCGCGCGTCTGGCGGCATGACGAACGGAATTTTGCCCAATTGTTCGAGTAGAACTCACCAGCGCCCCGGCGCAAACCGTGTTCAAGGCTGACTTCAGGAGTCCCGATGTCCGTATTGTCGTCCATTCTCTGGTTTATCCTCGCCATCGGCGTGTTGGTGACCGTGCACGAGTTCGGTCATTTCTGGGTGGCGCGCCGTGTCGGCGTCAAAGTGCTCAGATTCTCGGTGGGCTTCGGGCGCACGCTGTGGAGCCGGCGTGCCGGTGCCGATCAGACCGAGTACGTGATCGCGGCGATCCCCCTGGGCGGCTACGTGAAAATGCTCGACGAGAGCGAGGGCGAGGTCGCCGAGCACGAGCGCCACCGGGCCTTCAATTGCCAGCCCCTGTGGAAGCGTATCGCCATCGTGGTGGCCGGTCCGGCATTCAACTTTCTGTTCGCGATCTTCGCCTACTGGCTCACGTTCGTCATCGGTATCGGGGGACTCAAGCCGGTCATCGGTGAGGTGGATCCCAACGGCTTGGCGGCGGCTGCAGGCCTGGGCGCCGAGCAAAGAATCGTCGCCATCGACGGGCGCGATACGCGCACCTGGCAGAGCGTGGTGGAGGCGATCATCGGCGCGACTCTCAGGGACGGCACTCTGACATTGGAGATCGAGGAGCCCGACGCCGTGCTTCGCACGATCACTCTGGATCTTCAGGGCATGGGGGTCGATGAGTTCAGCCGCGGGCGGCTCTTCGAGGCCCTCGGCCTGGCGCCGAAACGACCGACCATTCCACCCATCATCGGCGAAGTGGAAGCGGGCGGACCGGCCGATCGCGGGGGGCTGCGGCGCGGCGATCGGGTGTTGGCGCTGGATGGCGACGAGATCGGCTCATGGCGGGAGTTCGTGGAATTCATCCGCGCTCATCCGGAGCAGACCGTCGAGATGCAAGTGGCGCGTGATCGCGCGACCGTCACCCTGATGGTGCGCCCGGCAGTGGTCCTGGCGGATGATGGGGCGGATGGGGCCGACGGCCCCGGCTACGGGCGTATTGGCGCGGGCGTGACGCCGCCCGATACCGATACCGGGGACTACTATGCGACGGTGCGCTATGCCCCGTGGACCGCACTCTCCAAGGCCACGGTCAAGACCTGGGACATGTCGATTCTGACCCTGCGCATGCTGTGGAAAATGGTGACGCTGGAGATTTCCGTCAAGCATCTCAGCGGCCCCATCAGTATCGCCCAGTACGCGGGATTTTCGGCCGAAGCCGGCATCACTCGCTTCCTGGAATTTCTCGCCATCGTCAGTGTCAGCCTCGGAATTCTCAACCTCCTTCCAATTCCGATCCTCGACGGGGGTCACCTGTTCTATTACCTGATAGAATCCATCATCGGGCGCCCGGTTTCCGAGGAGGCGCAATTTCTGGGGCAGCGCCTGGGGATTGCGATGCTCGTCGGCTTGATGGGGCTTGCATTCTATAATGATCTGGCACGCATCTTCGGGTGACGGCCGGCTGAAATACCGGGTCCGTGCGCGAGCAAGTTGGGGTGATTGCTCGCGCCTGGATCTGGAGCTGCTTGTAACGACATAACAACTACAATGCATGCAACTCGATTCGCACGCGCCTGCCTTTTTATCGTCGTCGTCTGTTTCGCATCCGCATCCATCGCCGCCGAGCCCTTCGTCGTCACGGACATCAGACTGGAAGGGCTGCAGCGGATCTCCGCCGGTACTGTTTTCAATTACCTGCCCATAAAAGTCGGTGATCGCGTCGATCCAAAGCGTACCGGTGAGGCGCTGCGTGCGCTCTACAAGACCGGTTTTTTCCGCGACGTACGCATTGAGAAAGAAGGGGACGCGCTGGTTATTTTCCTGCACGAGCGGCCGTCCATCGCCAACATCGAGATCTCGGGTAACAAGGAACTCAGCTCGGAAAATCTTCTGGAATCCCTGGCGCAAGAAGGTTTTGCCCAGGGCCGCGTATTCAATCGTTCGACCTTCGACCAGGTTGAACAGGAGCTTCGGCGCACGTACTTCGCGGTGGGTAAATATGGTGTCAAAATCAAGAGCACCATTACTCCTCTGGAACGAAACCGTGTCGGTGTATCTTTTGATATCTCGGAGGGAGCAGTTGCGACCATCAAGCAGATCAATATCGTCGGCAATATCGTGTACGATGATGATGATCTGGTTGATCTATTCAATCTGGGGACTACGGGGTTCTGGTCGTGGATCACCAGCAACGATCAGTATTCCAAGCAGAAATTGTCCGCCGACTTGGAGACGTTGCGTTCTTTCTATCTCGACAGCGGTTACATCAACTTCAATATCGAGTCGACGCAAGTTTCCATAACGCCAGATAAGAAGGATGTCTATGTCACGATCAACATTTCGGAGGGAGATCAGTTCACTATAAGCGAGATCCGCATGGCGGGTGAGATTCTGGTGCCACAAGAGGAGTTGTTCGGTCTTGTCGTAGTTGAACATGGAGATATTTTTTCTCGACAGAAAATTACGGAAACCAGCGCCAATATCAGCGACTGGCTCGGCAATGAGGGGTATGCATTTGCCAATATCAATGCGGTCCCGGAAATCGATGACGAGAAAAAGCATGTTGATTTGACGTTCTTTCTCGATCCCGGCAAACGGGTATATGTGCGACGCATCAATTTCAAGGGAAATACGACAACGGAAGACAAGGTGCTGCGCCGGGAAATGCGACAGCTGGAAGGTGGCTGGATTTCCACCGGTGCCATCGAGCGATCCAAGGAGCGTCTGGAGCGCCTGGGATTTTTCGAGGACGTCAATGTCGAAACGCCGGCCGTTCCTGGCACTACGGACCAGGTAGATGTCAATTTTTCGGTCAAAGAACAATCTTCCGGCAGCCTGGTGATCGGCGCTGGATTCTCACAGGTCGCCGGGATCACGATTAACATCGGACTGACTCAGGAAAACTTCCTTGGCACCGGAACTCGGGTGAGTGCCACGTTCAACAACAGCGACATCACCCGGACCTTCGCCGTCGGCTGGCGGGACCCTTATATTACCAAAGATACCGTCAGTCTTTCTGTGGACGCCTACCTACGCAAGATTAACGCAGGGAACGCGAATCTCGCCGACTATAATCTCGATGAGCTGGGCTTCAGAATCGGTACCGGAATTCCCATCTCGGAGTTCAATACGGTGGACCTGTCGATCAATCCGCAGCGCACCGAGTTCGAGGCTGGCGCCAACCCATCCGACGAGGTATTGGCCTTCGAGACTGAGACCGGGGGTGAATACGTCACGTACACGTTATCGGCCGGTTGGGCGAACGATACCCGCGACAGTTTTCTGCTGCCGACGAAAGGCTCGCTTACCTCGTTCGTCGCTGAGGTGGCGACTCCGGGCGGGGACCTTACTTTTTACAAGCTCAATTTCCGATACCAGCAAATTATCGACCTCACCAGACTTTTTGCGATTCGTTTCGATACGGAACTCGGTTATGGCGATGGCTACGGTGACACCCAGAACCTTCCACTGACCAAGAATTATTTTGCCGGCGGTATCCGATCCGTGCGTGCCTATGAGGCCAATACCCTGGGTCCTCGTGATTCGAACGGCCAGCCCATCGGCGGCGACCGCAAGCTGACGGGCACCCTGGAGCTCATTCTGCCGCTACCATTTATTCGTGACTCGAAAGCATTTAGAATCACCACGTTCGTGGACGCCGGGAACGTGTTCGGACCGGGGCAGAACTTCGATCTCGGGGAGTTGCGTGCCTCGGCCGGCGTTTCGGGCATCTGGATTTCGCCATTCGGACCATTGACCATCAGCCTTGGATGGCCGTTCAATGACCAGACGGGTGACGATGTTCAGAATTTTCAATTTACTCTGGGAACAGCCTTTTAGACATGCGTTACTTGATGCAATTGCGATTGGGAGGCCTCGTGCGCGCCGGGTTGGTCTTGGCCGTGGGCATGTTGGCTGCACAGGCGGCTGCCGCCGAGGTCAAGGTCGGATTCGTTGACGTGCGTAAGGTAATGGAGCTTGCGCCTCAGTCGGAAGAGGCCAGAAATAGCATAGAGAAGGAGTTTGCCCCCAGGGACAGGGAGTTGCTGCAGCAGCAGAAGGAAGTCCGGAGTCTCGAGGACCGCCTGGTGAAGAATGCGGCAGTCTTGTCCGAGGTCGAGCGCCAGCGCAAGGAGACGGACATTCGGGCCTCCAAGCGCGAGCTCCGGCGGGCCCAGGACGAATTCCGCGAGGACCTCAATCTGCGCCGCAGCCAGGAACTCAGCAAGATTCAGCAGACGGCCAGGGAAGTGATTCAGAAATTCGCGAAGGCGGAAAAATACGACCTGATCGTCTCGGAGGGAGTGATATTTGCCGGCAAACGCGTGGACATCACCGACAAGATTCTCGAGCGCCTGCGTGCGGACTTCAAAAGCAGCAGTCAGTGATGGGAGCGCGTACAGCCTGGCGGACGGCTTGAGCCCGGAAAGCCACCACCATACAGGGAGCCGCGGGTTGGGCTATTCGCTGCGGGACATCGCCGAAGAGCTCGGTGCGCAAGTGCATGGCGATGAGAATTGTCGCATCGACCGTGTGGCGACGCTCGCCGATGCCGAACCGGGCGGTATCAGCTTTCTGGCTAATCGTCGTTACCGGTCTCAGCTTCTCACCACCCGCGCATCCGCGGTCATACTCGAAGCCGAATTCTTGTCGTCCTGCCCGGTGTCGGCGCTGGTGGTCTCTAACCCCTATCTGGGCTATGCCCGGGTCGCGGCGCTGCTTGCGCCCGAGCAACCCGTGCTCGCCGGCATTCATCCCAGCGCCTACGTAAGCGACAGGGCTACGGTGGATGCCAGTGCCTGCATCGGACCCCAGGCCGTGGTGGAGAACCAGGCGAGCGTGGGTGCGCGTAGCCACATCGGACCGGGTTGCGTCATCGGTCGCGGCGCCACGATTGGCGACGACTGCACCCTGAAGGCCAACGTGACCATCTGCCACCATGTGCGCATCGGAGACCGCGCCCTGCTGCATCCCGGGGTCGTCATCGGTGCCGACGGTTTCGGCATCGCCAATAACGGCGGCGTGTGGGTCAAGGTCCCCCAACTCGGCGCGGTGGTGATTGCCGACGACGTGGAAGTCGGCGCCAATACCACCATCGATCGCGGGGCACTCGGGGACACCGTCATCGAGGAGGGCGTCAAGCTCGACAACCTTATCCAGATCGGGCACAACGTTCGCATCGGTGCCCATACCGCCATCGCCGCAGGCGTGGCAATCGGCGGTAGCGCAACGATTGGAAAGCGCTGCACCATCGGCGGCGCAGCTTCCGTTGCCGGTCATCTGGAACTTGCCGATGACGTGCATCTGACGGCAACATCCGCGGTGTCTAAATCGATATCCGAGCCGGGCCTCTACTCTTCCGGTATGCCGATCCAGGACAATCGCACCTGGCGTAAAAATATCGTGCGTTTGCGCCAACTCGACGAGATGGCAAAGCGCCTCAAGGACCTTGAGAAAAAGCTCGATGAAGGTTGAGCGAAGGGGAACATAGTATGGCGGAAATGGACATCGGCGAGATTATGAAATACTTGCCGCACCGGTATCCGATGCTGCTGATCGACAGAGTCGTGGAATTTCATCACGGAGAATCGTTGATCGCGCTCAAGAACGTTTCTTACAACGAGTCTTATTTCCAAGGGCATTTCCCCAATCGGCCGGTAATGCCGGCCGTGATCATCCTGGAAGCAATGGCGCAGGCGACGGGAATACTGGTGCTGCGAAGCATGGACAAGCTTCCCAGCGAAAAATCCGTCTACTATTTCGTGGGCATAGATGGTGCGAGATTCCGGCGACCGGTCGTACCCGGCGATCAGCTGCGTATCGAAGTCAATCTGCTGCGGTCGTCCAGAGGCATCTGGAAACTCCGCTCCGAGGCAACGGTGGCCGGCGATGTCGTGGCAAGTGGGGATCTGATGGGCGCGATGAGGGAAATCGACGCTTGATTCATTCCACGGCACTTGTTGATGAGTCGGCGAAAATCGCGATCGGCGTAAGTATCGGGCCTTATTCTGTCATCGGAAGTGATGTCGAGATAGGGGAGGGTACGTGGATCGGCCCCCACGTGGTCATAAACGGACCCACTCGCATCGGCCGGGAAAACAGGATCTTTCAGTTCAACTCCATCGGTGATATTTCACAGGACAAAAAGTACGGAGGTGAATTGTCGTCACTGGAGATAGGTGACCGCAACACGATAAGAGAGTATTGCACCTTCAATCGCGGCACCAAGCATGGCGGTGGCGTCACCCGTGTCGGCAACGACAATTGGATCATGGCTTACGTACACATCGCCCATGATTGCCAGGTCGGGAACGGCATCATCATGGCCAACAACGCCACGCTCGCCGGCCACGTGACCATCGGGGATCACGCCGTTCTGGGTGGATTCACCCTCGTGCATCAATTCTGCGCTCTTGGCACGCACAGCTTCTCCGCGATGGGGACGGCAATCGGAAAGGATGTTCCGCCGTATGTTTTAGTCGCCGGTCAACCGGCGAGTCCCCGTGGTCTGAACAGCGAGGGACTCAAACGGCACGGCTTCGACAGCGCTACCCTTCAATCGCTGCGCAAAGCCTACAAGGCCGTATACAGGAGCGGACTCAAGGCGGAAGCGGCGGCGGCGCAGCTCGATCGTTTGGGGGCGCGATCGCCGGAGACCCAGGCTATGGCGGAGTTCATCAGAACTTCTACGAGAGGTATCGTCAGGTAGAAACCCGAGCCGGCTGGCGCCTGCCGACAACTGCCTGATCAGCGTGTAAGCAACCGACATTGCGTATTGCCATTATTGCCGGGGAGGCCTCGGGTGATCTTCTGGGTGGCGGGCTGATTCGAGCCCTGACCGCCCGTTATCCCCAGGCGCGATTCGAAGGAGTCGCCGGACCGCGGATGATCGGCGCTGGTTGTGAGGTCCTGTATCCCATGGAAAGGCTGGCGGTCATCGGCCTGCTGGAAACATTTCGCCGTTACCGGGAGTTGCGTGGCGTGCGCCGGAGGCTTACCAAGCGCTTCATCGATGATCCGCCGGATGTGTTCGTGGGGGTCGATGCGCCCGACTTCAACCTGTCTCTGGAGCTTGCACTTCGCCGGGCCGGCATCCCGACCGTTCACTATGCGAGCCCACAAGTCTGGGCGTGGAGGAGATACCGCCTGCCCAAGATTCGCCGCGCCGTCGACATGATGCTTACGCTGTTTCCATTTGAAGAGAAGTTCTTCCGTGAGCGAGGAATCAGGGCGCGTTTCGTTGGTCACCCGCTCGCCGACATCATCCCGGAATCGCCCGACCAGGCCGCGGCGCGCACCGAGCTCGGGCTAGGGCCGGAGGCCGAAGTAGTAGCTATATTGCCGGGCAGCAGGCTCACCGAGGTGTCGCTGCTGGCTGGCCCCATGATTGGGGCTGCGCGTTGGCTGATCGGGCGGCGCCCCGGGGTTCGATTCGTGGTGCCGCTGGTCAACGACCAGGTGCGCGATCGATTCGAAGCGGCACTTTCCGCGTGTCCCGACCGTCCCGAAATGCAGTTGCTCGAAGGAAACGCGCGCGCCGCGATGGTGGCCTCCGATGCGGTTCTACTGGCGTCGGGCACGGCGTCGTTGGAGGCCTTGCTTCTCAAGCGTCCCATGGTCATCACCTATCGGTTGGGTCGGTTGAGCTGGTGGATTGCCAACAGGGTGGTAAAAGTACCCTTTGCGGGTCTACCAAACCTTCTTGCCGGCAGGGCCGTGGTACCGGAGCTGTTACAGGACGATGCCGAGCCCGAGAAACTCGGTGCCGCGTTGCTCCAGTTTCTGGAAGATCCAAAGCGTGCCGACGCCCTCAAGGAGGAGTTTCGGCGAATACACGGTATTCTGAGGAATCACGCCGACGAGCGCGCGGCGGACGCGGTGCTGGATGTCATGGGGGTGCCCCAGGGTGGACCGTAGTGGCCCAAGTGGACAGACGTTTGCGAACGGTATGGTTGACTACGAGCTGATAGCCGGCGTCGACGAGGCAGGGCGGGGACCATTGGCGGGATCTGTAGTGGCTGCCGCCGTAGTGCTCAACCCGCGTTTTCCCATCGATGGCCTGCGTGATTCGAAGCAGCTGAGTGCCACCCGCAGGGAGCAGCTCGCGGTACTCATCCGCGAACGCGCCGTCGCTTGGAGCGTGGGGCGCGCCGACGCCAGCGATATCGATCGCATCAACATTCTTCAGGCCACGCTGCTGGCCATGGCGCGCGCGGTCGCGGGCCTGCCGACCCCTCCCCGGCACGTGCTGGTCGACGGGCTGCATTGTCCCCGATTGCCATGTAGCGTGGAGGCGGTTGTGGGTGGAGACAGACGCGTCGCATCCATCAGCGCCGCATCGATACTCGCCAAAGTAACGCGCGATGCCGAGATGGTGCAGCTGGATCGCCGCTACCCACAGTATGGATTCAAGCGGCACAAAGGTTATCCAACGGTTGAGCATCGCGAGGCACTACGCCAGCATGGTCCATGCCCGTTCCACCGGCGCAGCTTTGCGCCGGTTCGATTGGTCATCGAAGCGAGTTCAGTGAAGCCCGGCGGAAGGCGCAATCCGTGAGCCGCCCGTTCGTTCATCTTCATCTGCACTCCGAGTACTCGCTGGTCGATGGCATCGTACGCGTTCCCTCACTGGTAGAAGCCGTGGCTGCGGCGGGCATGCCAGCTTGTGCTGTCACCGAGCAGAGCAATCTTTTCTCCTTGGTAAAGTTCTATCGTGCGGCCCAAACGGCCGGAATCAAACCGATCATCGGCGTAGACGTGTGGATGTGCGGCGACGAGGTGCTCGATCAACCGTCCCGTCTCGTATTGCTTTGCCAGACTGACGACGGGTACCGTTCTCTCAGCAGACTGGTAACCCGAAGCTATTCCGAAGGCCAGGCGCGAGGCGTGCCGATGTTGCGGCACGACTGGCTCGAAGGCAATGTTGATGGCTTGATTGCGCTCTCCGCCGGTGTTGTCGGAGATGTCGGGCAGTTGATCATCGCCGGTCGTGCACGCGATGCCGAGCGGCGTTTGAAGAGATGGCTCACGTTGTTTCCCGATCGCTACTACATCGAGCTGCAGCGAATCGGCCGCGAAGCGGAAGAACATCACATTCAAACTTCGGTGGATTTGGCGGCTGGACTGAGCGTCCCGGTGGTAGCTACGAATGACGTCCGGTTCATCGACAGCGAGGATTTCGAGGCACACGAGGCGCGTGTTTGTATCCACGAAGGACGAACTCTCGGCGACCCGCGCCGGCCCAGGGCCTACAGCTCGCAGCAGTACCTGCGCACACCGGAGGAGATGTCGGCACTGTTCGACGACATTCCGGAAGCCATCGAGAACAGCGTCGAGATCGCACGCCGTTGTAGTGTGGAGCTGGAGCTCGGCAAGGATTTTCTTCCCGAGTTTCCCCTTCCCGAAGGAGCGGATCTTGACCGTTACTTGATAGACGAGTCCCGGTCCGGCCTGCAAAAGCGATTCGCCTCAGGCGTACGGGCGAGCACCGAAAGTTCTTCAGATAGCCGCCGCGTGTACGAGCAACGTCTCGATCGCGAACTCGATGTCATTACGAAAATGGGTTTCGCAGGCTATTTTCTCATCGTGGCAGATTTCATTCGCTGGTCCCGTGAGCAGGGAATTCCCGTGGGGCCGGGCAGAGGATCTGGTGCGGGCTCACTGGTTGCATATTCGCTCGGCATCACCGATCTGGATCCAATCGAGTATGATCTTCTCTTCGAGCGATTTCTGAATCCCGAACGCATTTCCCTTCCGGACTTCGATATTGATTTCTGCATGAACGGCCGCGACCGGGTCATCGAATACGTAGTGCAGCGCTACGACCGCGGCGGAGAGCAAGGCGAGCGTGTCGCGCAGATCATCACCTTCGGCACTATGGCGGCAAAGGCGGTGGTACGTGATGTGGGCAGAGTGCTCGGTCACCCATACGGATTCGTGGATCAGCTCGCCAAACTCATTCCCTTCGAAATCGGAATAACACTGGAGCGGGCGCTTGCCGAGGAGCCGCTCCGCACCCGGTACGAAGAAGAGGACGAAGTCCGTACCCTCATGGATCTGGCGCGCAAGCTCGAGGGACTGGCCCGCAATGCGGGGCGGCATGCGGGTGGCGTCGTCATCGCGCCGAGCGCTCTGACGAACTTTACGCCGCTCTATTGTGAGCAGAATTCGACCAGCCTGGTCACCCAGCTCGATATGAACGACGTGGCCGCCATGGGCCTGGTCAAGTTCGACTTTCTCGGCCTGCGCACGTTGACCATCATCGACACGGCGCTACGGACTATCAACGAACGGCGGCGGCAGGAAGGTGAAGAGTGTCTTGATATCGGCGCCATTCCCACCGATGACGCCGATTCTTACGAGCTCATCAAATCCGGTGCGACCACCGCTGTGTTCCAGCTCGAATCGCGTGGAATGAAGGACTTGATCCGTCGGCTGCAACCGGATCGATTCGCTGATGTCGTCGCTCTCGTTGCGCTGTTTCGGCCGGGCCCGCTGCAGTCGGGCATGGTGGATGATTTCATCGAACGCAAGCAGGGGCGGGCAACCGTGGAATACCTGCACGCCGATCTGGCGCACATCCTCGAGTCCACTTACGGCGTTATTCTCTACCAGGAGCAGGTCATGCAGATCGCGCAAGCGCTAGCGGGCTACACGCTGGGCGGCGCCGATATCCTGCGAAGCGCCATGGGAAAGAAAAAGCCGGAGGAGATGGCTAAGCAGCGTCAGGTATTCGTGGACGGCGCTACCGCGAGGGGAGTAGAAGAAGCGACAGCCACGTTTATATTCGACCTCATGGAGAAATTTGCCGGATACGGATTCAACAAGGCGCATTCCACGGCCTATGCCCTGATCGCTTACCAGACTGCCTGGCTGAAGGCTCACTATCCGGCGGATTTCATGGCGGCCGTTCTGTCGGCCGATATGGACAATACCGACAAGATTGTCATTTTTATCGATGAATGCCGCGCACGTGGCCTGCGTGTCGAGCCGCCCGACATCAATCGATGCGCGTTTGGGTTCACGGTAGAGGGCGACGACGCGATTCGCTATGGCCTCGGTGCGATAAAGGGCGCCGGCGAGGCGGCCATCGAGTCTGTCATCGACGAGCGGGCCGCGAACGGCCGGTTTGAGGATCTGTTCGATTTCTGCCGCCGGGTGGATACTCGCAAGGCAAATCGGCGGGTCATCGAGGCACTGATACGATCGGGCGCCCTGGACGAGCTCGGTCCCGGTCGCGCATCGATGGTAGCATCGTTGACCCTTGCGTTGCAGACGGCGGAGCAGCATGACCGCGATCAAACGACTGGCCAGAACGACATGTTTGGCGGAGCGGTCGCTTCCGGCGATGAACAGAACCGATTCAGTCAGGTGCCCGATTGGGCTGACGAGGAGCGACTGGCCGGAGAGAAAGATACCCTAGGACTATACCTCTCGGGGCATCCGATCGCGCGTTTCGAGACTGAGCTGGATCGCTTTACCAGCGTGCGACTTTCCGACCTTCGGGCGCGGTCCGGAGAGACGCAGATCGTGGCGGGCCTGGTCGTG
>CAXMNG010000374.1:0-3258 GCA_964194585.1 Salibacteraceae bacterium | reverse complement strand
GTGCTGGCTGCCGCCGGCGGCCGCGTGACGACCTTGGACGAAGCACCGCTGCGCTACGGCAAGCCGGGGTTCGATAATCCGCCCATCGTGGCGCGGGGCCTGGAAGGCTCGGGAAAGTAGTGATTCGGAGACAACGATGAGCGAAAACATTCCAACGACAATGCAAGCCATCGAGATCGCCGAGGCAGGCGGGCCGGAAGTCCTACGCATCAGTGATTTCCCTGTTCCCGAACCCGGCGACGGCGAAGTTCTGATCAAGGTTCTTGCCGCAGGCGTCAACCGACCCGACGTCATGCAGCGCCTCGGGCTGTATCCGCCGCCACCCGGCGCCCCCGACATCCCCGGGCTCGAAGTTGCCGGCACGGTGGCGGCCCTCGGCCCCGATGCCAGCGGCGTGCAGGAAGGCGATGCCGTGTGCGCATTGGTCATCGGCGGCGGCTATGCCGAGTATTGCGTGGCGCCGGCATCACTCTGCCTGCCGGTACCCGAAGCTTTGAGCACCGTGCAGGCAGCCGCGCTTCCCGAGACATTTTTCACCGTCTGGACCAATGTTTTCGATCGCGGGTGCCTCACGAGCGGCGAGTCGTTGCTGGTGCACGGCGGATCCAGCGGCATCGGCACCACCGCCATTCAGCTCGCCAAGGCCTTCGGTGCGACGATTTACGTCACGGCGGGCAGCGAGGAGAAGTGCCAGGCCTGCCTGGAGCTCGGTGCGGACGCCGCCATCAACTATCGCGATGAGGACTTCGTGGAGCGCATTTCAGAGCTCACCAAAGAGCGCGGGGTAGACGTGATCCTGGACATGGTCGGCGGCGACTACCTGCCGCGAAACCTCGAGTCCCTGGCGGTGGAAGGACGCATCGTGCAAATCGCGCTGCAGGGCGGAGCGAAAGTCGAAATGAACCTCCTGCCGATCATGCTGAAACGCCTTACGCTGACGGGATCGACCTTGCGGCCACGTACGGTCGCGCAGAAGGCGATGATTGCACACTCCCTGCGGGAAAAAGTCTGGCCGCTTCTGAAGTCGGGCAAAGTACGCCCCATCATCCACGCTACATTCCCGTTGGCGCAGGCCAGCGAGGCCCATCGGTTGATGGAAAGCAGTCAGCACATCGGCAAGATCGTGCTGAGTGACGAAAATATTGAGGAGCCCGCTGCTACTGCAGTACCGTAGCACTGTAGGTTGGGCTGAGATTGCGAAGCCCAACGTGCCGGCCGCGATGTTGGGCTTCGCAAGCTCAGCCCAACCTACAAGAGGTTATTCAGAAACTCGTCAATGTCGTCGAGGAATTCACGCGCGGCATTCAAGTCCGTCGCCATTTCACGGTCTTCCTTCAACACCGGAACGCTACGGCGAAACGCTTCGTGCAGCGCCTCGATGGTTTCGCTGGACCGCAGAGGGCGCAGCAGGTCGATCCCCTGGGCAGCCGCCATCAGCTCGATGGCGAGGATGCGGTAGGTGTTGTCCACCAGAGGTTGCAGCTTGAGCGCTGCACCCATGCCCATGGACACGTGATCCTCCTTGTCGGCCGAAGTGGGGATGGAATCCACCGACGCCGGGTGGCAGAAGGTCTTGTTCTCGCTCGCCAGAGCCGCCGCCGTAACCTGAGCCATCATGAACCCGGAGTTGAGGCCGGCATCTTGCGTGAGGAACGGGGGCAAGCCCGAAAATGCGGTATTGGTAAGTTTCTCGATGCGCCGCTCACTGATGGATCCGAGCTCCGATACACCGATGGCCAGCACATCGGCGGCGATCGCCATAGGCTCACCGTGGAAGTTACCACCGGAGACGACATCCCCTTCCTCGGGAAAAATGAGCGGGTTGTCCGTTACCGAGTTCATCTCGATGACGAGCTTTGTTTCCACGTCGAAAAGAAGATCGCGCACCGCTCCATGCACCTGGGGCGCGCAGCGCACGCTATAGGAATCTTGCACACGAACGTCTCCTTGGCGGTGCGAGTCGCGAATACCGGAGCCCTGCATCAACTGCCAGATGTTGGCGGCGCTGGCGCGTTGACCCGGGTGTGGACGCAAGGCATGCAGGCGCGCATCGAAGGCGGAATCCGTGCCGCGTAACGCGTCCGTGGCCATAGCAGCGACGAGATCCGCAATGCGTACCAGTCGCCGGCACGCGAGCACCGACAGCGCCAGCAACGAGGTCATTGCCTGGGTGCCGTTGATGAGCGCCAGTCCTTCCTTGGGTCCGAGGGTCAAGGGCGTGAGACCGGCATGCTCGAGACCTTGGGCGGCCGGCAACGCCTCACCGTCGATGCGCACCTCACCCTTGCCAAGCAGCGGCAACGCAAGATGCGCCAGCGGCGCGAGATCTCCACTGGCACCCACCGAGCCACGACTGGGAACCGACGGCAGGACGCCGGCATTCAGTAGCTCCAGTAAGGTTTCGATAATCAGCGGACGCACGCCGGAATGTCCCCGTGCCAGGGTATTGGCGCGCAGCAACAGCATGCCGCGCACGGCGGCATCCGGCAGCGGCTCGCCGACCCCGGCACAATGACTGAGGATCAGGCGCTCCTGGAGTAGCGCGAGGTTCTTCTCCTCGATTCTGACTGTGGCCAGATTGCCGAAGCCGGTGTTGACGCCGTAAGTGGCGTCACCACGGCGAACGGTTTCCTCGACGGTGCGCCGCCCGGCGTCGACACCTCGACGGGCGGCGTCGGCCAGGCTGCAGGCGGCGCCCTCGTGCACGACGGCGCGAAACTGCGCCAGCGTCAGAGATTTGCCATCAATGGAGATCACAGCGGGGCGAACTTGGAGGGGCCGCGTCACAGAACGACAGTCAGCCCGTCATCACCTGCATGAAGCATTGGCCCAGCTCGATGTAGTCGGAATTCGGCAGTGAGAAAAATCGCATGAAATCCGCCGTGGTCATGAATCCCTGAACGAAGCGCTCGAAGAACTGTTGACTGACCGGATGCAGCCGGTCGGGAAACTGGCAGATGGCCTGGGCGAGCTCGGGGGTCATATTAATGAGTCGTCAGCACGTTCTATCCATCGTAGGTCGCCGGACAGTGAATAGCAAAACGATCCGCTTTCCTGCGGATACAGTCAGTGTATCTCCGCGTAGCCCGCGGCGTGCGCCGAATCCTCCATGTCATCGATGCGCTGATAGGCGTCGTAACCTAGAACCTGCACGCCCGTAAGCATAAGGGCATCCCGAACATCGGCGAGGCGCGGATCTGCGAAGGCCTCGTTCAGACCGTCGCGCAGGCGCCGGAGGCAATCTTCGTCCACTCCGGC
>CAXMNG010000373.1:0-9568 GCA_964194585.1 Salibacteraceae bacterium | reverse complement strand
GGCGGCGGGGGGTATCCCGACATACACCCAACCAACCGACGAGGAAACTCACCATGAAAACACTCAAACTGGCCATCTTCGCCCTCGCGGCAGCCATGCTTACCGGTTGCGGCTTTGGCGGCACCAATGACGAGCCCGTGACCGCCGCTCCGGCCCCCGTTACGACTCCGACCACGACTACGGCTACGACTTCCGCCACGATTCCGGCTACGACTTCCGCCACGATTCCGGCCACGACTACGGCTGCGGCCGCGCCAGTGTCGGCAAAGCGCCAGGAATATATCCAGGCGCCCGGCGCGCACATCAATGCGTCCGCATTCCTTAATGCGCTTGTGGATTCCGGATGTCAGATCGACAATGCTGAGTACAAAGAGGTCAAGCGCGGCGGCGCCATCAAGGTCGTCTGCTCGAAGACGGTCGACGCGCCTAACGTCGATCTCGACGATCTCTGAGAACACGGGCTTCAGGCGGTCTAGTTCGTTCTTAAAATGCCGTTTGAGTCGGTCGATCTTTTCTGGGGCGGCACGCCCGGTGCCTCACTGCGAGTCGGAATCGCCTGTTCTTCCTGACTCGAGGCTGACGTTCGCCCCCGCGTCGAGCGCAGCGCCACCCATGTTCCGCGATATGTTCCGCACGCGATTTCTGGACACCCAAGATTCGTCACTGATGCCTGAGCTTCCATAGGGATTCGTCCCGATAGTTTTGGTCCTTGGACCAATGACGCCCAGGCAATTCATGGGTGTCCAGAATTTACCAACCCTTCACGGCCCGCGGAGCAGACCCCACACCTACAGGGCCTTGGCGATGGACGCCGGATCCGACCGGGTGCCATAATCGTAAAGAGTTCAGTCCTCTGCCGGAGGTTCCGTGGCGTTCAGCGTGTGTTCGTGGAATGTCGAGTTCTTTGGACCGAGAAGACCGGGCGAGACGCATGCGCAAGTTGCCACCCGAATCGACGACGTCTTCGCCATTTACGAAGTGAACGGTTCTCAGTTCTTCCGCAACGTCACGGCCGCGTTCCCGCCTTCGTGACGCAACGCATGGAATTCTCGCGTGGATTCACGGGACCGTTGCGGCCTGGGGTATTGGTGACCGTGCCTCATCCGGGGCAGGTCTACCCGATTTGGAACGGGCCCGGTAGCACCGACCCGCCATCGGACATCGATCACGTCGTCGCTGCCTCGCGTGTGAACCTGGCGACGTTACCCGCTGGGCAGACGGTTGAGGTCAAGGGTTGACCGGAGCTGGCCACGGACGCCGAGATAAGGAGAGTGGGTCCGGCGTTTCTCCGACCACGCTCTACTGCGTTTCACGTTTGAGGGCGCCGGCTAGTCCAACCCGCGTTGAGTTCCGGGCACGTGACTTTACGCGGCAACAGGTCCCCACGCAGAGCCCCCGACCCAAGGAGCAGTGCAAAGGTGCAAACGGACGCGCTCCATAGGCGCAGACTTACCCTCGCAGCCAGCTGCGCAGTCCACGGTGTACAGGACGGACTGAGCGCCGCACTCTACGTCATCCTGCCGACCCTGGCCGAGGTGTTCGGTCTGAGTTACGCCCAGGTCGGTGTCATTCGCGCCGTCAAGAACAGCGCGATGGCGCTGTTCGAGCTCCCCTCCGGAATGCTGTCCGAGCGCCTCGGGGAACGAACGTTGCTCGTGTTCGGGTTGTTCTGCGCAGGCTGCGGCTATCTCGCGCTGTCGGTCGCGCCCGGTGTCATGGCGGTCGCAGTCAGTCTGTTCGTCGCCGGTTTCGGCGCGGCGTTCCAGCACGCGCTCTCCTCGGCAATCATCGCAAACACCTTCCAGGGTGCTGGCGCGCGTACCGCGCTCGGCACCTACAATTCCGCCGGCGATATCGGCAAGCTTGCCTTTACCGCCTTCTACAGTCTCGCCATCGGTATGGGCATTGCCTGGCAGGGCGTGGTGGTCGGATTCGGACTGACGGCGGTGCTGGGGGCCGCCGCTCTGTTCTTCATCCTGCGACGCCTCCAGGCGGGCAGCCGCCCCTCGAGCGAAGCGCGTGCGCAAGCCGCTGGCGGGATCGTCGGCTGGGGGATCCGTGACCGTACCGGCTTTTCCGCCCTCTCGGTCATCGTATTCCTGGATATTGCCGTGCAGAGTGGTTTCCTTACGTTCCTGGCATTTCTGATGCTCGAAAAGCAGGTGCCGGCGAGCCTCGCTGCGTTCGCGGTGGTACTGACGCTGGCCGGCGGCATCTTCGGCAAGTTCGGTTGCGGATACCTGGCCGAGCGTATCGGCGTGAGGCGGTCTCTGGCGATCGTGGAGTGTCTCAGCGCCGCGGGTATCATCGCGATTCTTCTTTCGCCCACCTTGCTGGCATATGTCCTGTTGCCCGTGCTCGGGCTCGCGCTGCAAGGTTCATCGTCCATAACCTACGCGACCGTGAGTGACCTCGTCAGACCCGACAGGCGATCGCGCGGATTCGCGGTAATCTATACCGTTGCCAGTGCCGCCTCCATCGCGGGCCCCATTGCGTTCGGAGTCGTCGGCGACCGTTTCGGGCTCGCGTCGGCCATGTTGACCATGGCCCTGGTAGTGCTTCTACCCGTGCCGCTCAGCGCACTGCTGCGTCCGGCGAAGGTCGGGAAACACGCCGGCTAAGTACTTTTTACCGGAGTCCACGGAAAATTTGCCAGCGACGGGTGACAACATTTGAGCGCCGAATCCGGTCTAATAAATCGGAATGATGTGGCGTCTCTCAGTGGTGTTGTCGGTCATGGTTCTCGTCGCCTGTGCACGCGGGCTCAACGAACGGGCTCCCCCAACTGATCAGCTGCTTTCGGCGACGGGTTTCCAGATGCGCTACGCCGATACACCGGGAAAGCGCGCCGCGCTCGAGCGCATGGCACAGCGCCGACTCGTGCCCCATCAGTGCGCGGGTGTGCGCCACTATGTATACGCCGACGCCACACTCTGTCGTTGTCTGTACGTAGGATCGGAATCAGCGCTGGAACAATTTCAGCGCCTCGCCTGGTACAGGCGTCTGGACAGGAGCCAGCGCGTTCCCGCTGAGTCCGGATCGGGAGCGCCGATGGACTGGGAACTCTGGGGCCCATGGGACAGTGGCTCGTGCCCGCTTACTGGTGGTTGATTTCACCCGTGCCCGGTAAGGATAACGTCGAGACGTCACGGCGCAGGGAGGGACATCAGGGCACATAGCCGTAGTCCGACTCCGCGATCGCTTCGCTGAAGTAACCGCATCTCAGATCACGCTGGACGAGCTCGCGAGGGCGCTCACTCGGATCGCCGTAGCCGCCGCCTCCAAGCGTGCGCACCTGTACCCAGTCACCGGCGCCGAGCGCGAAACCATCGCCCTTGGAACCGCATGCCGGCGTAGTATCTCTCCGTTGATGGATACTTCCACATTATTCATGGCGGCGTCAGGGTCAGGGTCAGGGATATGAATCTCGTTCCCGGGAATGACCCGAAAAAGCTCGCCCTTCGGGTCGCGGACGGCAAATCCTGCGACAAATCGTGATTTTCGCTCCACGTTGTTACGTGAAGATTACAAACCCGGTTCCGGTTGGTCATTTTTCCCGATTGCCGTGGGACTGGCTATACTTTTCAGAGGGATTTATCGGTCGAGCGCAACCCTTTTGCGTTGAATTACTTTTCATGACGCCGGGCTTTTGCGGCCAGCTGCCGACGGGGACTACTTCGCGTCCCTCGTACCTCATGCCCGAGAACGAGGCTTTGCGTATGCGCACAGGCGCCCTCATCCGCTTCGTGTCGCTGCTTGCAGCGCTGAGTGCGTGTGCCCCGGCCGTCACCGCCGTCACCGCTGATCTCAAGTCACGCGAGCAATATCAGAAATCGGATGACACCAGGAATGTTCTCGTCCTGCATTCCTCCCACCGGGGTTACGGCTGGACGGATTCCATCATGGAAGGCGTCGAGGGTGTCATGGAAGCTGCGATGGAAGCTGCCCCTGAGAATATCGAGCTATGGGTCGAATACCTTGATGCCAGCCGGCTGCACAGCGACTCGTTCGCGCGCCAGCTCAGTATTTTTTACCAGCGCAAATACGCAAAGCTGAAGTTCGATGTAATCATTACCTCCGACCGCAAAGCGCTCGAGTTTCTACTCAATAATCAGGAGTCGATCGCGCCTGGCGTACCAGTCGTGTTTTCCACTGTGAGCGACCTGGGAGAAAATTTTGCAGAGCGACATCCGAATGTCACAGGTGTTTCGGAGTCGGCCGACTTCGTCTCGACGCTGGATTTGGCCTTTACTCTGCATCCAGACATCGAACACATTGTCTTCGTCAGTCCGGGAATCAGAAGCCGCCATCTCATCGAGCCCATGGTGGCTGACTACCGGCCGGAACTGGAACTCTCGATCTGGCACTACGAGTCCCTCGAGGAAATCGAACATGCGCTCAGTCTCTTGCCCAAGAATGCGGTGTTGGTGCCCGTGGGCGAGCCAGTGACCGTCGGTGGCGTGGCGATACCCATGAATAAATTCGTCGCGTGGATGGCCGAGCGCACAGATGCTCCGATCTACACGGTGTGGGATTTCGCTCTTGGCCACGGCATCGTAGGCGGGTACATGGTCAGTGGCTTCACGCAAGGAAAAATGGTTGCAGAGATTGCACTCAAAATCCTGCGCGGCGAGCCCACGGAACATATCCCGACCACTACCAGAAGTCCCAGTCGCTACATGTTCGACTATAAACAGCTCCGGCGTTTCGATGTCGATGAAGACCTTCTTCCACCCGATGGCGTCATAATCAACATGCCGACGACCTTATACGGCGAGTACAAGCGTGCAGTCTGGCTGGCACTTGCCATCTTCGCCGTCTTGTCTACGGCAATACTGGCCCTGGGTATCAATGTAGAGCGCCGTAAAAGGGCTGAGACAAGTTTGCGAACGAACCAGCAGCGCTTTCGCGACTTTGCTGAGTCCGCGGCGGACTGGTTCTGGGAAACCGACTCAGACATGAGATTCACTTACATCTCCAGACGCTCTCAGGAAGTGCTCGGCGTTACAGTGGATGAGATACTCGGTTCGACCATGGAAGAGGTGTTCGGTGACGGCGCGAATCAGGATGATACGCCTGCTCACACAGGCCCCCAGGAAAGTGCGAGTGATTCCTTCCAGATGCAGAGCTTCTGGCGTCGTCCCGACGGCGTGCGGCGTGTCATCAGCACTTCGGGAAAACCCGTTCATGACGCAAGTGGCCGCTTTCGTGGTTACAGAGGGACGAGTCGGGATATAAGTGACTCATACAGTCTGACCGAGGAACTGGGTTACCAGGCGAGTCACGATGCCCTCACCAATCTGTTGAATCGCCGTGCCTTCGAACAACGCCTGCAGACGCTTTTGTCGCGTATCAAAGAATCCCCTGGAGAGCACGCGCTATGCTACCTGGATCTCGACCAGTTTAAGGTCGTCAATGACACATGCGGCCATGTTGCCGGAGACGAGCTATTGCGACGCCTGGCAGAACGATTGCAGGCGCAGGTTCGCAAGCGGGATACAGTCGCAAGACTTGGAGGAGACGAATTCGGCGTGCTCCTCGAAGATTGCCCTCCGGAGCGTGCCTGGCAACTCGTATCGAAGCTGCATGAGTGTATCAATGAGTTTCAGTTTATCTGGAATGAGCAATCCTTCCATGTGGGCGCGAGCATAGGCCTGGTTCCGATAAATTCACCTGAAACTACGCTCGACGAGCTTCTCGCCGCCGCGGACCGCGCTTGTTACGTCGCCAAGGACGAGGGGCGAAATCGGATTCATCTCTATCGGAGCGATGACGTTGCGGTCGCGAATCGTCACGGAGAGATCAAGTGGGTAAGCCGAATTCAGCGTGCATTGGAAGAAGACCGGTTAGTAATTTGTCTGCAGCCGATTCGACCCGTGACTCCAAACGCTTCGATCGGGGAAAGCTACGAGGTTCTCGTTCGCCTGATCGACGAAAAAGGCGCTTTGGTCCGTCCGTCCGCTTTCCTGCCTGCGGCCGAGCGTTACAATTTGAGCACTGCCCTGGACAAACGAATTTTCGATGAAGGATTACGTCATTTTACTGCTGACCGGAACCGTCTCGAGCGACTCTCCACCGCCTTCATCAATCTCTCGTCACAGACTTTTGGCGACCGCTCGTTCCTGGATTATGTCCTGGAGCGGACTCAATATTACAACATGCCACGTGAGAAGCTGTGCTTTGAAATATCAGAGCGCACCGCAATTTCCCGGCTGGAAGACGCCAAGGGATTCGTTGACGAATTGCGCAGTACAGGCTGTCGATTCGCACTCGACGATTTTGGTCGAGGCGCCTGCTCCTTTCGGCACCTCAAGGAGTTGCGTGTCGACTTTGTCAAGATCGATGGGTCGTTCGTGAAAAACATGCTGAACGACCCTATGGACCTGGTGATGGTTCGCTCCATCAACGAGATCGCGCGACTCAGCAACGCGGCCACAATCGCGGAGTATGTCGAAAGCGCCGAAATCCTCGCCAAGGTCGCAGAACTCGGTATCGACTTCGCTCAAGGTTACGCGATTGGAAGACCCATGCCGATAGAGGAGAAGGCCGCCTGACTCGCATTATTGATGAACGCTGGTCTGAACGCAGTGCTCAAAGAGCGCACCGAAGCTACGGGAAGACTTCCGGGAGCACCGTGCCCTGGGCCGAAGCCGGTGGTGACATGCCGAGGAGGGCGGACAGCGTTGCATGTCCGACCATTGTTTCGGTGTTGGCGTGCTGGTAGTGGGCGTTGGTGAAGACCGCGCCACTATCCAGCAGATACCGAAATCCCCCCGCGCCCAGGTGATCGATATTGCGCGTCAGTCGGTCCGCCCGAAGCCCATCCACCGTCAGTTGCAGCACGAGCCGGGGTGCTCCGTACTCGCCGTGTGCGAAAGACGCCGGCAGCGACGCTCCCGACAGCGCGGCCACGAGAATAGCGACAGACCAGAACGAGGATTTCACCGATCCCTACCAGTACCAGTTACCTCTCGCGGGCGTCCTATGCGACGATTCGAACCCGACGGGTCACCAGCGAAAGACGAGACCCGTGATCGGACCCTCGTAGGTCACATCCCAGCTGAAGCGGGATAGTCCACTACCCGTCTCGTAGTCGTAGGCAAGCCACTTGTAGCCGGCATTGAGCGAGCCCCACTTGTTGAACTGCCAGCCGACCAGCGCGATCGCGCTCCACGTCAAGTCAGAGCCGCCGGCGCCTACATCGGCCCGACCGCTAATGTTCCAGTCCTTCTTGTCACCGAACTCATGAGCGAGCCGAACGCCACCGAATCCATCCCACCATTCTTCAGTGATGTCACTCAGCGGCCCGGGCGAGCCGGAAACATTCAAGTGCGTGTAGCGGGCGCCGACCAGCAGCTCCACCGACGGCGCCTCGTCCCGGACGCGGTAGGTCCCGCCGATCTCCACAATGTCGTTTTTGACCGTGATATTGACCGGAGCCCCGTTAGGAAGGGTGGCGCCCGGTGAGATCTCGAGGTGCATGCCGTCGGCGAAGATGTTCCACTTGCTCTTTCTCGCCTCGAAGTGAAGCGTGAAGATTCCCGAGAGGTTTTCCAATACGTCGCTAAACGTGATATTGACCGGCGCGCTGACGGGTCCGAGGCCGGCGTCTCCTTCGATACCGGCGAACCAGATGTACAGAGGGGCCAGCTTGAACTCCCAATCGTTGGAATTGGCCGAATCATTCTCCGAGGTCGTCTGGCCCACGGCCGCGGTGGCAACCAACAAGGCGAGGCTCACCGCCGATATCCCGCGCAATATACCGGTTGTCGTCATATTGATTTCCTCCCTGTTCTCCTCTCGATCATCCTTCCGACAACCCGAACAGATCGTCTGAAAGCGATGGATTGCACGTGAGCACGGATGCTGGCAAGCGTCTAGATTCTGCTGTATCCAGGTGAACCCGGCAACTACGCGTACGGGAAAATCGTACTTTATCTGGTCGGAGCACTCTGCTTAATGAGAAACGCCTCCACTGCGGCCTCCGTTTCGGGGCGAAGGTTCACGATACCATCATAGGGACGGCCGGTTGCCGGTCCTTCATCCGGATACTTGGCCTTTCTCTGCATGTGGCGCCCGATAATGCGCACAAATTCCGCGCCGCCCCAGGCCCCGATTTCCGTGGATACGGGCCACTCCTCGCGGGTATCACGGAATAGATCATAGAATTTGGCGCCAATGGGGTTTTCTCCGGGGCCCGGGACGAAAAGCTTGTACTGCTCTTTCACTACCGCCTTCAGGGAATTTCCGGAATAGATGAAGACGTAGTCGCGGCGTCCGTGCAATTCACCCTCCAGCATCAGCCCGGACTGATCAACCCCGTCTATCAGTCGATCCGTGGGGATCTTGTCGCTGGCGCCCGCCAGCCGAGCGATAGTCGTGAACAGGTCAGTGATTTGAACGATGTCGTTAACGACAGCGCCGTCTTCAATCATGCCAGGCCAACGCGCAAAGGCATCGACGCGAACACCACCTTCCGTGGCATCCCCTTTTCCACCGCGAAAGATCATCGGTGTGAAGCCGCTACCCGGGGAGTATTTGGTGAAGTGCCCGTTATCCCCCATGATCACGACCAGCGTGTTGTCGGCAATCCCCAGCTTGTCCACCTCGGTCATGATTTCGCCAATCCAGCCATCGAGTTGCTTCATGCTCTCGACATACGTACCACCATTCGGAGTCGTAAACTGATCGACGGTCATGCGTGGGTTCGATAGTGGAATCAGTGGCCAGTATTGCAGGAAGAACGGCTGGTCCTGTGCTGCGAGTTCGCGCAGATACTTCATCGTCTGACGCTGGAAACGTGCATTCATCTCGTCGTATTTAGCCTGGGTCCAACGTTCGCCCGGCTGCATGTGAACTTCCCTGACGCGCTCTCCGCGCTTGCCCTCTACCACCGTCGCCATGTGGGAGGCGTCCGGGCGGAACCAGTTGTCGATCGTAAACCGGTCGTCATAGTTGTTCTTGCCAATGCCAATGCTGACTCCCTCGTCGGCGGCGTCATCATGGAAAATGGTCAGCTGACCCTGTTGGTGGATCGGGAAAGCCGCGAAATCAAAGCCCTGATGGTTCGGCCAGGCCTCCATGATGTCACCCATGTGCCATTTGCCGATGTGCACGGTGTTGTAACCGGCATCCGACAATATTTCGGCGAGGGTTACTTCTTTGCCGGCTAACCCGAAACCTGCGATGTCGACTGCCGTATCCCCCATGCCGTTGCGAAATGGCTGACGACCCGTCATGAATGCAACACGCGTCGGCGTGCAGGAGGGCTCCGTGTACATGCGCACGAAGCGCATGCCTTCCCGCGCGAATTCGTTGATGTTGGGAGTGCTATAACCCCGCACAGCATTCAACTCGGGGATCCCCATATCCCCAAAACCCACGTCGTCGACCAGGATGTAGAGGATGTTCGGCGGTTTGCCGCCATTTCGTTCGCGAAAATCCGCCAGTTTCTTATCGATCGCCTTATCATCATTGGCCCATCGTTCGCCGTTCTGAGCTTCGAGGATGTAGTACTCGGCGTCGTGAACGATTTTCCCGGCGCCCTGAGCAGTGCCGGGCAGGGTGA
>CAXMNG010000372.1:0-32137 GCA_964194585.1 Salibacteraceae bacterium | reverse complement strand
ATGAGTTGACGGCGTAGAGCAACAGGCAACCGAGCACCATGGCGGACAACCCGGCAAAGCGCAGCGTATTGTCGCTCAGCTCGGAAATCATCGCGAGCGTTCTACGTAAACTCTCGGGGCTTAGAAACGGCATGATCCCTTCGAGGATGAGCAGCAATGCGAGGGCGACAAGAAGTTCGTGCCACATTTGAAAAGCCGATCCGGGCGAATCGGGTCGTGCTATGCAGTGCGGCGCACGACGGCTGCCATGGAATCCAAAGCAGCTTCCTCCCGTCCCGAGGATGCCCCCCCTACTCTTCTGCGTCCGCGCTCTTGAAGTACTTGAAGAACTGCGTGTTCGGTTCCAGCAACAAGACATCCGAAGGACTGTTGAAGGTCTTACGGTACGCTCCCAGACTACGATACAGCGAGTAGAATTCCTGGTCCTGGCTGAAGGCGTTGGCGTAGATCTCCGTAGCACGCCCGTCGCCGTCGCCCTTGATCTTCTGGGCATCACGCTGGGCTTCCGCCAGAATCACCTCGCGCTCCCGAGCGGCCTGGGCGCGGATCTTCTTACCCTGCTCTTCGCCCTCCGAGCGGAACTTTTTCGCCACCTGCTCGCGCTCGGACGACATGCGCGCGTAAACGGAAGCGCTGACCTCTTCAGGCAGATCAATGCGCTTGATACGCACGTCGATGATTTCGATACCCAGCTCGTCCGCCTGATTCTTGGCCGACGATCGCAGCTTGTCCATGATTTCCTGGCGTTCGCCGGACACCGCCTGTTGAATGGTGCGCTTACCGAATTCGTCCTTGAGACTTTTCTGGATCACTGCCGACAAACGGTTCGATGCCCTGATCGGGCTGCCGCCGGTGGACGTGTAGTACCGCACCACGTCCTTGATGCGCCACTTGACGAAGGAATCCACCTTGACGTTCTTCTTCTCCAGGGTCAGATAAAGCTCCGGATCCGAGTCGAGGTTCTGAATACGCTTGTCGAACTTGAGGACCTCCTGAACCAGCGGCAGCTTGAAATGCAGTCCGGGTTCGTAGTCGGCCCGTACCACCTCGCCGAGCTGCAGATTGATGGCTGTCTCACGCTCGTCGACGGTGAACACCGACATGGAAATGATGATTGCCGCGATTGCCAGAAGGACGAGAATGACTTTGCCCGACATCATCTAGTCCTCGATCGCAGGGGATCACGGCCGCGCGGCGCGTCGTCGACACTGATCGACGGCGTACCGATGTCGTCGACGTCGATACCGGAGGGGCGAAAGGCACTGCCCGCGCCCTGGCGCGAGAGCAGCTTGTCCAGCGGCAGGAACATGATGTTGTTGCCACCCTGGAGATCCACGAGTACTTTGCTGGAATTCGCCATGACCTGCTCGATCGTCTCCAGATACAGGCGCTCGCGGGTCACCGCCGGCGCCTTCTGATATTCCTTCAACACCTTCAGAAACCGATCCGTCTCACCGTCGGCCTGGGCGATGACCCGCTGACGATAGGCCTCGGCGCGCTCGAACATGGCATTCGCCTCACCGCGGGCCTTCGGCACGATGTCCGCCTTGTAGGCGTTGGCCTGGTTGATGATGCGCTCCTGATCCTCGCGCGCCTTGACGGCATCGAAAAAGGCATCCTGAACCTGGGCGGGCGGCTGCGCGTCCTGCATGTTGACGCTGGTGATGTTGAGCCCCGCCTTGTATTCATGGAGGATCTCCTGGATGAGCGTTCCGGCCTCCGAGGCGACCACGTCACGACCGGCCGTGATGACGAAGTCCATGGCGCTGCGCCCGACCACCTCGCGCACGGCGCTCTCGGTCGCCTGGCGCAGGGTCAGATCCGGGTCCAGCACGTTGAAGAGATAGAACTGGGGGTCGTCGATGCGATACTGGATGGAGAACTTGAGATCGACGATGTTCTCGTCTTCCGTGAGCATCAGGGACTCATGGGCGACGGAGCTGCGGGAAGCACCGGAGCTCCTGAAGCCGATTTCCTGATTGTGGATCTGCTGGACGTTGACCTTCTCGACGCTGTCGATGAAGTAGGGTGCCCAGTGCAAGCCCGGGGGGGTGGTGACCCGGTACTGACCGAAACGCAGAACCACCGCTTCCTCGGCCGGATCGACGATATAGAAACCGGCGAGCGCCCAGGCACCCACCACGACCGCCGCGATGACGCCGGCGCCCACCAGGCTACCGCCCGGGAGGCTGATACCGCCCCCGGAGCCACTACCGCCGCCTCGGCCACCGAAGAGACGGCCGAGGCGGGTCTGCAGCTTTTTCAGTACCTCGTCGAGATCGGGAGGGCCCTGCTGATCGCCTCGGTTGCCCCAGGGATCGCGTCCGCCGTTACCGCCGGGTTGATTCCACGCCATCGATTAACTCCATGAACACCGGACGCCCGCGCCTCTCGAGACTGGTGAGACCCCGGGCACGGGCGAACTGCGAATATTAGGAGGCTTTCGGCGCGTCGGCAACCGGTAAGTCCGCCTGAACATTACAATTGCCGGCGGCGGAAACCGTGCTGATGAGGGTAGTTGCCAATCCTTCCCGTCGCCACAGGCGCTCCAGCGACGCGGGCGCTATCTCCACGTCCATGAGCCAGCCGCCGTTGTCCTGGGTTCGCTCCTCGAGGACCGTGCCGAGCTCGTAGAGCCGTGCCCGCAGCCGCCCGGCGCTGGCGGGCAGGCGCACACGTCGCTGCACCGTAGCGGTGCGAAAAACCCCACGGATGACCTCGGTCAACACGTCCAGACCGGTGGATTCCCGCGCCGACACCCACGCCCTTCCGGTGTAGCCGTTGTCATTCTCATGAAGGGGCGCAGAGCCTGCGGCTTCTCCGTTCAGGCTTCGCGCGTCCAGGTCGCAGGCATCGACCTTGTTGTAGACCCGAATCTGAGGTATGTCACCGGCGCCGATCTCGCGCAGCACGTCGTTTACCTGGATGATCTTGTCGTCCCGGCGCGGGTCGCTGGCGTCGATAACGTGCAGCAGCAGGCTGGCACGCCGGGTTTCCTCCAGGGTGGCGCGAAATGCCGCGATCAGTTCATGGGGAAGGCCGCTGATGAAACCGACGGTGTCGGCCAGTATCAAGCGCTCACGACCATTCAGGTCCAGGCGCCGCAGGGTCGGGTCCAGTGTCGCGAACAGGCGATCCGCGGTGCTGACGCGGGCACCCGTCAGTCGATTGAAAAGCGTGGACTTACCCGCGTTCGTATAGCCAACCAGGGCAACCACGGGTATCCCGGCGCGGCTCCGGGATCGCCTGCTGAGTTCCCGGCGTGTGCTCACTCCACCGAGGCGACGCTGGATGGCACGAATGCGTTCTGCCACCAGGCGCCGGTCGGTCTCCAGCTGCTTTTCACCGGGTCCGCGCAAGCCGATGCCGCCCTTCTGGCGTTCCAGGTGGGTCCAGCCCCGTACCAGTCGCGTCGACAGGTGCTGGAGCTGTGCAAGCTCCACCTGCAGCTTACCCTCGAAAGTGCTGGCACGCTGAGCGAAGATATCCAGAATGAGTGCGATGCGGTCCAGCACCCGGCAACCGAGGCGGGCTTCCAGGTTGCGTTCCTGAGCGGGCGTCAGTGCGTGATCGAAGATCACGACCTCGACGTTCTCGGTTGCTACCTGCTCGCGCAATTCCTCGAGCTTGCCTCGCCCGATGAAATGCGCCGGTTGGGGGGCGCGCCGGTGGCCTGTGACGGTAACCACCGGCCGGGCGCCGGCGGACACCGCGAGATCGGTGAATTCGTCGAGATTCTCGCTGTCGCGACCACCCTGAAATGTGATGTGAACCAGTGCGGCCCGTTCGCCGCTGTCCGGCCGTTCAAACAAATGCGCTGCTCCCTGATGCGTCGCCGGTGTCAGTGCTCGTCGCCCTCGAGCCCATTCTCGTCGTCGGGTCTCGGCAACTTGACGTTGCGCGCCGGCACCACGGTGGAAATCGCATGCTTGTAAACCATCTGGCTGACGGTGTTGCGTAACAACACGACGAACTGATCAAAAGATTCGATCTGACCCTGTAGCTTGATCCCATTGACCAGGAATATGGACACGGGCACCCGCTCCTTGCGAAGTGCGTTCAAAAAGGGATCTTGTAGTGACTGCCCCTTACTCATCATTGTTCTCCTTAATCTGATTGTTATCCTTGTCAAGTGTTCTTATTCTTGCCGACACCACGCGACCCGGCTCAAAGGCACCACGAACCCTGTATGAACAGCCTCTTCCATTGGCCATTCGGGCGTCCGTCAGGCGATGGTGCACTCCGCGGTTCGCGCCGGCGCCTCACGCAGCGGGCGCACGAAAAATGGAGTATATACTCCATATCGGGCACCTTAAACTGTGTCCCGTGGCCTGTCCCGCAAATCGGTCACATTTCTCGCCAGCCACCGCCCGCCATTGCGGCTGGACACACCGTCAAAAATCGTCAGAAAGCGCCTTCCCGAGGGTGGCCAGCACATCCGCCACCAGGTCCTCAGCATGGCAATCGAAGCGCGCGGCGTGGCCCTCGGCACGCAACCAGGTCAGCTGGCGGCGGGCCAGCTGGCGGGTGGCCACGATAGCGCGATCGACCATCTGCTCGTAGCCCAAGCGCTGCTCCAGATACTCGCCGACCTGCCGGTAGCCCACGGCCCGCATGCAAGCCTCGCCCGCGCCCAGCCGCCAACGTCGCTGCAATTCGGTCACCTCCTCCACCAGACCAGCCCGCAACATGCCGTGAAAGCGCGCCGCGATATCCGCGTGCAGCCTGCCCCGATTGCTCGGCTCGATTATCACGGCGTGCACGGGATTCGCGAGGGCGACGCGTTCCCGGCTCGAGAGCAACCGGGACATGGGTACGCCGGTGAGCTGATAAATTTCCATAGCACGCTGAATTCGCTGGGGATCGTTGGCATGGATGCGGCTGGCGGACGCAGGATCGACTTCCGCGAGGCGCGCGTGCAGAGTCCCCCAGCCGTGCTCGGCGGCTTGCGCCGCCAGCTGCGCACGCACTTCCGGGTCCGCCGGCGGCAGCACCGACAAGCCATCGCGCAGAGCACGGAAGTACAGACCCGTCCCACCAACCAGGAACGGGATTTTGCTTTCACGATGTGCCTTGGCAATCTCGTCGAGGGCGTCGCGGCGAAAATCGGCGGCCGAGTACGTCTGGCCGGGATCGCGGATGTCGATCAATCGGTGCGGCACCCGCGCAAGCGCCTCCCTTTCGGGTTTGCCGGTGCCGATATCCATGCCGCGATAGACCATGGCCGAATCGACACTGATGGTGCGCAACGGCAAGCGCTCCGCCAATTCCATCGCGAGCCGCGTCTTGCCCGCCGCGGTCGGCCCCATGAGAAAGACCAGCGGCTGCCGCTCTTGTGCGCGTGGCTTCCCCGTCACGTCATGCTCACGTCACGCCCGAGGCTGCCGTTTGGCGAACAACGCGGCCAAGTCGCCGGCGCTCAGTTGGCGCCAGATGGGCTCACCGCCTTGCGCGTGGGACGCGTCCGGCAAACGCTCCAGTTGCCGCAACAGGTCGTTCATGGCGTCTCGGTCCCAAACCCAGGCAGCGGTGAGATCGCATTTCTCGAGTACGGCATCGAGCAGCGCGGGAAATTCGCCGGGAGAATCGAGATCCGGCGCGCCAGCGGTCAGGGCCTCGGCGACGCACAACACCAGATCCTGTGGTGATGCCGCCGCCAGCGGCGCCGGGATCCCACGGCAGGAAACGCAAGCGTGCGCTACGCGACGCAGGTCGAATCCCAGTTTGTCGAGATACGCCGCCCGGCTTTCCAGCAGATCTGCCGTCGCCTCGTCCACGCTGATTGCCACCGGCACCAGCAAAGGCCGGGAAACGATCGAACCGTTAGCGAGCGCTTGGGCCAAACCCGCGGCCGCCACATGCCGGCAGGCGCGACGGGCGTCTACTACCACCAGGCCATCGCTATTCCGCGCGACAACGTAGCGTCGATCGATGTGTTGCAGCGCATCGCCCAGGGGCTGTTTCCCGGCACCCGTACGAAGACCGTCGTAAGCGGCCGCCTGCTCGCGCAAACTGCCATGGGGCGCGGATGATCGCGGCCGGAAACCCGGGTCGGACCCTGGACTCGACCCGGGAGAGAACACCACCTCCCCCGACCGGGGGTCGGTCAATTCGGTTTCGGTGGAGAGAGCTTGTCGAAGGCACCGCACGACGAAGTCGTGCACGCTGCGCGCGTCGCGAAAGCGCACTTCATGCTTGCTCGGGTGCACATTGACATCCACCTGAGCCGGATTCATGCGTAGAAAGAGCACATAGGCCGGCTGCCGGCCGCTTTCGATCATGCCGTGATGGGCAAGGCGAACCGCATGACGCAGCAGATTGTCGCGTACCATGCGGCCGTTGACGAAAAAGTACTGCAGGTCAGACACACCACGGCTGTATCCTGGCCCGCCTATCCATCCGGCGAGATGCAAGTCAAGGGCCTCGAAGGTCAGCGCCAGAGCTTGCTCCATGAATGCGGCGCCGCACAGCTTCGCCACCCGGCGCGCCCGTTCGGCGTCGCTGGCGGCGGCAGCAAGGGAATAGCACTCGCGGCCGTTGTGGCGCAAGGAGAAGGCGCAGTCGAAGCGGCTCAGCGCGGCCCGTTTGAGCACGTCTTCGAGATGCCGATACTCGGTCTTCTCGGTGCGCAAGAACTTGCGCCTGGCCGGTGTGTTGTAGAACAGATCCCTGACCGTTACCGTCGTGCCCCGCGGGTGTGGCACCGGCTGCAGGCGCGTCTGCGCGGCACTTTGTTCGGCGGCGAGCTTCCATCCGCTTTCTCCACCTGCCGGACACGAACTCAGCTCCAGTCGCGACACCGACCCGATGCTCGGCAGGGCTTCGCCACGAAAGCCGAGGCTGACGACATTCTCGAGGTCTTCGAGACTGGCGATCTTACTGGTGGCATGACGATCCAGGGCGAGCGCCAGATCCTCCCGATGGATGCCGATGCCGTCATCGCGAACGCGGATGAGTTGCGCCCCGCCGTGCTCGATATCGACGCTGATGCGCTTGGCCCCGGCATCGAGGCTGTTCTCGAGGAGTTCCTTCAGCACCGAAGCCGGTCGTTCCACCACCTCGCCGGCGGCGATCTGGTTTGCCAGACGTTCCGGCAGCGCACGGATGCGCGGGAGCGGCTGTGACTGCAACCTTTTCATGCTTCGCGGCTACCTGTCGAACACGGCGATGGCCTCGCATCGGGTCGTATGGGGAAACATGTCGACAACGCAGGCGCGGCGCAAGCGATAGCCCTTTTCGTGAACCAGCAGGCCGGCGTCCCGCGCCAGAGTATCCGGGTTGCAGGACACGTACACGATGCGTTGCGGTAATTGTCCACCCGGGGGCCCACCGAGGGCGTTCAGCACTTCGCTTGCGCCGCTTCGTGGCGGATCCAGCAACAACCGATGCCACTCTTCACGCCACCAATCCCATTGCCCGTCGACGCGGCTCAGATCGGCACCCACGAAAGACACATTGTCGAGTTGGTTGCGGCGCGCGTTGCCCAGTGCCCGGGAAACCAGGGCCGCGTCGCCTTCCACTCCCGTGACACTCGCCGCCCGCCGGGCCACGGCCAGGGTGAAGTTACCGATGCCGCAGAAGAGATCGAGGACCCGCGAATCCGCGTGCAGGTCCAGGTGGTCTACGGCCGCGCGCACCAGCGCGTGGTTCACGGCGGCGTTTATCTGGATGAAATCCGTGGGCAGAAACTCGAAGCTCAGATCGAAGTCCGGCAGCGTATAAGAAAGCGGTGGCGGCTCGGCGGGCCACAAGGCGTGCACACTGTCCGGGCCGCCGGGTTGCAGGTACAGCTGCCAGTCCCGTTCGCGCGCGAATTTCACCAGCAGGTTGCGATCGCCCTGCGACAGGGGCTCCAGATGGCGCAATATCAGGGCGGTGCCGGTGTCGCCCATGGCCACTTCCAGCTGCGGGATGCGGTGACGAACGTCGAGCTCGTTCAGCGTGCGGCGAATATCCTGGATGGCGTCACCGACGCGGGACTCGAGAATTGCGCAAGCGCCGAGCTCCGCCAGCTTGGCGCCGTTCTTCTCGCGAAACCCCACCAAGGTGCCCCCCTTTCCGGGAACATACTTGACGCCCAGGCGAGCGCGGCGCCGGTATGCCGTCGACGGACCGGTCAGGGGCTCGAGAAGTGCGTCCGGTTCCAGGTGCGCGTGCTCGTCAAGAGCACGAAGCAGATTCTGCTGCTTGAGAGCGAGCTGCGCGTCGGCCGGCATATGCTGAAGCCGGCAGCCGCCACACACGTGAAAGTGCGGACACACGGGCTCGACCCGGTCATTCGCGGCTTCCAGCACTTCCACTAAATCCGCCTGGTGGACCTGTCGTCGACGCTTGCGTGGCCTGCAGATTACGCGCTCGCCGGTGAGCGCTCCCTCGACCAGCACGGGACTGCCGTCGATGTGAACGACACCGCGGCCGGCGTCGTCCAGAGCCTCCACTGTCGCCACCACCGTCGGGCGAGGCGCGCGACGCGACACCGGTTGGATGCGATCGGTGCTCAGCTTGACCGCCCGTCGGACCAGGCGGCGAGAAACTCGGCGATGTGGGGCCGGCCGTCTTCCTCCAGTGCCACGCGCAATCGGTCGCACTCGCGCTCATAAGCCTCTTCGCTCAAGTGACCACGCACCAGCTCGAAGCGCAGATACACCAGAAAGGTGTTCAGCACATCCGTCTCACAGTAGTCGCGAATAGACGCAATCGCGCCGTTTAGATATCGCTCCCAGACGAGCGAGCCGTGCATGCCGAGCTTTCCCGGTAGGCCCAGCAACAGCGCCATGTCCTGGAGTGCAACGCCCGCGCGGGGTTGGTGGCCGGCGAGCACGTCCATGAGATCCGTATGGCGGTCGTGAAACCGGCTGAGATAGTTGTTCCAGCGAAAACTCGAATCATCCGCACCGGTTTCCCAGTAGCGTCGCGCAACAATCCCGTGGAGCAGGGATCGATAGTGGAGCACCGGAAGATCGAAGCCGGAACCGTTCCACGATACGAGGGTCGGCGAATAGCGTTCCAGGCCGTCGAAAAAGCGCTGAATCAGCTCTCCCTCCGGAGACGTCGCGTCACCGAGTGACCACAGCTTGAAGCGATCGCGGCTGCGCAGCACCACCGAAATCGCCACCACGCGGTGAAGATGGTGGCGCAGGAAGTCGTTACCCGACACCTCGCGCTGCTTGTGGAACATGATCTCCGCGACCTGGGCGTCCGGCAGATCGTCGAGATCGTAGAGACGCCGTCCGGCATCCACGTCCGGCACGGTTTCGATATCGAAAACGAACAGGTTCATGATTGTCGCGCGCGCCTGTGTCGCTGCTGACCGCGACCGGCGCAGATCACCTACTTCGCCTTCCAGCCGCCGCCTGATTGGTAATACCAACCGCTTTGCGCCAGATCGATCCAGCGCCGTGCGAAGGTTGCCTGAATCTGCGCCTCCCATTCCGGGTGGCCGTTAGCGGCGGCGATCTCCCGATACAACGCCGAACGGTCGCGGTTATCATCCGCCACCAGCTGGTTGACGGACCCGCGGGCGCTCAACGGGATGGACTTGGCATCGCGCACCGCCACCAGACCGTTGGCGGTGAGACCGATGGCACCGGAATTGTAGTAGGGCAGCAACTGCGCGTGCCGGGCCCTCATGGACGCCTCGATCGTGCCGATGGCCGGACTCGAAATATCCAGGTTCGCCTGTTGAGCATGGGCCGCGGGGATCAACCAGTCGAGGATCAGCAGCGAAATTCGCGCAGCGCCGTTGACAAAGCTGCCGGCACCCGACGACTGCTCCGCGGTGGGCTTGTCGGCATCGTCGCCCCACACCTCTTCGATGATCTTGTCGGCTGCCTGCTCCGCCGCGGCGGCCGGGAAATACACATTGATGGTCACGCAGGCACCGGCGCTCAGAAATGCGGCGGTAACGGCAGCGACGGCGATGTTCTTCATAAATACCATGGAACGCTCCCATCCTTTCAAATGAATCCGGCGATCCGCCCTCAGCGAATGACCGGCCCTTCGGTGGTGATACGCTGAACTCTACCGAGCAGCACCTCCCAGTCCACGCGCCGATTGAAGCCGAGCACGTCGATGCGCGGTGGTAAACCGCCACCCTCGACGATGTAGTAGCCGCGTTCAGCAGGCGCCACGCCGCTCATCTCGCAGACACCATTATCCAGGCGGCAGCTGATTCCGAGCCGGCGGTACGAGAATTCCTCGAAAATTCGCAGGAATGTCGAGGAAAGGACGGCGCCTGCACCACCCAGGCTGGCGAGATTTTCCACCGCCCGCTGAGAGATCCGATGGCGGGAATCATCGTCGTCGGGTGTAGCGAATCGCGCGTCGAAGGTGGTCGGCTTCCAGTCTTTCAGAACCAGCCCGTGCACACGGCCCTGCAGTCTGCCCTGGATATTACCAAAGGAAAAGGCGCTGGTCAGGGCCTCGAGGGACAGGTCCTGGACGTCCACATCGGCGCGCAACACAGGAATGACGCCGAAGGGATCGGCGATGCTGAGCTGCTTGATGCGCACGGCGCCGTCGAAGACTTCGATGTCCAGGCTTCCGTCGACCGTGATGATACCAGCCGCGTAGCTGACCAACGGGATATCGCCGGCGAGGGTACCGCCGAACGCTGGCCAGGCGAGCGCACCGGTGAGTGCTTGCAGAGACATGGGCTGCACGGCACCGCGGAATTTCCACTCGAGATCCGGCGTGCCGATGGCCGTCACCTCCAGGGTTTCCACGTGTACCCCACCTTCCAGCAACGGCACGCCGACCGGGGCGCCCAGGTCGAAACGCCGGCCGGCGAAACGGCCTTCGACGGCGCCGGAACCGAAGCCGATGCGGTAGAACTGTCCGCCTTCCCAAGCGAGCGTGGTGGTGTCGGCATCGCCCGACTGGTCCCAGTTCAGCTGACCACTTATGCCGAACATGCTGAACCGGCTGGCATCGTCGTCGATGCCGACGTCGTGAAAGTCGAGCTGCAGCCGCCGTCGGTCCGCCGACGAGTGCCATTGCAGGCGCGCCTCCACGTCACCCTCCACTTGCAAAGCATCGAAGAGCGTTCCGATGGCAAAGGGCTGCAGGTAGCTCCGGTAGACGGGACCAAGGGGCGCCCGCGACAAACGGAGTTCCAGCGCCTCGAGCTCACCGCCGCGACCGAGCGTGAGATTCCCTTCGACGGTGGCGACGGTGTCGTGATGGAATCGCAAGCGTGACATCTCCAACGCGCCGGACTGAGGAGAAAACTTCCCGGCTGCGGATACGGATATCGGGGCCACGCCGGGATCCAGGAACACCGGATCCAGATACAGCTGGCCGGCATCCACGTGCAGCTCCGCCGTCGTTCGCCGATCCGGCCCGATGCCCGATAAACGCCACTCGAGACTGGCATTCAATCCCTCACCGGCGTGTAACCCCGCGGCATCACTGAAGCTCAGTCCCGATAACGCCGCGGCCAGATGCGCAACGGCGCCCCCTGCACTGCCGGCGAGCTGCAGCGAAAGAGATAGCTCGCCGCCGCTTATCTCGAGCTCGGGCAACAAACCCTGATCCGCGGCGAAGGCCCACAACGGCCCTGGTGCCAGGCGCTCGCTCGCCAGGCGAAGCCGCCAGTTCCCGTCCGATTGAGCCAGATGCATGGACAACGGCACTCGCTGCAGGTCGCCGTCGTTACGGCCGAGGCGCAGCTCGCCGTGAGCGCACTCAAATCCCGTGGCCGTGGCTACGGCCCGGGGGCAGTCCACGGATATCGCGTTCAGGGCTTCAAAGGGCTCGGGCAGGGACAGCCCGTCGGTGCTCAATCTGACCGAGAGTCGGCCGTTGGCCGGAAAGCCGAGCTCGAGCTCCACGTCACCGCTGGACCAGCTACCACCATCGACGCGGCCGACGTGCAGAGAGATCCGCTCGACAGCCGGCAACGGCGCAACCACCGCCACAGCGGCAAGCACGACGAGCAGGCGAGGGTGAAAAAGGGGACGCACTTATTTTCCCCAGGCGGATAGTAAGTGCGTCCCCTTTTTCAAGAGACGCTATCGAATAGCCCGGTGGAGACATAGCGATCACCGCGGTCACAGATCACCGTGACGATAACGGCGTCGCGCAGCTCCCGGGACAAACTCAGAGCGACGGACACGGCGCCCCCCGAAGAGACGCCTGCGAAAATCCCCTCCCGCCGGGCCAGCTCCAGGGTCATCTGCTCCGCCTCCTCGGCGCTTATTTCGACCACACGGTCGACGCGCTCGGGCTCGAAAATTCTCGGCTGGTAGGCTTCCGGCCATTTGCGGATTCCAGGGATACTGGAATCGTCTTCCGGCTGCACACCGATTATCTGCACCTCCGGATTGACCTCCTTCAAGAATCGCGACACACCCATGATGGTGCCAGTGGTGCCCATCGCGCTGACGAAGTGCGTGATGGTGCGTTGCGTGTCATGCCAGATTTCGGGGCCGGTGGTCGCGTAGTGGGCGCGCGGATTATCGGGATTGGCAAACTGATCCAGCACCGTGCCCTCGCCACGCGCCTGCATCGCATCCGCCAGATCGCGGGCTTCTTCCATGCCGCCTTCCTCGGACACCAGCACAATCTCCGCGCCGAAAGCCTGCATCACGGCGCGCCGTTCCACGCTCATGTGCTCGGGCATGATCAGGACCATGGAATAACCTTTGGTGGCAGCCACCATTGCCAGAGCGATACCGGTATTGCCACTGGTGGCCTCGATGAGTGTGTCGCCGGGTCTGATCGCTGCGCGTTCCTCGGCGCCGCGGATCATGCCGAGCGCCGGTCGGTCCTTTACCGAACCGGCAGGGTTGTTGCCTTCCAGCTTGGCCAGAACGGTGTTCTCGGCCGTCCCTGCAAGGCGCTGCAGTCTTACCAATGGCGTATTGCCGACCAGCTCGTCGAGGGTGGGGAATGGCATGGGTGGAGTGTACTCAGAGAGGGGGGTTAATGGGGACAGGGGTTAATGGGGACAGATCCATTTTTCCTTTGGACGGTATCCGTCCAAAGGAAAAATAGATCTGTCCCCATTAACCGTCCCCATTAACCCCCCTCTCTGTCGGATTTCTTGACACCTGCCGGAAGCACCTCAGTTCGCCCCTAAGCTATTGAACCGTATCTGAGTTTTCCGGGAGCCGTAATCGCTGACACGTTTAAAGCGTGAACTGCGTCACACAATGCTCTCCCGGAACTGTCGGAAAAACTTACACCGGCCCGACGACACAGGGCTCGGCTGCCTGCAAACCGTTGATATCCGGTAGACGTGGTGTGTTGGCACGAGGCTTGCTTCGGTAGGTCTCATACCAGCACACCTCAGCCGTACCGGGAGAGCGACACCTTGAACAATCTTGCCAACCTGCGTGAAGGCCAACTGGTCGAAGAGATCGCATTGCTATACCGCAAAGTGTCCGACGGAGAGGACGCGGGGGATACGCGCGCCAAGTGCGCGCAGGCGTACCTCAGAGAGCTTCTGCGCTTCAAACGGGAGTCGCTGGAGTTACTCAGGTATCAGCGCGCCGGCCAGGGCGCCCGTTGGCAGCGGCGTCCGGAGCTGCACTGACAGGGCTTCTGCACCGTTATCCGAATTCGTTTCGTGACATGTCCCTAGTGGCACCCCGCTTGTTCTCGAGCGGGGTTTTTTTTGTCACGGGACCACGGCCCAGGCAAGTGGCCAGGATGAGGGCATCTTCGCGGCCGTCGCGGCCGGGGTAGTAGCCGCGCCTGACCCCCACCTCATTGAAGCCCATGGCTTCGTAGAGACCCAGGGCCGCACGGTTGGTCGGTCGCACCTCCAACAGTGCCGTGTCGGCGCGATGCTCCTGCGCCACGACCAGCAGATGCTTCAGCAGAGCGCGTCCCAGACCCTGCCCGCGTCCGCTCGCGCGCACGCACAGATTGAGAATGTGCGATTCGCCCACGCCCACCTGCATGATGCCGTAGGCACGCACGAGACCCTGGTGCTCCACCACCCAGCAGCAGTAACCGGCGCGCAGGCAATCGCGGAAAATGCCTTCCGACCAGGGAAAGGTATAGGCTTCACGCTCGATATCCAGCACCGCGGCCAGATCCCTGTCGCGCATGGGGCGTATTTCGATAGGCTCGGCTTTCAGGACCGCACTCATGGGCTGGACTCCAACAACTGGCGCACGCGCCTCAGGTCCTCCCAGGACTTGCGCTTCTCTAGCGGCGAGCGCAACAGATACGCCGGATGATAGGTCACGACGACGGGAATGCGCGCGCCGTCGTCACATTTCTCATAGAAATAGCGCTGTCCGCGCATCCTGCCGATGGCTGTAGTGGATGCCAAAAGATGCTGCGCGGCAACCCGGCCCACGGCGAGGATCACCCGGGGCTTGATCAGACCGATCTGGCGGACCAGATAGGTTGAGCAGGCGACCATCTCCTCCGGTTTCGGATCGCGATTCTTCGGCGGCCGGCATTTGATGATATTGGTGATGTAAACGGCATCGCGAGACATCCCGATGGCGCGCAGCATGGCGTTCAGCAATTGACCGGCGCGTCCCACGAAGGGTTCGCCACGGGCGTCCTCCTCGGCACCCGGCGCCTCACCGATGATCATGCAGCGTGCACGGGTATCGCCGGTACCGAACACCGTCTGGGTGCGGCCGACATGCAGTTCGCAGCGCCGGCACCCGGAAACCACGGCTTCGAGCTCCGCGAGCGCCTTACCCGCGGCCTTCGCGTCCGCGTCATCCTTCGCCGGCGGGATAACGGTCTCGGTCGCATCGGGTGCGCCAACGGCGGTCGCCACAGGCGCCCGGGGGCTACGGCCACGGCTGAGCCATACATCCACTTGCATGGCCTGCAAATAGCGATGACGGCGGGATTCGCCCGCGGTTTCAGGCATCCGCGGAGGCCCACCGCGGGCTCATTTGCCCTCCGCGGATTGTTCCGACTTGCCGGCAGCGGCGCGCCGCGCGGCGCGGCGCCGGCGGATGAACACCAGCGTCAGCACCGGTCCGGAGAGCACGTAGAGGACGGACAAGGCAAACAGCACCAGGGGTGGATCGCTGGATACGAGCACGAATACCAGCACCACGACGAGAATCGTGATGAAGGGCACGCGGCCTTTGAGATCGAGCTCCTTGAAGCTGTAGTAACGCACATTGCTGACCATCAGGGAGCCGGCGATGATGGTGACGGCGAAGGCCGCTGGCACCATCTGTGTTCCGGCTACCCCGTAGTCGGTGCTGAACCACACCAGTCCCGCCACCACGGCCGCGGCCAGCGGGCATGGAAGCCCTTGAAAATACCGTTTGTCGGCAGTTTCTACCTGGGTGTTGAAGCGCGCCAGGCGCAGCGCCGTGGCGGCAGCGTAGAAAAAGGCCGCCAGCCAACCGAGCTTGCCCATGCCCACCAGGCCCCACTGGTAGACCACCAGCGCCGGCCCGATGCCGAACGAGACCATGTCGGAAAGGCTGTCGTACTCCGCGCCGAAGGCGCTCTGGGTATTGGTGAGGCGCGCGATGCGGCCGTCGATGCCATCCAGCACCATGGCCACGAAGATGGCCACCGCGGCGGCCTCGAAGCGACCCGCCATGGCGGCGACGATGGCGTAGAACCCGGCGAAAAGCGCCGCCGTCGTGAACAGATTCGGCAGCAGATAGATGCCGCGGCGTTGCTTTCTGGGACCTTGCTGCGATGGCATGGGGATGACGCCTTAAGGCCCGGGGGCCACCCCCCACATGATAGCCAGGAATCGTAGCGCGATCAGCTTGCCTGGCTCAGTTCGCCGGGCGGATCTCTGACAAGATGGCCCAGCACCGTGCAGCCCGACTTCGCGACTGATCCCGGGGCGGCCTCCGGCCGTGTATTCGCGGGCATGAACACGTCCACTAAGCTGCCGAAGTAAATAAAACCGATGCGCTGTCCGATGCCGACGCGCTCACCGGGCGAGTAGTACAGCTTGAAGCGCGAGATGGGCCGCAGCGAGGACACCGCGAAGACGATGTCGTCACCCTCGTCGGTCTGTACCCAGATGCTGTAGCAGTTCGGCGAGAAACCCGTGGTGCCCAGGGCGCCGGCCTGGTCGAAGGGTTGCGCGGAAGTCCAGTAGTCCTTGACCTTGCCCTCCACCGGGCTCCTCAGCACGCCGATGCCGGGTCCGTCGAGCTCAACGCGCACTCGGCAGGATTCCCGGTCCAGCCACGGATCCCGGTCGTTCGCCGTCCCGGCGACGTGGCCGTCCCCGGGGCTGAGCACCGCCAGGGGCAGGTTGGGAACGTCGGGCACGGTCTCGCGGAAGAGGTAGAGCAGATAGGCGCCCGATACCCACAGGGGCAGCGACCACAGCGCGCCCGCTTGGTGGGCGACGGCCGCCGCTGCAATACAAGCCACGGCTATCGGAACCAGACCTTCCCGGGCAATCATGGCAACGTCCCATCGCAGCGGCCATCGCGCACCATGGGCACACCATGGGCGCCGCGGCGGTCCTCAGTTCTTGGCCTTATCGACGAGCTTGTTCTCTTTGATCCAGGGCATCATGTCGCGCAGGCGCTGGCCGACCTTTTCCACCGGATGCTCCCGGCTGACGCGGCGCATCGCCTTCATGGTGGGCGCACCGCTCTGGTTCTCGAGAATGAACTCTCTGGCGAATGCGCCGCTCTGGATTTCGGCGAGAATGCGCCGCATCTCCGCGCGAGTCTCGTCGGTGATGATGCGCGGGCCGCGCGTCAAATCACCGTACTCGGCGGTATTGGACACCGAGTAACGCATGTTCGCGATACCGCCCTCGTAGATGAGATCCACGATGAGCTTCACTTCGTGGAGGCACTCGAAGTACGCCATCTCCGGCGCGTAGCCTGCCTCGACCAGAGTTTCGTAGCCGGCCTGGATGAGTGCCGTCAGTCCTCCGCAAAGCACCACCTGCTCGCCGAATAGATCGCTTTCCGTTTCCTCCTTGAAGGTGGTTTCGATCACTCCGGCGCGGCCACCGCCGATTCCCGATGCGTAGGACAGCGCGATGTCCTTGGCCTGGCCGCTTGGATCTTGAGCGACGGCGATCAGGCAGGGCGTGCCGCCACCTTGCGTATAGGTGGATCGCACCAGATGCCCGGGCCCCTTGGGCGCGATCATGATGACGTCCAGGTCGGCACGCGGCTGAATCTGCTCGAAGTGGATATTGAATCCGTGGGCGAAGGCCAGTGCCGCACCCTCCTTGATATTGGGCTCGATTGTCTCCCGATAGAGCGCCGCCTGATCCTCGTCCGGCGCGAGCACCATGACCACGTCCGCGCCGGCGACCGCGGCGTCGAGAGCCATGGCCTCGAGGCCGGCATTGCTCGCCTTGGCATGGGAGGCGGAACCAGGACGCAGACCCACGGTCACGTCGGCCCCCGACTCCTTTAGATTGTTGGCGTGGGCATGGCCCTGGGAGCCATAGCCGATGACGGCGATCTTCTTGCCCAGGATGATCGAAAGATCGGCATCCTTATCGTAGTAAATATTCATGATCATGGTGATCCCCCCGATATTCTTTTAAATGCGCAGGGCTTTTTCTCCGCGCCCGACACCGATTGCGCCTGAACGCACGACTTCCAGAATCAGTTTGCGATCCAGCGCCTCGATGAATGCATCGAGCTTGTCGTCGGTACCGGTGACTTCGATGATGTAAGTCGAATTGGTGACGTCCAGAATGCGGCCGCGGAAGATGTCCGTCAGCCGTTTGATCTCTTCGCGTCCTGCCCCCGTCGAGCGTACCTTGATGAGCATCATGGCGCGCTCCACATGGGCGCCCTCGGTCAGCTCAAGCAGCTTGACTACGTCCACCAGCTTGTTCAGCTGCTTGGCAATCTGCTCGAGAACGGCATCCGATCCGGACGTCGTGATCGTCATGCGCGACACGCTCGCGTCCTCCGTGGGCGCGACACTCAAGGACTCGATATTGTAGCCGCGCGCGGAAAACAAACCGGCCACGCGAGACAACGCGCCTGGCTCATTCTCCAGCAACAGGCAGATGATGTGACGCACTAGGCCAGTTCCCGTTCTTTGCAGAACGACGGTAGCAGCATGTCGGTCTGTCCCTTGCCCGCCATCATCATGGGAAACACGTTCTCCGTAGGATCGGTGATGAAGTCCATGAACACCAGACGGTCCTTCATGGCGAAGGCTTCCTTGAGCGCGCCATCCACGTCGGACGGCTTGTCGATGCGCATGCCCACGTGACCGAAGCTTTCGCTCAGCTTGGCGAAATCCGGTAGCGATTCGAGATAAGTGTGGGATTCGCGATTCTCGTAGATGAACTCCTGCCACTGGCGCACCATGCCCAGGTAGCCGTTGTTGAGATTGATGACCTTGATCGGCAGGCCGTACTGCTTGGCGGTGGACAGTTCCTGAATGCACATGACGATGCTGCCCTCGCCGGTGACGCAGGCAACCTGGGCGTCCGGATGGGCGAACTGCACGCCCATGGCGGCCGGCAGCCCGAAGCCCATGGTTCCGAGTCCGCCGGAGTTGATCCAGCGATTGGGCTTGTCGAAGGCATAATACTGAGCAGCCCACATCTGGTGCTGGCCCACGTCGGAGGTCACGTAGGCGTCGCCGCCGGTCGTCTCGTAGAGCTTCTGCACCACGTACTGGGGCTTGATACGCTCGTCCGACCATTCGTAGTGGAGGCAGTCGATGGACTGCCACTCGCGAATCTGTCGCCACCAGGCGGCCAGCGTGTCGGCGTCCGGACGCCGATTGGTCTCGTTGAGCATTCCCAACATGTCAGCGAGGACGCTCTTCACCGGGCCGACGATGGGCACATCCACCTTCACGGTCTTGGCGATGGAGGAAGGATCGATGTCGATGTGGACAATCTTGGCGCCGGGGCAGAACTTCTTCACGTCACCCACCACGCGGTCGTCGAAGCGCACACCGATACCGATGAGCACGTCGCAGTTGTGCATGGCCATGTTCGCCTCGTAGGTGCCGTGCATGCCCAGCATTCCCACGAACTGCTCATCGGTGCCAGGATAGGCGCCCAGGCCCATCAATGTATTGGTGATCGGGAACCCGAGCATGCGCGTGAATTCGCGCAGCTCGTCGCTGGCGCGATCGAGAACGACACCGCCACCGGTGTAGAGCATCGGGCGCTTCGCGGAAAGAATCAGCTCCAGCGCTTTTTTCATCTGCCCCGTGTGCCCGCGCGTGACGGGGTTGTAGGAACGCATCGTGATGTCGGCCGGATACTCGTAGGGAACCTTGATGTCCGGCAATGTCACATCCTTGGGTATGTCGACGACCACCGGGCCGGGGCGGCCGGAAGCTGCCACGTAAAAGGCCTTCTTCAGCGTCGAGGCGAGCTTGCGCACATCCTTGACCAGGTAATTGTGCTTCACACAGGGGCGCGTGATGCCGATGCAGTCCACCTCCTGGAACGCGTCGCTGCCGATGGCCGGCGTCGGCACCTGACCGGTGAGGACCACCATGGGGATCGAATCCATGTGCGCGGTGGCGATGCCGGTCACCGCGTTGGTGGCACCGGGACCGGAGGTGACCAGCACCACCCCGACCTTGCCGGTGGCGCGGGCATAGCCGTCAGCCATGTGGGTCGCGCCCTGCTCATGGCGGACCAGAATGTGCTTGATCTTCTGCCGCCGATAAATCTCGTCGTAGATGTGCAGTACCGCGCCACCCGGATACCCGAATATGAATTCCACCCCCTCGTCTTCGAGGAATTGCATTATGATTTGGGCGCCTGAGAGTTCCACCTGACCTTCCCTCGAGGAAAAAAACACCCGCCAAGGCGGGTTCCAATCGCTTTCTCACCGCAAACCCCCAAGTTACTGAATCACCGAGTGATCGTCAAGAAATGGACCTGCCCTCACAGCCCGTGCAAGGGCTCTGGAAAACGTGACGGGGGCCTCATTTGAGGACCCGGCGACGGCTCCGCCGCTGACAGTGCCAGCCCGATCCGGCTATATTTATCCATAGGAACTCGAGAACCTGTCACCATCATGAACGGTCGAATCCGGCTTGCCACAATTGTCCTCGCGACAGCAGTCTGCGCCGCTCTGCCGGTGCAGGCCGCGAAGCTCTACAAATGGGTCGACGAGCAGGGCAACGTCACCTACTCCGAGCGGAAGCCAGCGAATCGCGAATCCGAGACCATTCGACTGCGCGGCGCAACCCTCGACTCCTCGGGTGCCCGGGAAAAGCTCGACCAGCTCAACGACCGAGCCAGCGCCCAGCAGAAAGACCGCGACTTCACCAAAAACTCGGCCACCGCCTCCGCCGAACGCAACGAGCGCTTAGCCAACAACTGCAAGATCGCCCAGGAGAACATGCGCATCCTGAGAACCACCTCGCGCATTCAGGACAAGGACGCCGACGGCGAGGCGTATTTTCTGGACGAGGCCGGGATTAAGGCGAAGATGGCCGACACGCAGCGGCAGATCGACGACAATTGTAATTAGCAATACGGTCTCTCTCCCCTCTGAAGAAACGTAGGTTGGGCTGAGCGCAGCGAAGCCCAACATGCCACCGATTGTTGGGCTTCGCTGCGCTCAGCCCAACCTACGACAGTCCCTCGATGCAAGACTTGGCGCAGACGCCCGGATCGCGGATGATTGCGGCAGTGCTTTGACGTGAGGAAACGCCGCGATGCGTATGTCGCAGATTCTGATCCCGACTTTGAAGGAGACGCCGGCGGATGCCGAGATCGTCAGCCATCAGCTGATGCTGCGCGCGGGGCTGGTGCGTCAGCTGGCTTCCGGCCTCTATTCGTGGTTGCCCCTGGGCGTACGCGCAATGCGCAAGTTCGAGAATATCGTGCGCGAGGAGATGGATAGGGCCGGCGGGCAGGAAGTCCTGATGCCGTCGGTGCAGCCGGCCGAGATCTGGATCGAGAGCGGCCGCTGGGAAAAGTACGGACCCGACCTGCTGCGGCTCAAGGACAGGCATCAACGCGATTTCTGCGTCGGTCCCACCCACGAAGAGGTGGTCACCGATATCGCGCGGCGCGAGATTCGCAGCTACCGGCAACTGCCCGTCAACCTCTACCAGATCCAGACCAAGTTCCGCGACGAAATTCGGCCGCGATTCGGCATCATGCGCGCCCGCGAGTTCATCATGAAGGATGCTTATTCATTTGATCTGAATCTCGAGGCACATCAGAAGAGCTACGATGCCATGTACGAAGCTTACGTGCGCATCTTCACCCGCGCGGGACTAGACTTTCGCATCGTCGAAGCGGATTCGGGGGCCATCGGCGGCAGCCGCTCCCACGAGTTCCATGTTCTCGCCGACTCCGGCGAGGATGCTATTGCTTTTGCTTCCCACGGCGATTTTGCGGCCAACCTGGAACTCGTCGCCTGCCCGGCGCCCACCGATCCGCGGCCACCGGCCGGCCAGGACATGGATACTGTCCACACGCCGGATGTGCACACCATTGCCGAGTTGAGTGGGTTTCTCGGCGTCGCACCCGAACGATGCCTGAAGGCCCTGGTGGTCGAGGGACAAGACGGCGCCCTGGTCACACTCGCCGTGCGCGGCGATCATGGCCTCAACATGATCAAAGCCGAGGCTCTGGAACAGGTGCGCAAGCCGCTGGCCATGGCGAGCACCGAGCGCATCACCGAGCACTTCGGCTGCGGGCCCGGATCCCTGGGTCCGGTGGGTATCGACATGGCCGTGATCTGCGACGCTTCCGCGGCGACGATGGCGGACTTCGTCTGTGGCGCCAACTCCGAGCATCGCCACCACATCGGGGTCAACTGGGGCCGTGATCTGCCCGAGCCCGAGGTCGCCGACCTTCGCAACGCCGTCGAGGGAGACCCGTCGCCCGATGGGCACGGCACTCTGTCCATCGCCCGCGGTATCGAGGTCGGGCACGTATTCCAGCTCGGTACCACCTACAGCGAGCCCATGCAGGCGGTCATTCTGGACGAAGAGGGCCGCGCCGTGAATGCCTTCATGGGTTGCTACGGCATCGGCGTGACCCGGGTGGTCGCCGCCTCCATCGAGCAGAACCACGACGACGACGGCATCATCTGGCCGACCGCCATCGCGCCCTTTCAAGTCGCATTGCTGCCCATGAACATGCACAAATCCCTGCGCCTGCGCGACGCGGTGGAGAAGCTCTATGCTGAGCTGGAGGGGGCCGGATTCGAGGTGCTTCTGGATGACCGGGGCGTGCGACCCGGTGTCATGTTCGCCGAGATGGACCTGATCGGCATTCCCCACCGACTGGTACTCGGTGAGCGCGGGCTCGATGCCGGAACGATCGAGTACAAGAGGCGGGCCGACGGCGACAGCGCCGAGCTGGCCATCGCGGACGCCATATCATTTCTCGAGATCCGCATTCGCGAAGAGCTGGCGCACTGAGCGCGTCGGGCGCGTCTTCTGCTACTCGATTTCATCACTCGTGGCCGAGCGCGGGCCAGCGCGAACGCGGCAGCGACTCGCAGTGGAGATCGTCCACCCTGGCGAATCGGGGTCCCGTGCGCAACCAATCGCAGAGTGCATCCAGAGCGGCCTGCGAGCCCCTGGCGATGACTTCGACTCTGCCATCGGTGAGATTCCGTGCACTCACGGCGAGGCCGAGTGCCTGCCCCCGCCGATGGGTGGAAGCACGAAAACCCACGCCCTGCACGCGCCCGCTGATGGTGCACCGGCAGCAACCCTCCGGCATGGCATTACTGCAGGCGTCGCTTGGCCTCTGTGGCGAGCTCCCAGGCGCGGCTCTCGTCACCCTGCCGGCCTGCGGCCTGCGCCTCGTCCACGAGCCGTTCGACACCCGACCAGGCGCTGCCCCTGGACTTGGCCTCTTCCACCGCCGCCCGCGCGTCGGCAATGGCAACCGCTACCTGCCGCGCCTTCATGGCCGCCTGACGGGCTTCCAGGGCGTCATTCCGCGCCATTTCGTATTGGCGTTGCTTGAGAAACTTCTCGGCATGGCCCAGGAGCTGCTCGGCACTGTCCATGGAACGCGGCGCGTAGGTCGCCGCATCGGCGCTGCGAGCGGAACTGATCGCCTGTCTGGCGTCGCTCATCTCCTGGGTGGGTGCACTGGTGCAGGCGACAGCGGAGAGTGCCAGCACGAATGCGGCAACGACGTAGCGGAAGTGAAGCACACGCATCGGCAAATCGGCCCTTGGCAACCTTCTTTTATGCTGGAGAACCACGACCGCCGGCTGACATGACGCTATCACCGCCCCCGGTAGGCTGTCAACGCGACTGCCGTTAGAATGCCCGGACCCCCCGCCACCAGGACAAGAGCGTGAATGCCGTATCCCTGTACCACGATCCCCTCGGCCGTGGGCCGGAAAATATTCTCGACGTGCTCTGATCATGGCTGAGGTGCTGGTGCTGTACTACAGCTTGCACGGCAATGTCGCGCGCATGGCGCGACACGTTGCGCGGGGAATCGAAAAAGTGGACGGTATGCAGGCGCGTCTGCGCACGGTGCCGAAGGTGTCGACGGTATGCGAGGCCAGCGAAGACGGGGTGCCGGTGGATGGGCCTCCCTACGCTACGCGCGAGGATCTGGGCGAGTGTGCCGCGCTTGCACTCGGCAGTCCGACACGTTTCGGCAACATGGCGGCGCCACTGAAATACTTTCTGGACGGCACCGCCAGCGAGTGGTTGTCGGGGACTCTGGTTGGCAAGCCGGCTGCCGTATTCACTTCCACCTCGACCCTGCACGGCGGACAGGAAACCACACTGTTATCCATGATGCTGCCGCTCATGCACCACGGCATGCTGGTGTTGGGGATCCCTTACACGGAAAAGGATCTCACCACCACGCGCAGTGGCGGAACGCCCTACGGCGCGAGCCATGTCGCCGGCCCCCACAGCGATGTTGCCATCACCGATGAGGAGCAACGCCTGTGTGTCGCCCTGGGGCGGCGCCTGGCAAGCGTGAGCGCGCGTCTTGGTTAGCCTTCTTCCAGCAACGCCTTGACGAAGGGAACGGTGACCCGGCGTTGCGCGGCAAGACTCGATTGGTCGAGTCGATCCAGGAATGTGGATAGTGACAGCATGTCCCGCCGCAGGCGTTTCATGACGAAGGTCACGACGTCGTCGCTGAGCTCGAAGCCGCGTTCCCTGGCATGCAGTTGCAAGGCAGCACGGCAGTCGGTGTCGTCCAGCGCATGCAAGCGCCAGACCACCGCGGCGGTGAGCCGCGAAGCCAAATCGGGAAGCTTCCAGGCCGGTGTGCGCGGCGCCACGCTGGCGGTCAGCACCATGGGGCACGATGCCTGCTCGGCCTGGTTGTATAGATGAAACAGCGCCTCCTCCCAGGCGCCGTCGCCGGCGACGCTGTCCACGTCATCGATGCACAGAAGCTCGATGCCGGCCAGGCCGTTCAGCATATCCGGCTCGACGCGCGAGCCGGCCAGGGGCAGGTAGGCGACGGGACGGCCGTGCAGGGAAGCATCGCCACAGCAGGCCTCCAGCAGATGGCTCTTGCCGGAGCCGCTGCCACCCCAAAGATAGACGACGCCCCCTCTCCCGGCCAACAGATCGCGCAGCACGGCGACGGCTCCGGCATTCGGTCCGGCGATGAAGTTGGAGAAGCCGCGCGGGTGTCTCAGAGTGACACCCAAGGGCAACTGATTGGGGCGCCGCCGCGCGACCGGGACCCCGTTCACGGCAGCAGCCGATAGGTGAGTCCGGTATTCAAGTCGTCCTGTCCCTCCTCGGCCAGAGTGCGTCCCAGGGCGATGACCTGACGGACCGTTTCACGGCCGCCGCGCGCATCGACACGGAACGACACGCTACCGGTTTTCACGTTCGTGACGTCCACGCGGCTGACCTCGTCCAGGGAGTCCAGGTATTGAAGTGTGCGGGCGTAGTCGCGCAGGGATTGAATACCCGTCACGTTGACCTCCACCCGGTCGGCGACCGTCGCGCCACTGAATCCGCCGAAACGGGAAGCCAGCAGATCGGCGCTTTCATGAACACCAGCCAGCAGCACCGCGTCCAGCCCTTCGGCCTGATCCAGCCACTCGTGACGGCCATCCTCGAGCAGCAGCCGCCAGCGCGCCTCCCAGTAATCGGGCAGCCGCTCGTAAACCCGTCCCAGCAGCACGCCTTCGCTCCGGTAGCGTTGCGCGGCACGCCGCAGGTTGTCCTCGAAGCCCGCCCATACGTCGGAAGTGCGTAGCTGACTGCGGTCCTCCAGATCCATGAGCGGCAGTATCAACGGCACCGCCCGCTCCCCGGCGGCACGCCCGATGAACGCTGCCCAGCCGCCGCTGTCGTCGCTGCTGAGCAGCTCGCGACGCCCCCCGGACTCGATGGCCACCAGCACCAGAACCGAAGGACGCACCCGGCCCCATACGGGCATGCCCGCTTCGCGCATCAGGGTATCCACCGCCGGCGCATCGAACTGAACCCACAGATTCAGAGTCGGGCTCTCGGGAGACTCGTTCCCGCCCGCCACCGGGGTGATGTTGCGGTAACGAAACTGCTGCACGAAACGATCCGGGCTTTCCATGGCCGCGACAATGACCGGGCTCGCCGCGGCGCCACGGCGGCCGCTGACCTTGACCGCGACCTGCAGCAGGGCGAGCCCGAAAGCCTCGCTGCGGATCTTCCGGTCCTTGTTCGCGACAGCCACCTCGGCCTCGTAGAGGTTCCTGACCTCGCTGGCGGCGAACACCGGCGCGCCGACGACGAGCACCAGAAACGCAATCGGCAGACGACAGTCGGATGGCACGCGCATCCGACTGACGCTATGCAAGGCCTGCGGTCAAGTCAAGGTTTGCGCCGCCCCGTGGGCGTCCGTACCATTGCGAGCGTGTCTCCCCGGCGGCGAAATTCCATCACCTACCGCGATGCCGGTGTCGACATCGACCGCGGTAATCGTCTGGTGGAGCGCATCAAGCCGCTGGCGGAGAGAACCCGCCGTCCCGGCGTCGTTACCGGACTCGGAGGCTTCGGAGGGTTGTTCGAGCTGCCGGTGGATCGCTATCGCCGCCCGGTGCTGGTGTCGGGAACCGACGGCGTCGGCACCAAGTTGCGTCTCGCCATCGACACCGGACTGCATGACGGCGTAGGCATCGATCTGGTCGCCATGTGCGCCAACGACGTCGTCGTCCAAGGCGCAGAGCCACTGTACTTTCTCGACTACTATGCCACCGGCAAGCTGGACGAGGCGGTGGCATACCGGGTCGTCCAGGGCATCGCCAGGGGCTGTGAGTTGGCCGGCATGGCGCTCATCGGCGGCGAGACCGCCGAGATGCCAGGCATGTATGCCGACGATGACTACGATCTGGCAGGTTTCTGTGTCGGCGTAGTGGAGCACGACGCCATCATCGATGGCAGCGGCGTGACGCCCGGGGACATACTGCTCGGCCTGGCTTCCAGCGGACCGCACGCCAACGGTTATTCGCTGATCCGCAGAATTCTTTCCGACAGCGGCGCCTCCCTGGACATGCCCATGGGCGGCGGGACGCTGGCCGAGGCTCTGCTCGAACCGACGCGCATCTACGTACCCAGCGTCCTGGCACTGTTGCAGTCGGTACCGATAAAGTCCATCGCTCATATCACCGGAGGGGGTTTGAGCGAGAACATCCCACGGGTGCTGCCGGCAGGGACCCGGGCGCGGCTCGACGCTTGCGCCTGGCAGCGACCGGAGATCTTTCGTTGGATCGAGGACACCTCCGGGCTGGAGGACAGTGAGTTTCGACGCACCTTCAACTGCGGCATCGGGATGACACTTTGTGTCGCCGAGGAGCATGTCACTGCCGCCGGCGATGTTCTGCGGCGACAGGGCGAAGAATTCTGGACCATCGGCGTCATCGAGGAGTCCACCGCGGATACGCCCCACGTGATCTACGAGTGAGCCGCGAAAAACTCCCCGTCGTGGTGCTGATTTCCGGCCGCGGCAGTAATCTGCAGGCCATCATCGACGATGCCGGCGATCCCGACTGTCCCTTCGAGCTCTGCGCGGTCGTCAGCAATCGGCCGGATGCGGCAGGCCTGGACCGCGCACGACAGGCAAACATCACTACCCGGATCGTCGATCACAAAACCCACGGGAGCCGCGAGAGTTTCGACGCGGCGCTCGCACAAACCATCGACGCCTGCCGGCCGGGACTCGTCGTGCTCGCGGGCTTCATGCGCATACTCACGCCCGGCTTCGTCGAGCATTACGACGGGCGTCTCATCAACATCCATCCCTCACTGCTGCCGGCGTTTCCGGGCCTGGCCACACACCAGCGCGCCATCGCCAGCGGCGCCAGCGAGCACGGTGCCAGCGTGCACTTCGTCACCGCTGCCCTCGACGGCGGCCCGCTGATCGTGCAGGCACGAGTGCCGGTGCTGGCCACGGACGACGCCGACATCCTGGCGGCGCGGGTACTGGCGCAGGAACACCGGATTCTGCCCCGGGCCATACGCTGGTTCGCCGAGGGTCGATTGGATATCGAGGGCGTGGGCGAGGACCAGCGCGTGATGCTGGATGGCAAGCCGGCACTGTGACTAGGAGCGTGGCGGCGCGCCTCAACGACCCCGGTTCTTGCCCGCCGCCCGCTGGCTGGCCGTGAGTATCCCGCGCAGAATATTCAATTCCGCGCGGTCGGGCCGCGCGCGGCCGTAAAGGTGGCGCAGGCGGCGCATGAGCAGCTTCGGCGCTTGTCGGTCGTAGTAACCAATATCGGTAAGCGCCTGTTCCAGGTGCGTATACAGGCCTTCCAGCTCGGCGGCGGTCGTGGTCCCTGCACCGTTGTCGGACGACCCTGCCACCGACGCCCGTGTGCCATCGCAGAAAGCGAGCTGCAGCTCATAGGTGAACACCTGCACCGCGGCGGCCAGATTGAGGGAGTTGAAGTCCGGGTTGGTGGCCACCGACGCAACCGCTTGGCACTGGTCCAGCTCCTGGTTGGAGAGCCCGGCCTGCTCACGCCCGAATACCAGTGCCACCTCCCCGTGGCGGGCCTCCTCCACGGCCCGCGCAGCGAAGCCGCGTGGTGTCAATCGCGGTAACTCCAGGCGCCGGCTGCGCACGCTGGTACCCACCACCCAGGCGCAGTCCGCCAGCGCCTGCTCCAGGGAATCGCACACCTGCGCATGGTACAAAAGCGCATCGGCACCGGCGGCGCGTGCCGTCGCGTCGGCCGACGGAAAATGTTTCGGCCGCACCAGAGACAGCCGCGCCAGACCCATGGCCCACATGGCCCGGGCCACCGCGCCGATATTTCCTGGATGCGACGTATCCACGAGCACGACGCGCACAGCTTCGAGCTTCGACCCGGTCATGCACACACTCTATCAGCCCGCTGTCATCCACGCCCGTGCTCCCCTATGATCCAGCCTCCATGCACCCCCTGCTCAACATTGCCGTGACGGCAGCACGCGCTGCCGGCAGCATCATCGTGCGCTACCTGGATCGCGTCGACACGCTGGACGTCGCCACCAAGCACATGAACGAGTTCGTAACCCAGGTGGACAAGGAAGCGGAGGCGATAATCATCGCGGACATCCGCAAGGCCTATCCGGATCACGCGATCCTGGCGGAAGAAAGCGGCGCCGCCGGCGACAGCGAGTATCGCTGGATAATCGACCCCCTGGACGGCACCACGAACTACCTGCACGGGTTCCCGCAGTTCTGCGTATCCATCGCACTCGAGCATCGCGGCAGGCTGGAACAAGGCGTGGTGTTCGATCCCCTGCGCCAGGAGCTGTTCACCGCCTCCCGGGGAGCCGGCGCCCGTCTCGACGATCGGCGTATCCGCGTCAGCCGGCAGAACGCTCTGGAGGGTTCACTGCTGGGCACGGGATTCCCGTTTCGGGGCGACTACGATCTGGATACCTATCTGGAAACCATGCGTGCCCTGGTGCCGAAGAGTGCCGGTGTGCGCCGGGCCGGGGCTGCCGCCCTGGATCTGGCCTACGTGGCGGCGGGACGCCTGGACGGTTTTTGGGAGTTCGGCCTCGAACCCTGGGACATGGCCGCCGGGGTGCTGCTGATCCGGGAAGCCGGAGGTCTGGTGACGGACGCCGACGGCGACGAGCACTACATGGACAGCGGGAATATCGTCACCGGTACGCCGAAGGTGCTGCGCGAGCTCGTCAAGACCATCAAGCCCATCTGGGAAGCGCGCACCAGCTGAAGCGCCGGCGCTTCGCTCAACCACCTGTCGAGGGTGCACCTTTGTCATTTTCGCGGGCTTGCTCCAGCTTGATTTTCAAGTCCCGCACGACGCCATGACGAAATCTGAAATAACCGAGCTTACTTTCGGCAGCCGAAATGGTTCGCTCGGCGGCGTCCAGATCATTCAACGCCAGATAGAGCGCGGCCAGCTCGAACAGATAGTGTGCCTGGTCGGGATCGGTTTTTGACGCGGCTTCGGCGCTCTCCACGGCTGCTTCGATTTGCCCGCTGGAAGCGTAGAGCTTTGCGAGGCCCAGTCGCAGCACCGCCCGGGCATCGTCATTCCCGCGCGGATTCTCGCTCGCCAGCTCGAACCACTCGATGGCGCGCGGACGCAGAACCACACAGGGGGTGAGACCCGTGTGGACACAGCGTTCCAGCGCTCGCAAGGCAGACACATTGCCCATGGGCACGGGCCGCGTTTCCAGCCTGGTGGAAATCTCGTCGGCAACCAGCCGATCCAGCGCCTTCAAGTAATCCAGATCCGGGGCCATGGCCGCGCCGAATTCGGTCGGTACCGGGTATTCGGCAGGTCCGCTGTCCGCGACTTGCTGCTGCTGCTCGAAAGCCAGAATCTGCACCGCCAGAATTCTGTCCATTTCGACCAACTCGAGCACACTGCTCGGGTTCAGCTCCGCAGCACGGGCCCAATGCTTGTACGCGAGCTCGATATCGCCCATCAGCCGGGCGTTGGTCATGGCGTACTCGCCGTGGGTGCGGCTGGAATCGGGGTGATTGCGCAGGCTGAATTCGATGACGGTGATCTTGTCGCCCCAGGTGCTTGCGCGCGTGAAGGTGGTAAAGGCGAGCACGACCACCAGCAGCCCCACCACCGGATAGACCAGGCGCCGCTGTCTCACCACCTGGTCCAGGCCCCGGACCAGATAGTAGGCGGCCACGAACAGTATCCCGAAGCTCGGCAGGTAATTGCGATGCTCGAACACCAGCTCCAGACTCAACAGCGATGACTCCAACGCGTGGCCCACCAGATACCACAGCACCGCGAAGCTCCACAGCGCGCGGCGGCGCACCCCCCACAAGGCGAGCCCCACCAGCACCGCCCACGCCAGCACGCTCACCAACGTCGTCCACGGCTCCAGCCACCCCGTGCTCAGCGCAATATCGTCGTGGTACAGACCAAACGCCCGTATGTGCGGAAACAGCATCAGGCCCAGATAGAAAAACAGCACCCGCGACTGCGTCAGCAGCCGTTCCCAGAGCGTGAAGTCCCGGTGCAGATAGCCCTGGACAATCGCCTCCCACCCGACGGTCAGCCCCACCACCGCCACCAGCGCCGGCAACGCCACCGTCAGCCCGTAGAATCCGTACAAGCGCCGGCGTGCAGCCCCCGGCAACGCCTCGTGACGAAAAAAGAACAGCTCCACCAGAAACGCGTAAAACGGCAGCAACACCGCGTTCTGCTTGCAGAAAAAACCCAGAAACACGCCCCCCGCGAGACCCGCGAACATCCACGTCAAAGCATACGCCCGGCCCGCTTCCAACCGAATCCGGCCCATCACGAACAGCAGCAATCCCGCCAAAACGAAAAACGCCGCCATGCTCGTCATGCGCTGCACCACGTACAGCACACTGGTCAATTGAATCGGGTGCAACAGCCATAAAGCCGCCACCAGCAACGGCAGGTACGATTGCATCGCGCCCCAACCCGCCTCCGCCGACGGCGGCCGCGCACCACCAGCGTAGCGGCGCAACAACAGCACGCTCAGCCAGTAAACCAGCAACCCGTTCAGAATGTGTATCACCACGTTCGTCGCCTTGAACGCGAATGTGTCAAAACGCTTGCCGGCAAAATAGTAATTCAGCGCAAAGCTCAATCGCGCCAGACCGCGGTCGGGGTGCCACTTGCCCCGGGCGAACAGGGCATCGCGAGCACTGGGCAATGACAGGGTGCTCATCTTCATCACCGGTATGGCCGTTATGTTCTCGCGATCATCGAGTAGAAAAGGGCCTTCGAGCCCCGGACTGTAGATTGCGACAACCGCGACGAGCAGCACCGCGAGGCCGAGCCCGCACTTGGTGGGAGTCGAGGTCAACATCAGCTCGTCGCTGTCGATGCCGCCGGAGGGGGGTGGGTGTGCGAAGGAGAAGTCATTGCGGATCTTCGCGGTCCGTTTTCAAGTAATCGTCGTAGTGCTTGCGCAGCCAGCGGATATGCCGACTTCCGAAGCCGCTCCACGACCGGCGAGACTCCAGCATGTCGATAATCTCGGCAACTTCGTCCCACTGATCGAGATCCATGTGCAGCGCCGCAAGGCTCAACGGATAACTCCAATTGTCGGGCACCATCTGCACTCCTTCACGCATGACGGCCACGGCGCGCCTCGGCTCGCCGCGCTCAGCATGGAGATGACCCCGGGATAATTTCAACATCGCCCGATCCTTGGGATCCATCCTCGGGTTGTCGAACGCAATGTCGTACCAGCGCTCGAGCTTGTCCACCAACGGCAGGCATACATCGATGTTGCGTGAGATGCATTCATACAGGCGCTCGAGAGCGTAAACCGATTCCGCAGTTACCGGATACGCTTCCAGTCGGCGCGCCATTTCATTATCTATAGCCGATTCCACTGCCGCCAGGTAGGGGCCGGACAGTACCAATGGTTCGCGCAGCAGCGACGCGCCGCCAGCCGTTACCGGAGCGCCTGCCCCGGGGCTCGTGCCGACGTCGAGAATCGCGCGCAGTCCTGCCGCGATCTTGCCCATCTCCGCCAGGGGCACGATGGTCGTCTCGCGCGCCGCAGCGGCGCGCCCGAAGGCCGCAAAAGTGTCGCGGGCGTCACGGCGATCGAGAATGCTCAACAATCCGGTGCCGGTGAGGGATCGATAGGATTCGGGATGGTTCTTGGCGGTGAATGTGTTCAAGGTGATCTGGCTGCTCCAGATCCCCGCACGCGTGAAGGTGGTAAAGGCGAGCACGACCACCAGCAGCCCCACCACCGGATAGACCAGGCGCCGCTGTCTCACCACCTGGTCCAGGCCCCGGACCAGATAGTAGGCGGCCACGAACAGTATCCCGAAGCTCGGCAGGTA
>CAXMNG010000371.1:0-43832 GCA_964194585.1 Salibacteraceae bacterium | reverse complement strand
GCTTCGGGATCGTGAGCCGCGTGATGTCGGGCTGGCTCTCGGATCGTATCGGCGGTCTGCGCACCCTGCTGGTTGGGTCGCTCCTGCAGGCGCTCGTGCTGGTCGTGTTTCTCGCCGCCGACAGCCTAACTATGCTCTACGTAACGTCCATCGCCTTCGGCCTCGTGCAGGGAGGTATCGTCCCGTCCTACGCGATAATCGTGCGCACGTTCTTCCCCGCGAGCCAGGCAGGTTGGCGCATCGGCACGGCTTTTCTGTTCACCGTCTGCGGCATGGCGCTCGGCGGCTGGATGGCGGGCGCCATCTACGATGCAACCGGCTCGTACACCTGGTCCTACGTCAACGCCATCGTCTTCAATGTGATGAACCTGACCATCGCCGCGTCGTTGCTGCGGCGGTATAGCAGGCTGCGCACGAACGAATCCCTCGAAAACTTTGGCGCGCCCGGTGGCACTTGAACCTCCGACCACCTGGTTCGAAGCCAGCATTTTCGGAAGACGAACGACCGAGATCGGCCATCTCCCGCCATCCGGCGCATCCGAAAATCGCCATTTGAACCTCCGCTTTTCCGATGTATCTATAACACCGCCCCACCACAGTGCCGGCAGGTCTCCATGTCGATCTTGAATACGCGCTTTAGACGCTGGGTTTAAGGCTCACGCCACTTTGCGACGCGGGATAGCCATGTCGCGGATTTCACCCAATCTGCGCCGTCCGACGAGGCATGGGCGCGTACCGGGATTGGCCACGATTTTGATTTTTACAACAGCGAGCGTCAGCACCAAGGCCTAAATCGGGAAACGCCTGATCAGATTTATCTGGACCATGCGCAATGGCCAAGAGCGGCATGATCAGACGATGACAGGCAAGTGCAGAATACACTTATGGGCCTGTACGTAAATGGGGATCCACTTCTCATTTCATTGTAAATAAAAACGACTATCATTAAGTGGCAAAGATAGAAAAGTATATGAGCTCTTCAAAAACAACTGATACATGCACGATATATAAGGCAGTAATTGCCGTTGCCGTAGCCACAGTTGTAGGAGCTAGTGGGGCAGAAGGGCAGAGTGCAACCTCGGTAATTTTACCTCTTGACCAAGCAGTGGGTGATTACAAGTATACATCTATTTTTGATAAGCCAATTCAATACATATCTAGAGAAACGGCTTTTGTCTTTGTTCGTCGAGCAACGCATGAAACTACAAAAGAAAGGATTTGGGCATATGTTCCTGGAAAGCTCGTGTTACTGGGAAAAGAAACTGATTCAAGCGTTTCCGTGGAAGCCAATATGGAAATATTGACCACTTTAATGAAAGAACATAATGAATTAGATTTATTGCACACACATGTTATAAGTCATTTTTCGTGCATTGGCTCTAGCAGTCCGGTTAGTTTTTCTACAAATGACTTTTTGTGTAGATCTCAAATCGTTGAAAATTTGAAAAATGCCGTACCCAGTCCATACGATTTGTCAGATGCCATACTTGCGGAAAATTTGTACAGCTCACTGCAACCAAACAGCTGGAAATTGAGAAATGTTGTTTTTACACCAATAAGTGAAGTTCAGTATAGTTCAACCCCCACTGGATTATATCGTCTCAAGTTGCGAGGAGACAGAGCATTGAGAACAAAGATGGGCATGATCGGCTCTTACAGTCGTGATTTTCCGGAAGAAATCGTTCCAAAAGATGCAAGAGGTGTTTTATCCGTAGAAGAAATGAGGCCTTATGTACAAAAACTTATTGATCGATATCGACAATTTAAGGAATTCACAATGAGTGTTGCAAAACCCAAAAAATGGGCAGCCAAGTAGAGACAAAAACTTAATAACGATCTCTTAATCCTAAAATACTATCGAATGCCAGTACTGCAACCACGATCATAACCCACCACCCTCGCCCTAATCGGCCTTAGCTTAGAAAGTATGAGTTACAGCAGTCGTAAAACAGCGTAACTGGGTCAAGTTATCTATCGAAATATACGGCCCCGCCTTAATGCGAGGCTTTTATTTTTCAACCAAGCCAGCACCCGCCCAACTCAACCAGCGCTGCACATACATCCCAAGCAACGATGTCGCTGCAGAGGCACGCTGCTCTTTCTCACCGAGCCGGGTTGCACACTGCACCAGACAGCCTAGGCGCTTCGCGCCCAGTTTCCCTCGAGGCGCTCGGCTGCAGGTGAGCCGTTACGTTCATACGGAAGGGCTGCTTTCATGGGCAACGTTTTCTAAGCAGACATTGCACCGAGTGTCCAATTCGGGTCGGTTCCGGCCGTTCGCATCACGGCACGACCACGTTTCAGTGCGATAGGCTGAAATCGGCCACCTGCGGACATTCGTCCAATTCTGTCGTTGCCATTTGAATGTCCGCTTCCCCGATGTATCTGTAACACCGTCCCACCACAGTGCCGGCTATAACCGCTCCCGTTTGGCACGTTGGTGCGAGGTTGCAGCGATACCGCAATAGAGCGAGGAGTGGCACAGGGAAGTTCCATATTCGGACCTAAGGACGGACAAGCCTGGCGCTTCGACTAGCCGGTCCGCATCGCAGTCCCCTTCAGCGTCAGGTAGCTGTTCTCCATGTCCCGCACCAGCAACCCGGCGCGCTCCAGATAGCGACCGACGCGATGACTGGTCCGGTGAATCAGCTTTTCCATCTCCGCCGACGTGGGCGGCTTCACCCGGCGGAAAAACGGGCCACCGTCAGCCGTGACGTATACGCCGTCCAGAAACAGTATCTGGAAGTGAATATTCAGGTTCAGCGCACTGCCGAAGCGCTGTATCAAAGTCACCGCACCGGTCTCAGCCGTTACCCGCGTCAACCCGGCCTTGACGTGCATGGACGCACTAACGCCGCGGGCGCATGGCAAGGATTGTTCCTACAATCCTTCTGCATTCCCTCTATCCCTGGAGGTCAGATGCGCAGGAGCGGCCCTGATCAGATGCGTCGCAATTGCCCGGTACACAATCTCGAGCACCCGCCCAAAGCAAGCTACGGTGAGATTGACCTCGGCCGGCTCTGTTCCGGTTCGCAAGGACAAACGAGTCAGACCTCCCGAATCGCATCAAGGTTCCATATCCAGCAAACCATGGCGCGGGAGGTGGCTGCAGGATCGTGACACACGGGTGCGCGGACGGGAACCGACCACGCCTCGAGCGGAACATTGTCAAAGTCGACTCCGAGATCCGCGCTCATTGTTGCTCTAGCGCCTGCAAGCTCTCGCCGAGCGAATCCAGCTCTTGGCCGAACCGTGTCCAGTCGCCGGCCGCGGCGGCTTCGCGCAGGGCGTCGTAATGACGCTGCGCGCGCGCGGCCGGCGATGCCGGCGGCGTGTCGGCGCCGGGGGCCGGGAGCGTGCCGGCGGTTTGCGGCGGCGCCGCTGTCCGGGCGAGCGCGTCGGGACGCGATCCGGCCGTGCCGCCGAATATCCGTTCCAGCGCGTCTTCCAAGTCGACGCCCATCGCGATGTCGTTGCCGTAGCCGGCGATCACGCGCTTGAGCTCGGGGATGCGCCCGTCCTCGGAGCGTAGATAGAGCGGCTGGACGTAGATTAGCGACTGCTCGATCGGGATCACGAGCAGTGTGCCGCGGATCACGTTCGAGCCGGCGCGGTCCCACAGCGTGATCTGCTGGGAGACGATCGGGTCCTGGTTGATACGCCCGACCATCTGCTTCGGGCCGTAGATCAAGCGCTGCTTGGGAAAGGCGTAGACGACGAGCTGGCCGAGCAGGTCACCGTCGTTACGCGCCACCATCCAGGCGGAAAGGTTGTCCTTCAGGCGCGGCGTGAACGGCAGCATGAGGATGAACTCGGCCTCCGACTCCTCGGGCAGGCGCATGACCGTGTAATACGGCTCCATGCGCGCGTCGCCGACCTCGGGCACCGACCACTGGTCCTCCTTGTTGTAGAAGGTGTTCACGTCGCGCATGTGGTAGGTGGCATACATCTCCGCCTGCACGTTGAAGAAGTCGACCGGATGACGAAGATGCGCGCGCAGCGAAGCGGCGAGCTCGTCCAGCGGCCGGATCATGCCCGGGAACACGGCGTTCCAGGCGCGCGCAATCGGCTCATCGGGATCGATCAGGTAGAAGGTAATGCTGCCGTGATAGGCGTCGATCACGGCCTTGACCGGATTGCGCAAGTAGTTGCCCACCTGCGGAAAATGCTCTGCGTAGGGGAATCGATCGGAGACGGTGTAGCCGTCGAATATCCAGAACAGGCGCCCTTCGTCGATGACCATGTAGGGGTCCGCGTCGAACCTCAGGAAGGGCGCGACCTTGTGGATCCGCTCGACGATGTTTCTGTAGATCAACACCCGGGTTTCGGCGGTGAAATCGTCGGAGAGCAGCATCTTGAGATCGCGGGTGTAGGCGGAGACTAGTAGCCGCCGCCACAGGGTGCCGAGCCCGATTCCCCCTTTGCCGTCGTACGTGGAGAAGATGTTCTGGTCGCCCTCGGGATAGTTGAACTCCTGCTGGCGGGTCTTGACGAAGACGTAGTCCTTGGTCACCTCCCCGTAGTAGATCTCCGGGTCGCTCACCTCGAGCTCCGGCGCCGTGGAGCGCGGCGGCAGGTCCTGCACGTAGAGGACTGGCAGTCCCTGCTCGTTCACACGATTCACCGGACCGACCGTGAGTCCGTAGCCGTGCGTGAAGGTGAGGCGCTCGTTCACCCAGGTGCGGCTCGGCAGCGATTCGTTGTTCAGCTCGCGCGGCGAGAGCATGGTCTGGCGCAGCTCGCCATTCAGCCGGTAGCGGTCGTTGTCCACCGAGACGAAGTCGTAGTAGGTGCGGATTTCCTGGATCTGCGCGAACGTATCGAGCAACGGCGCGTGGTCCCACAGCCGCACGTTGTTCACCGTTGCGCGGTTGTTTTCGATGTCGGCCATGGTGAGCTCGTCTTCCTCCTGGAGACGGCGCTCCACGATCCGGTCCAGCGCGAAGGCGCGGTTGCTCGCCTTGATGTGGTAATCGAGATAGACACGCTCGCGCTCGAGCTCGTTCGGCGCCACGATGAAGCGTTGCAGCATGGACGCGTAGAATCCGCCCCCGAGCTGGACCACGCCTACCACGGCCGCGAGCACGAAGAGCATGCGCCAGCGCGCTTTCGCGACGATCAGCACCAGCGCGACGGCTGCGACGATCGCGGTGCCGGTCTGCACCGCGAGGACCGGGAGTGTGCCATTCACGTCCGCGTAGCCCGGTCCCGTGAACAGGCCCGTCGAGCGGTGCATCAGCTCGAAGCGATCCAGATACAACCCCACGCCCCACAGCAGCAGCATGAAGGCACCGAGCACGGCGAGGTGCATCCGGTGGCTCGCGGGCGTGGTGGCGAGCGCGCTCAGCTCGTTCAGCGAGGTGCGCGCGCGCTCGGCCTGGAAATACAGGTAGTAGACGATCACGCTGCAGACTGCGGCGAGCATACCGGTGGACCACAGGAACGCTTGCACCATCGCGTAGAAGGGCAGCGTGAACACGTAGAAGCTCGTGTCGTGCCCGAAAATCGGGTCGGCGTCGCCGAAGGGTACCGCGTTCAGGAACAGCAGCACGCGCTCCCAGCTGGCGGCGAGCGCGACGCCGGTCAACACCGCCAGCACCAGGCTCACAATCGCGGCAATCGATACGAGGGAGCGCTTGCTGACCAGGTTGCCCAGCCCGGAGCTCAGCATGCCCGGCGTCATGAACCGGCGCGGGTCCCCGACCTGGCGCGCCGCGTAGGCCAGATTGGTGAACAGGATGAGGAAGGCGACGGCGATGCCGGCCGCGCCGATGGTGATCTTCGCCCACACCACCGTCGTGAAGATCTGCGGGAAGCCCACCGTCTTGAACCAGTCGTAGTCGACGATCAGCTCGACGAATACCGAGCCTCCGTATCCGACTACTAAGACGACAGCAACGAGGATCCAGAGTACGACGGTCCGTGACATGAGTATGAGGCCGAGTCGGTGGCTATGTGTATGTTTGCGATGGCGCCGAGGTGGAGCGCTCCAGACCTCGCATCGTACTCGGTTTCGCCTCGGAGTATACGAAGGATAGCCGCTCTTTTTTGCGCAATCGAGAGCCCATCGTCTTAATTCGGGCCCATGTGATCAGCAGTGAGCAGGGCTCTCTCCCGACAGGTCAGTCCCAATGATCGAGGATCCACTTGATGACCACGGGCTCTTCGATACTGGCAATGACCTTCGCTGTCCCACCACAGTCCCGGCGGGTCCATGTATCGATTATAAGGTCCACTTCACCAAAAGCAGACGTTGAAACATTCGTGCTTCAATGACCGCAGTCGACCTCGGTCATTCGGAGAATGAACGTAACTTATGCTATTTCCGACCAGTAGGGGCGCTCAAGTTGTTACCTATGCGCTACCTATTTCTCACCCAATTCGGCGCATTGTTCGTAAGTAATTGATTTTCTGGTGGGCCGTGCAGGAATCGAACCTGCGACCACCTGATTAAAAGTCAGATGCTCTACCAACTGAGCTAACGGCCCAAATGCGGGTTCCCGCGGGAGAAGGAGCGAGATGATAGCGTAACGGGGCGCCGAGGCAACCCCGATATCAATCTCCCGGGGCGGGCGCGGCTCCGGTCTCACGCTGCCAGGCGGCCCTTTTGCGCTCGCCGATCCGCAGTACGAACACGGTCAGCGCGGGCAGGAAGGTGAGGGTAACGACGGTTGCCCCGGCGACACCGAATAGCACGATGGCGCCCAGCCCCCGGTAGAGCTCGGTACCGGCGCCGGACAGGAACACCAGCGGTGAGAGCCCGCAAATGGTGGTGATGCTGGACATGGCGATGGGACGCAGGCGTGTTTCCACCGCACTGCGCACCGCTTCCAGCGCACCCATACCTTCCTGGCGAACGTTGTACACGGACTGATCCACGATCAGGATAGGGTTGTTGACCACTACCCCCATGAGAATCAGAAATCCCAGCATCGAGATCATGTCGAAGGGCTGATGGATGGCCGCGAGCCCGATGGCGGGGAGCTCGGCGCCGACGAGGTTGAGCAGCCACAATCCCACCAGCCCACTGGCGATACCGAGCGGAATCGTGGTCATGATGACCAGCGGGTAGCCCCAGTGGCTGAACACGGCTACGAGCAGCAAATAGATAAGGAGGATAGCGACAGCGTAGTTCCCAGTCAGCGCCTCGCGTGTCGCGTTGAGCTGGTCGCTGGCGCCGGTAATGTCGATGGTCACACCTGCCGGGATGGCGCCTTGGCGGCGAAGCGCCCCCATGAGCTCCCGCTGTACCATCTCCACTCCAGTTTCCAATGCCACCGAACGTGGCGGGATGATGCTGAGCGTTACCGTGCGTCTGCCGTCCACGCGGCGCACTTTGTCAGTATCTACTGTCTCGACGACATCCGCGATGGAACTCAGCGGTAGCACGGTGCCCTGAGGCGTGTACACGGGTAGCCGGCCGATGTCCTCCAGATCCCGCACGCCGCCCGGCGTGCCGTAGAGGTAGATATCGATCTTCTCGTCATCGAGAAAGAATTCGTCCACGTAGGCGCCGTCGATGAGTGCCGCAACGGTGAAGCCGAGCGCTTCCGCGCTGATTCCGAGCTCGGCGGCACGCGCCCAGCGCGGACGCACTTCGACGAGGGGCTGGGCGAGGGACAGAGTCGCCGGATCTGCGCGCAACCTCGGATTGTCGAACACCTGCTCGGCTTGTCGGTAGGCGGCGAGCGTGGTGGCGTAGATATCGTCCAACCGCGGACCGGAGATATCCAAGTTGATGGCGCGTGTGCCGCCGTTGTTGCTGGTAATGATAGAGCCGCGCGTCGCAAACGCGCGCATGCCGGCGAACTCCCGATACTTGTCGGTGATAGCGTCCATCAGCGGATCGATGTCGCGTGTCTCTACGGACTCGGCGATGATCCGGATGCGCCCCGGCTCGACGCGTAAATACAGATACTTGATGGCTGGTACTTCGCTACCTCCGCGAACGAAACGCTCAGGATCGTCGTTCACATAGGGCAGAAAATGTTTTTGGATTTCTTCTGCGACGCCCTCCATCTCCTTGAGATTGTAACCGGGCGGCGGCGACATGGTGGCGAAGATCTTTGGCTCCTCGCCTTCGGGAAGGTACTCGGCCGGTGGCGTCAAAAAGGCCATAATCAGTACACTCGCGGTGACGGTGACAGCGATGACTACGATTCGCCGTACCGGACCCGCCATCAACCAGGCGATGCTTGCCAGTGTCGCGCGACGTAACGGGCCGTCGCCGCTCACAGTAGTTGCCGTCTCGGGCAGCATTCTGGCGCTCGCCGTCGGCACCGCGGTGATGGCGATCAACATCGAGGCGAGTATGGATGCCGAAACTGCGATGGCGATGTCGGAGTAGAGCTGGCCCGCCTCTTCCTCTATGAACAGCACTGGTGCAAATACCAGCACGGTGGTGAGCGTCGAGGCTAGCACGGCCGGCCACACGCGCTTGACGCCCGCGAGCGCGGCGGCAAATCGCACCAGCCCGCGGCGGCGCTCGAGCGCGATGCTCTCCAGCACGACGATGGAGTTGTCGAGCGTCATGCCGATCGCGAAGGCGACGCCGGCGAGCGAGATGACGTTGACAGTTCGACCGGCGACCACCAGTCCGATGAAGGCGGCGATGGTGCAGATCGGGATACCGATTACTCCGAGAGCCGTCGTTCTGGCAGAGCGTAGAAACAGGAACATCACCATCGTCGCGAACACGGCGCCGATAACGAGGTTCGTCCAGACATTTACTATCGATGCCTGCACGTAGCCGACGTCATCGGCGTTCAGCGTGAGCTGCATGCCGGCTGGCTCGAGCACATCGCGATTGATGGCATCCATGACCGGCAATATCGCCTTCTTGATGGCGATGACGTTGGAACCGGTTTCGCGGCGCACCGTCAGACTGAGAACAGGGTTTCCGTTCACGTAGGACTTGGATTGGATCTCGTAGTGACCGAGACGTACTTCGGCGATGTCACCGAGCCGTGTGATGGCGTCGCCTCTACGGTCGAGCACCAATTCTTCGAGAGATTCGACACTGTCGAAGCGGCCCACGGTACGCAGAAGATAGCGTCGTTTACCGCTTTCTATGTCCCCCCCGGAGATGTCGCGGTTGCGTGCACGCACCGCAGCGCGCAGGTCGCCGAGAGTGAGCCCGCGCTCGGCAAGCCGCGCGGCATCCACCCGTATCTGTACCTGGCGCTCTGCGCCGCCGTAGACTCGTACTTCCGAGACGTCGGGGACGCGCTCCATGCGAGTGCGCACGTAGTCTTCGACATAGTCACGGATCATGTCCATGTCGACACCGCGAGGATTTCCGGGAAGCGGCGCGACACGAAAGAACATGAACGCGTTACTGGAGAAGGAAGATGCGTAGATACGAGGCTCCCGGACGGTGATCGGGTAGGACGACACCTGACTCAAAGCGTTACTGACACGTATCAGTGTTTCGTTAACATCGACACCGAAGGGAAACTCGAGCGCGATGCGCGCGTAGCCAGTTTGCGCGGTCGAGATCATGCGCTGCAGGCCCGGGACATTGCGCAGAAACTCTTCTTGTTCGACCAGGACTTCCTTTTCCACGTCCTGAGGTGTCGCGCCCGGCCACTGGGTGCGCACGGTGACGGTGCGCACTTCGAGATCGGGAATCATCTGCACCGGCATGCGCAGCACCGCAACCATGCCGAGTACGCACACGACGAGGATGGTGACCGTCAGGAGCACGCCGCGTTTCAGGATCGCTTCGAACATGGTGTCGTTCTCACCCTCAGCGTGCTTTCACGACGCGCACGGGCTGACCCTCGCGAAGCGTCTCGTTTCCGCGGACGACCACCCGGACGCCGGGCTCGAGACCGTTGCGAAGCTCCGTATTACCCTCGAAACTGCGCCCCACCTGGACCGTGCGTTGGGTGGCAACCGGTGCGCCGTCCACATTCGCGAGTGCCCATACCCGGCTCGCACCATAGGCGTCCCGTAGAATGGCGTCGCGGGGTACCGTCAGCACACGCTCCGTTCCGACGATGCGCAACCGTGCCTGCGCCGACATGCCGGGGATAATACGCTGCTGATTATCGGCGAGCTGCACGCGCAACAAAAAGGTACGCGAGCTGGGATCGCTTAACGCTACCTTGGCACTGATGCGGCCATTGATGCTTCGCGACGGCATGACATCGAGCCGCACGCTGACCCGGGTGTCGGTATCGATGTAAGGGTAGTGCTCTTGGGGCACCTGGAGATCCAAGCGAAGGTTTTCGGTTCCTACTAGCTCCAGCACCGGCGTGCCGGTGTTCACCCACTCGCCCTCTTCGGCAAGACGCCTGGCGACGACCCCGGGAAAGGGTGCGTATACATCGTGGCGCGTCACCAGCTCCTTTTTGTAGTGCTCCGCTGCATACAAGCGCTCGAGCTTGGCCTGTGCGATTTTTACCTCGGCTTCGGTGGCGCGAATCTCGGACTCGGAAATTCCCTTCCTGGGTCCGAGTCTGCGTGCCTCATCCCAACGTCGCCGGGCTTCGTCGAGAATCGCCCGAGCCTCTGCGGAATCAGCCTTGGCTTCGATGAGCCCGAGCTTCTCCAGTGTCGGGTCCAGGGATAGCAACAGCACGCCCTTGTCTACCCGATCCCCGGCAGTAACGTGAACCGCCGAAACGAGGCCGCTTACCCGGGACGACAGCGAGGCATGGTCGCGAGCCGTCACGGTACCGGTCAGCGGGATCTCCAGAACCATTGGGGTAAGCTGGACCAAGGCGACTTCCACCAGCGCCACCGGCTCCGCCTGTCCAGGCCACGGGGCGGCCACGCCCAGCAAAGCGGCGATGGCGATGGTCGTCGTGTAGCGAAATCCCGGCACGGTTCAAAGTCCTCGAGCAGCCCACATCATGAGGTCCGTGGCAATTGGGGACATTCCTCAATTGCCACGAGCGTACGCAACCTGGATGCCGGGTTCAACGCTGCGCCCGCGCCTTGGCCTCTCGGTGGGCCACGTATATCGAGCTCACGGCGATGATAGCGGCGCCTGTCCAGGTATAGATATCCGTGGGCTCGCCGAACAGTGCCCAACCGAGAAACGCGACCTGGGGCAGGCGCAGGTAGTCGAAGGGCATGAGATACATGGTATCCGCGAGCGAGACCGCACGGGTGAATGCCATGTGTGCGGTGCTGGCGACGGCGCCGATTAGAATCACCCACATCCACATCTCGGCACTCGGCCAGGTCCAGACGAAGAGCGCCGGCACGAGTGCGATGGGCGTCGTCAGCATCGTCTGGTACACGACCAGGCTCCCCACCTGCTCGGTGCGGGTGAGCACCTTCATTGTGATTACCGAGAGCGCCATGGCGAGGGCGGAAACGACGACCATAACCTCCCCCGTACCGATGGAGTGCACACCGGGGCGCAGAATGATGAGCATTCCCCCGAAGCCGACAACCAACGCGGTGATGCGCCGCGCGCGAATCACCTCATGCAACACAACAACGGCGGCGACCGCGGCGAACAGCGGTGCGGTGAAGCCGAGCGCCACAGCGTTACCGAGGGGAACGATGGCGAGGGCGCTGAACCATGTGGCCATGGAGATGAAGCCGAGCAGGGTGCGGAAACCGATGAGCCCCGGCCGGCGGGTGCGGAGAACACGGAAACCCTGGCGCGATAGCCACGGCATCATGGCCACGAAGCCGAACAGGCTGCGAAAGAATACGATCTCGAGCGGGTGCAACTCGCTGGAAACGTGCCGGATCATCGCGTTCATGGACGAGAACAGAACGCCTGCGAAGACGATGAGAAGCGCCGCTTTCGTGGGGTCGGAGAGATCGGCGAATCGCGATGCGCGGGGCGAGGACATCGGCGGGCACAATAGCACAACGCACGCGATCTCCTGTCCATGGGCCGGCAGGCTAGCGGGATCTGCTGCCGATCACATAGAGTCCCGATGCGACGATTACCGCGCCACCCACAAGAGTCCACACGTCCGGCACATGGCCGAAGATCGCGAGACCGATGCCGATCGCCCACACCAGCCGCACGTAGTGCAGTGGGGCAACGGCGGAAGCATCGGCGAGCACGAGCGATCGAGCAAGGGAGAAATGGGCCACGAACCCGAGCAGACCGGTTGCTGCGAACAGCAACCACTGCGATGCCGTGGGCGCCACCCAGACGAAGGGCATGGCGAGACTCACCATCGCCGTGCTCACGACGAAGGTGTAGAGCACGGTGGTGAGTGGCCGGTCGAAGCCGCCGAGCACGCGTGTGGCAAGATTGAACAGGGCAAAAAAGAAGGCGCCGAGGAGAGTCAACAGCGATGCCCAATGAAAGACATCGGATCCAGGCCGTACCACCAACGACGCGCCAACCATGCCCACGAGCACAGCTACCCATCGTTTCACGCTGACTCCCTCGCCGAGAACGGGACCCGAGAGCGCGACGATAATGAGCGGGGCCGTGAAGGACACTATGGTGGCAACGGCCAGCGGAAGATAGCGAAGACTGACGAACAGTGCCGAGAGCGAGCACACCAATGACGCGGCACGCACGACTTGAAGCCAGGGGCGGCGCGTGCGCGCGAGCGAGACGAGGGACACGCCTCTTGCGAGAGTAACGGCGAGAAGAAAAATCAGCGACGCCCCGACATAACCCCAAACCACCTGTACGCCGTTGATCGTTGGCGAAAGGTATTTTGCGATGCCGTCGACGATGCCGATGCAGGATGCCGCAAGCAACATCCACCCGGCGCCGGCGAGTCGGGCGCGGTGAGAGTCAGCCGGGGCGCCGGCACGATGGTCGGGCGGGCCCGACATTGTCGTTACTTTCCCTGCCAGACCGGTTCGCGCTTCTCGGCGAAGGCGCGCGGCCCCTCCCTGGCGTCCTCAGACGCGAGCATGGCTTCGAAGGCGGCCAGTTGGCCGCTTCGCATGAGCGCGTAGCATTCCTCGTTGCTGAGCATTTCGGTCTCGCGCACGACGGCCTTCACGGCCGCCAGCGCCAATGGCGGGCCGCTGGCGAGCAGGGCCGCAAACTCGCGGGCCCGTTCCATCGCCGATGGTGCGACGGCATTCACCAGACCCCAGCGCGCCGCCTCTTCGGCGCCCATGCGCCGGCCGGTCATGAGAAGCTCCATGGCGATGTTGCGCGGCATTCGCCGTGGCAGGCGAAAGGTTGCTGCATCAGCGAGCACGCCGATCTTGATCTCCGGCAGGCAGAACTCGGCGTGCTTGGCGGCGACGATGAGATCGCAGGACAGTGCCAGCTCAAAGCCGCCGCCGAAGGCAAGGCCGTTGACCGCGGCGATGACGGGCTTGTTCAGATCGTGGAGCTCGGTGATACCACCGAATCCGCCGGGGCCATAGTCGGCATCGTAACTTTCGCCACCGGCCGCCGCCTTGAGATCCCATCCGGCGCAGAAGAATTTCTCGCCGCCGCCGGTGAGAATGGCAACGCGCAGGCTCGGATCGTCGCGGAAATCGACGAAGGTCTCGCCCATGGCAACGCTGGTGCGCACATCGATGGCATTGGCTTTGGGGCGATCCAGGGTGATCTCCAGGATCGCTCCGTCTCTGTGCACCTTCACGGCATCGCTCATTCCTCTCTCTCCTCTCTCAATCGAATCAGTGCATCCACGGCAACCGCGCCCTGCCCCTCGGGTAGAACCAGCAGCGGATTGATATCGAGCTCCTCGAGGCGCGCGGCATGAGCCTCGGCGTAGGCGACGATCGCCAGTATCGTCTCGATGGTGGCACGCCGGTCGCCGCGCGGGCCACCTCTGTAGCCGGCCATCAATCGCGCAACCTTGAGCGCGTCGAGTGTCTCGGCCACCGCGTCGTAGGTTACCGGGAACAACAGCGTACGCGAATCCGCCATCAGCTCCACCAACGATCCGCCAGCACCCACGGTAAGCGCGAGACCGAACTGCGGATCCCGAGTGACGCCCACCAGAAGCTCGGCGACAGCCGCGGGCACCATGGCCTCGATGAGGAAGTGACACCCAAGCGACTGCATACGACCGGCGGCACGCCGCAGCTCATCGGCGTCGCGCACATTGACGACGACGCCCCCAGCATCGCTCTTGTGGATGAGTCCGGAAGCCACGGTTTTTAAAACCACGGGATAGCCGACGGCGTCGGCTGCCGACAGCACCGAATCTGCGTCTGCAAGCCGTCCGTCGGGGACAGGGACGCCGAAGCGTTTTAGATCTGCCTTGGCCTGCCACTCGCCGATGGTCGCAGCGTCACCAGCGATGCCGTTGAACACGGTAACGGGGAGCGGCGTCACGCCACCCGCAAACCATTCACCAATATCCATAGCGACCTTGACGGCGCGCATACCTTCCTGCAAGCCCTGGAGCGGCGCGACGCCACTCGCCAGCATTTTCTCGCGCACCGGCGCCGGAAGATTCTCAGGTAACATGCTGATGACGACGGCGGGTCCGGCCGCCTTGCGTGCGGAATCGATGAGCGCGTCGATGGCGCTGTCCCAGTCCCGGGTCTCGCTGATGGTCGGACTCGGGTAATCGAAAATTTTGACGGTCACATCTTGCGCACCGGCGAGCACCGCAGAAAAGCACTCCCGCTGAGCATCGGGATCGCCCCATATGAACGTGTGATAGTCAAGGGGATTGGCGATATGCACTATCGGGCCAAGGGTGGCGCGCAGACGCTGCTCCTGGCTGGCGTCGAATGGCCGCATTTCCATTCCCAGAGACGACGCCGCATCAGCGACCAGGGCCGCCTCGCCCCCCGAGCAACTGATGGTGGCGATACGCCGCCCCGCGAGCGGGCCGCTGACGGCGAGCAGCTTGAGTGTTTCCAGAAGCTCGGGAAGACTTTGCACACGCGCGATACACAATCGTTTGAACAAGGCGTCGTAGTGCACGTCGTCGCCGACTAACGAGCTGGTGTGACTGAGCGCGGCGCGAGCACCAAGCTCCGAGTGTCCGACTTTGAGCGCCACCAACGGAACGCGGCGTCGATGGGCCGCGACGGCAGCGTGGGAAAAGCGTTCGACATCGTCGACACTCTCGATGTGAATACCGATCGCCTTGATACGCGGATCTGCGATCAGCACCTCGATATAGTCGGCGACTGTCAGCACTGCTTGGTTGCCCACCGAGATCATGTAGGCCAGCGGCAGGGAGCGCTGCTGCATGCTGAGACTGATACCGACGTTACCGCTTTGGGTCACGATGGCGACGCCTTCGCCGATGCTCGTGCCGCCGTGCACATCGGGCCACAGGGCTGCACCGTCCAGATAATTGAGGAGGCCGTAGCAGTTGGGCCCTACGACGGCGAGATTGCCGGCGGCCTCCACGAGCGCTTCCTGGAGCGCCCCGCCTTCGTCACCCGCCTCGGCGAAACCCGAGGCGTAGCAGACGGCGCCCCCGGCGCCGCGCGCAGAGAGTGCTCCGACCATGTCGATGGTGGCTTCCCGGGGAACGGCGATGAAGCTCGCGTCGGGCGCCTCCGGCAGCGCATCCACATCAGGGTAGCAACGGCGACCGCCGAGCTCGGCGCGCCCGGGGTTCACGGGCCAGATGTCGCCCCCGAAACCGATGCGTTCAGACTGGCGAATAACCTCGGCGGCGAGCCGGCCACCGAAAACGGCGATGTGCCGGGGCCGAAGAAGACGTCTGAGGCCGGCGGTAAAGCTTCGCTTGGTCATCAAGTCTCATGAGGGCGTAGCAGCGATCGGGAGATGATGTGACGTTGGATCTCGCTGGTACCTTCCCAGATACGCTCCACGCGTGCGTCCCGCCACAATCGCTCCAGCGGCAACTCGTCCATGAGGCCCATGCCGCCGAATATCTGTACCGCGTTGTCGGTGAGGCGAGCGAGCATTTCGGTGGCGTAAAGCTTTGCCATGGCGGCGTCCTGGTCGCGCATGGTTCCCTGCTCGAGGCGCCACGCCGTCTCCAGGGTCATGAGCTCCGCGGCCTTCAGCTCCATGGCCATGTCGGCAAGCTTGAAGGACGTACCCTGAAACTTGCCGATGGTCTGTCCGAACTGACGGCGGCTCGCCGCCCACTCGGTACAGAGATCCAACGCGCGTTGCCCACGGCCCACGCACATGGCGGCGATCTGCAGACGGGTCGCCGACAGCCATTCGTTGGCGACATCGAAACCGCGGTGCACTTCGCCGAGTACCTTCGACGCCGGCACGCGGCAGTCGTCGAATTCGAGAATGCTGTTGTGGTAACCCCGGTGGGAGACGCTCTTATAGCCGTCGCGAACGGCAAAGCCTTTTGCACCCTTGTCGACAAGGAAGGCCGTGATCTTTTTCTTGGGCCCGCGCTCCGTCTGCTCCTCTCCGGTGGCGGCAAACAGCACCACATAGTCGGCCATGTCCGCGTGGCTGATGAAGTGCTTGGCTCCGTTGATGACGTAGTCGTCTCCGTCGTACTTCGCACGCGTCGACATAGAACGCAGGTCGGAGCCCGCACCGGGCTCGGTCATGGCGAGACATTCCAGACGCTCGCCGCGGATAGTCGGCAGCAGGTACTCTTCTATCTGCTCGCCGTGACAGGCCTGGAGAATATTGCTGGGTCGCGCCACCAGCATCTGCAAAGCCATGCTGGCGCGCCCGAGCTCGCGCTCCATGAGCGCCATGCTCACGGCGTCGAGCCCACCGCCGCCGAGATCCTCGGGCATGTTGGCGGCGAACAATCCAGCCTCCATGGCATTGCGCTTGATAGCCTCGGCAAGTTCCGGCGCCACCCGATCGGTGCGCTCCACCTCGAGCTCGTGGGGATAGAGCTCACGCTCGACGAAGGCGCGAACGGTTTCGACAATGAGCCTTTGCTCGGTGCTCGTGTTGAAGTCCATGGTTCAGACCGTTGAGCTTTTCCTGATCGCCATTCGCCGGCCGGCCTGATCCGGGTGGGGGAGCTGACGGTGAGCCTCTAAGATGCCGCCGAGCGCCTCCTGCACATGGGCGGCGATGGGTGATGCGGCCGATGCGGCCGTGTCCACGTGCAGCAGCATCTGCTCGGTGGTACACATGAGCTCGTCGCTGTCACCGCGATACATGGAGTGAAAGAAGTGCAGGCGCTTCTCGTCCAGGTCTAAAAGTTGCGTCGTGAAACGGAGCCTCTCGCCGAGGCTCGCCTCGCGGTAATAATTAATGTGTGACTCCACGGTATAAAAGGAGCAGCCCGAGGCACGATACTCCTCATCTATTCCCACATAGCGAAACAGCGCGTCCGATGCCCAACCGAAAGCGTATAGGTAAAAGCTCTCGCCCATGTGGCCGTTGTAGTCCACCCAGTCGGCTTCCACCCGACAACTGTACAGTGACAGCGGCGCTTCCACGCGGTCACCCTTCGTCCAGGGAGGATGTTCGCCGCTGGTGAAGCGGTGCTTCTCATCCTCGGCGATCGCGTTGCCTGCGCCCAGGCGGAATGGCCGCAGGGTACGCATGATGCCGATGAGGCATTCGTCGCGCACACGCTCCAGCTCCGCGATGCTGCGGTCACCAGCCTGGGCGCGGGTTCCCTCCACTAAGCGGCCAATGAGCGCATCGGTGAGCTCCGGCGCTTCGAGCTTGGTCCACGGCAGCTTGAGCGCCGGCCCGAATTGTTCCAGCATATGCCGCATGCCGCCCTCACCCCCGGCGAGATGGAAGGTCAGGCAGGTTCCCATGAATGCCCAGCGCAGTCCCGGGCCATAAATGATGGCGTCGTCGATTTCGCCGGTGCTGGCTACGCCGTCGGCCACCATGTGCAGGGCTTCGCGCCACAGCGCCTCCTGCAAGCGGTCGGAAATGTACCCCTCGATCTCCGTCTTCACGTGCAGAGGGTGCATGCCGAGGCTGCGGTAAAAACCCATGGCGTCCTGGATACAACCAGCATCGGTGAGCTCGCCGCCCAGCACTTCCACCAGTGGCAGGATGTAGACGGGGTTGAAGGGGTGGCCGATGAGCACGCGCTCGGGATGTTGACTGTCGCCTTGAATGCGCGTCGGCAACAGTCCCGATGAGCTGGACGCGACGATAACGTCCGCTGGCGCTGCCGCCGTTACCCGCGCGTGCAGCGCGCGTTTCAGTTCCTCGTTCTCTGGGGCGTTCTCTTGAATGAAATCGGCACGGGCGCAAAGCGCTTCCAGATCGGTGGTGAACGCGAGGCGTTCGCGATCGGCACCACCACTCAGGCCAAGCTTCGTAAGCGCGGGCCATGCGTTGTCGATGTGAGCGCGCAATCGTTCCTCGGCACCCGGCGCCGGATCCGATGCGACCACGTCCAGGCCACGGGCGAGGGCGCGGGCCGCCCAGCCGGCGCCGATGACGCCGGTGCCAAGCACCCCGAGACAGCGAACATTACGCACGCTCTGTCACCCTTTTTCGCGGCTGGCCCATCACGATTCACGCTTTTTCAGGCCCAGCTTGGCACGCGCCTCGTCGGGCCCGAGAACCTTCGCGCCCATGAGGGAAACGATATTGGCCGCGCGTTCTACGAGATCGGCATTACTCGCGTAGACACCTTTCTCCAAATACAGATTGTCCTCCAGGCCGACACGCACGTGGCCACCCAGCAGCACCGTCTGCGCCACCATGGGCATCTGCATGCGCCCTATTCCGAACCCTGCCCACACCGCGTCGTCGGGCAGGCTGTCCACCATGGCCTTCATGGTGGTGGTGTCCGCCGGCGCGCCCCAGGGGATCCCGTGGCAGAGCTGAAACATGGGTGGTGAGTCGACGAGGCCCTCCTTGATCATCTGCCTGGCGAACCACAGATGGCCGGTGTCGAAGCACTCGAGCTCCGGCTTTACACCCAGCGATTGAATGTGCGCGGCACCGGCGCGCAGCATGTCCGGTGTCGACACGTAGATCATGTTGCCGTCGCCGAAGTTCAGCGTGCCGCAGTCGAGCGAGCAGATATCCGGCAGCAGCTCCTCCACGTGAACGAGCCGGGTCATGGGGCCCACCAGATCGCTCTCGTTGCCGAACTCGGTGGGTGACTCGCCGTGCCCGATGGCGAGATCGCCGCCCATGCCGGAGGTGAGATTGATGATCACGTCGGTATCTGATTCTCGGATGCGCTCCACCATTTCGCGGTAGAGAGCCGGATCCCGGGAAGCGGCCCCGGTCTCGGGGTCGCGCACGTGGCAGTGGGCGATCGCGGCGCCTGCCCGGGCCGCCTCCAGAGCCGCGCCAGCGATCTGTTTCGGGGTCACCGGGATGCTCGGATGCTTTCCCACGGTGTCGCCAGAACCGGTGACGGCACAGCTGATGAAGACCTCGAAGTTCACGGCCTGGCTCCCGTTGGCTTGGGCTTGGACTTTGCACTCGACCGGGCAATGCTGGCAAGTCCGGCGCCGGTGAGTTTGCGCAAAGACGGCGGACCTTGAATTATTCCGGGTAGTCACTGGCGGCGATATCTTTCCAATGCTGGCTACGCGTAGCGCCGCACGCTTACCATCGGAACCTGGGACGCCGGGGAAGAGAACGCGTCCAAATAGCGTCGCGGGAGGTAAATGAAATGCACGTATCGGTGGACGGACTGCGGGTCATGGTCACGGCAGGGGCGGCCGGTATCGGCCGGGCGATCGCCCGGGCATTCTCCGACGACGGCGCCCGGGTACACGTCTGCGACGTGGACGAAGAGGCGCTGGAGTCCTTCGCGGACGAGTGCGTGAAAGCACGGGTGACCCGCGCCGACGTGGCTTCGGTAGCCGAGGTGGACGCGTTCTTCGACGCGGCACAAGCCTGGCTCGGTGGCCTCGACGTGCTGATCAACAACGCCGGTATCGCCGGGCCAACGGGCAGAGTCGAGGACATCGAGCCCCAGGACTGGGACAGAACTCTGGCCATCAATATCAACGGCCAGTTCTACTGCACCCGGCGCGCGGTGCCGTTGTTGAAAGCGGCCGGCGGCGGTTCCATCGTCAATCTGTCCTCCACCGCCGGCATCATGGGCTTCCCGCTGCGCACACCCTATGCGGCCTCCAAGTGGGCCGTGGCGGGCCTCACGAAATCCCTGTCCATGGAGCTCGGCGAGTTCAGTATCCGCGTCAACGCCATCTGCCCGGGGGCCGTCGCGGGGCCACGCATCGAGCGGGTCATCGCCGCCGACGCCGAGGCCAGAGGGCTGCCCCTGGAGACCGTGCGCCAGAGCTATCTCAATCAGAATTCCCTGAGGAATTTCATCCAACCGGAATCCATCGCCCGGGAGGTGCTGTTTTTATGCAGCCCCATGGGTCAGCAGATTTCGGGCCAGGTGCTCTCCGTGGATGGAGACACCGACTCCCTGAGGACCCGTCACTGATTTTGTGAGGGGACATTCGGGGAAACAGGCTGGCCGTCCTACTTGAAATTTCACGGCCCCGGCCCCAGGATCCCGGCGTTGCGTTGCCACGATACACGCGAGAATCATGCCTATTTACGAGTACGAATGCGGTGCCTGCGGAGAGCGGCGCGAGTACATCCAGAAATTCAGCGATTCGGCGAAGCGCAAGTGCCCCGCGTGCGGCGCGCTCAAGCTGAAGCGCCTGATGTCCGCCGCTGCCTTCCACCTCAAGGGCAGCGGCTGGTATGTCACGGATTTTCGCGACAAGGGCAAAAAGAAGGGCGACGACAAAAGCACTGGCAAGGATGGCGGAAAGGACAGCGCCAAGGACAGCGCCAAGGACAGTGCAGAGAAAAGCACGGACAAGAGCACGGACAAGAGCACCAGCACTGATAAAAAATCCAGCGGCAGTAAGTCAGCCAGCTAGTCCGCGCCGCGGTACGGGACCGTGTTGCCAGCCTCGTGGCGAAACCGTAACATCCCCGCTCTTCCCCACCGGGCACATCCGATGCGTAGCCACTATTGCGGTCAGGTCACCGAGGACTTGCTCGGCCAGGACGTCGTGCTGTGCGGCTGGGTGCATCGGCGCCGGGATCACGGCGGCGTGATCTTCATCGATTTGCGCGATCGCGAGGGTCTGGTGCAGGTGGTCTTCGACCCTGACACCGAAGAGGCATTCGCCACGGCGGAGCAGGTGCGCAGCGAGTTCGTCCTCCAGGTCGAGGGCCGGGTTCGACCGCGCCCCGAGGGCACCGTGAACCTGGACATGATAACCGGCAAAATCGAGGTCCTGGGACGCTCACTGACGGTGCTCAACCACGCCGAGACTCCGCCCTTCCAGCTGGACGAGGAGGACGTCAACGAAGAGGTTCGGCTGCGTTATCGCTACGTGGACCTGCGTCGCCCGTCCATGCAGCAGCGCCTGATCATTCGCAGTCACATCACACGCGCCATTCGCGACTTTCTCGACGAGCACGGTTTCATCGATATCGAGACGCCTATGCTCACTAAGGCGACGCCGGAAGGCGCGCGAGACTACCTGGTGCCGAGCCGTGTGCACAAGGGATCGTTTTTCGCTCTGCCGCAGTCACCGCAGATATTCAAACAACTGCTCATGATGTCCGGCATGGATCGCTACTATCAGATCGTGCGCTGCTTCCGCGACGAAGATCTGCGTGCTGACCGGCAACCGGAGTTCACGCAATTGGATGTAGAGATGTCGTTCGTCGACGAGGACGGCGTCATGGAGCTGATGGAAAACCTGGTACGGCAGCTGTTCGCCCGCGTGCTGGAGGTTGCGCTTCCCAATCCCTTCCCGAAAATGCAGTTTCGCGAAGCCATGGAACGCTTCGGCACCGACCGTCCGGATCTGCGCAATCCGCTGGAGCTCACCGAGGTCGGCGACCTCATGACGTCGGTGAGTTTCAAGGTATTCTCGGAGCCTGCCAATGACGCACGAGGCCGGGTCGCGGCGCTGCGCTTACCCGGCGGCGCTGCGTTGCCTCGCTCGGTGGTGGATGACTATGCAAACTTCGTCGCAATCTACGGCGCCAAGGGTCTGGCCTACATCAAGGTCAACGACCGTGATGCCGGCAAGGACGGACTGCAGTCACCCATCGTGAAATTTCTTTCCGACGAGGCGCTTGCCGGCGTGCTGGAACGCACCGGCGCGGAAAACGGCGACCTCATCTTCTTCGGCGCCGGTAAGGAGCAGGTCGTCAACGACGCGCTGGGCGCGCTGCGCGTCAAGCTGGGTGAGGATCACGGTTTTGTGGAGCGTGGCTGGAAGCCGCTCTGGGTAACCGACTTTCCAATGTTCGAATGGGACGACAACGAGCAACGCTGGCATGCTCTGCACCACCCGTTCACGGCGCCGAAAACCGACGACCCGGCGTTGCTGGAAGACGCTCCGGGACTGACTCCCTCGCGGGCATACGACATGGTGCTCAATGGCACCGAGCTCGGTGGCGGCTCTATTCGTATCCATCGTAGCGAAATGCAGTCGGCTGTGTTCCGGGTGCTCGGCATCGAGGAGGAAGAAGCGGAGCAGAAATTCGGCTTTCTGCTGCGAGCGCTGAAATACGGATGCCCGCCCCACGGCGGCATCGCCTTCGGGCTGGACCGCCTGGCGATGCTGATGACCGGCTCGACTTCAATCCGCGAAGTGATCGCCTTCCCGAAGACACAGACCGTGCACGATCCACTCACCGACGCACCGACACCGGCGGAGGAACGCCAGCTCCGCGAGCTCGGGATCATGTTGCGCAAATCGGAGGGGACAGATTTCTAATCTGTCCCCTTCGGCCTACACCTGGCAGCGGATTTCACCGAGTCGCTGGGCCAGACTGAGCTCTTCTTCGAATCCGAGAGTTGCGAGGTCGCGCATGCGTTGAGGGTAGAGAATCCCGTCCAGATGATCGCACTCGTGCTGCACGATCCTGGCGTGAAAATCTTCCGCCTCGCGCTCGAACCGGCGACCCTCGGAGTCCAAGCCGCGGTAACGGATTCGGGGGTGACGGGGGACGATTCCGCGCAATCCGGGAATACTCAGGCAACCCTCCCAACCGTCCACGGTCTCGTCATCCGGGAAATCGATCTCGGGATTGATGAGAACCGTGCGCGGCACCGGTGGCGCCTCGGGGTACCGAGCGCTGTTTTCCATCTCGAATACCACTACCCGCAAAGGCGCACCGATCTGCGGCGCGGCGATGCCGACGCCGCCGCGTGCGTCCATGGTATCCCAGAGATCCTGAATCAGGCGTGTGAGGGAATCGTCGAACTGTGACACCGGCTCGGATACTCGCTGCAAATCCGGATCCCCCATCCGCAGCACGCGCTGTTCGGCCATGGCTTTCTGCCCTCGTTGACTGACTCAAGGTAAGCAATTACCGTCGCAAATCGATGGTGTCAAGCAAGGTACCCGGGAACGGAGAGTGACAGCCGCCGACAACCGGGTGGAAGGTGAGCTGGTGGTCTTGGTCCACGGCCTTTACATGCACGGCATCGCCATGTTGCCGTTACGACGGTGGCTGGGTGCCTGCGGCTTCCACGGCCGGCAATTCTCCTACGCCTCCCTGCGTTTGAGCGTCGCCGAGAACGGGGCCCGGCTTGCGCGCAGCCTCCGTGACGTGGACACGCCGGTGGTGCATTTCCTCTGTCACAGCCTCGGTGGTCTGGTGGTGCGCAGCATGCTGCTCGAGTCCTCGTGGCAGCGGTCGGGCCGTGTACTGACCCTCGGCACGCCTCATCTGGGCTGCCATGTAGCCAGGCGCCTTGGCGCCAATCCCGCCCTGGCTTGGGTACTGGGCAACAGCCTTCGCCATGGCCTCGATGGCGACATCCCTCCATGGCCCGGCGGCCGGGAGGTGGCCACTATCGCCGGCAACATAGCGCTCGGCGCAGGGCGCATGGTGCCGGGACTGCCGAAACCCAACGATGGCACGGTGGCGGTGGCCGAAACCGTGCTGGGGCCGGACTATCCGCACGCCGTCCTGGCGGTGACCCATTCGAGTATGTTGGTGTCGCGTCGCGTCGCGGACTACGCGTGCGCATACCTGAAGACGGGACACTTTCCGGGGCCGGAGCGAGTTTAATGGGGACAGATCTATTTTTCCGTTGGACGGAGCCCGTCCAACGGAAAAATAGATCTGTCCCCATTAAACTCGCTAGAATGCGCGGCAACCTTCGAACGAGCGACTACATGGCCGGGCACAGCAAGTGGGCAAATATCCAGCACCGCAAGGGCGCACAGGATGCAAAACGCGGTAAGCTGTTCACGAAGTTGATCCGGGAAGTCAGCGTCGCAGCCCGCATGGGAGGCGGCGACCCGGCTGCCAATTCCCGTCTGCGCCTGGCAGTGGACAAGGCGCTCTCCGGTAATGTCCCCAAGGACACCATCGAGCGGGCCATAAAGCGCGCATCCGGCGATCAAAATGCCGCCAACATCGAGGAAGTCCGCTACGAAGGCTATGGCCCGGGGGGTGTTGCGGTCATGGTCGATTGCATGACCGACAACCGCAACCGCACCGTGGCCGATGTGCGCCACGCGTTCGTGAAGTTCGGCGGCAATCTCGGCACCGACGGCTCGGTTTCCTACCTGTTCACCAAGCTTGGGCAAATCAGCTATCCGTCGGGTAGCGACGAGGATCGTATCATGGAGGGGGCGCTCGAAGCAGGGGCCGACGACATCGTCAACAATGACGACGGCAGCATCGACGTGCTCACCTCGGTGGAAAGCTTTGCCGACGTGCGTGATGCCATGCAGGCCGTCGCCCTCGAACCGGAGCACGCCGAGGTGACCATGCGCGCGTCGACAAGCGTGAGTCTTTCATTGGAAGATGCGCAGAATATGGTCAAGCTGCTGGAGATGCTCGAGGAGCACGATGACGTGCAACAAGTTTACTCCAATGCCGACATTTCCGATGAGATTCTCGCGGAGATCACCTGAGGAGATGCAATCCACCCCATGACGGGAACGCTCAAACCCGTTCGAATTCTCGGAATCGACCCGGGATCACGCATCACGGGCTATGGAGTCATTGACTTCCACCAGAACCATGCACGCCATGTCGCCAGCGGCTGCATTCACGTTCGTGGCAGTGATCTGACTTCGCGCCTGCGCGCGATCTTCGACGGCATAACCGCCATCGTCGATGACGAGGGCCCGGCAGAACTGGCCGTCGAGCAGGTGTTTTTTCACCGCAACGCTGCCTCCGCGCTCAAGCTTGGCCAGGCCCGGGGCGCGGCGCTGATGGCGGGTGTCACCAAAGGACTGCCGCTCTTCGAGTACTCGCCCACCCAGGTGAAACAGGCGGTGACCGGCCGCGGTCACGCGGCCAAGAATCAAGTTCAGCATATGATCAAGATATTGCTGTGCCTGCGCGAACTGCCGGCCAGCGATGCCGCCGACGCTCTCGCCGTCGCTATTTGCCATGCGCATACCAGTCAAACGCTGGCGCGCATACAAGCGTCGACGAGCCACGCCGGGTCCCATCCGTGATCGGCTGGGTAAAGGGTGTATTGCGTGACAAGCAGCCGCCGTGGCTGCTGGTCGATGTGGGCGGCATCGGGTACGAGCTGCAAGCCTCCATGACCACTTTCTCCGCGTTGCCGAAAACAGGCACCGAAGTCGTTCTGTTTGCACACCAGGTGGTGCGCGACGACGCCCATCAGCTGTTCGGTTTTGCGCAACGCTCTGAGCGCGACGTGTTCCGGCAGCTGCTCAAGGTCAACGGGGTGGGCGCCAAGGTGGCACTGGCTATTCTCTCGGGGATGGATGTCACCACCCTCGGGCGGTGTATCCTCGAGGGGGACACCACCAGTCTCGCGCGGCTGCCCGGAATCGGGAAAAAGACCGCTGAGCGGCTGGTCATAGAGTTGCGCGATCGCCTGGGGCCGTTGCCGTCGGCGGGGCAGCCCGGTGTATCCCTGGACGGCGACTCCCGGGATGTGGCCATGGACCCGGCGGCGGAGGCGGTCAGCGCGCTGATCGCCCTCGGCCTCAAGCCGCCGGAAGCAAGCCGCCGGGTGGCCGCCATCGATTGCGCGGAGCGCGCCTGCGAGGACATCGTGCGGATGGCTCTGAAGGCCATGGTCAAGTAGCGATTCGGGCCGGCGAAGCGACGCTTTCCCCCCCATCGCTCGCGGTATACCATCTCGCCCCAGTCCGCGGTGGCAGAATGTCGCCAGGAGTGCCGCCTTGTTGGACCTCGCAATGACACGATGCCGCCAGCATCGGCCGCTAGTCTGATGGCAGACATCACGTCCCCGGCGGCGTCGCCCGGTTGCACCACAGCATGATCGAGTCAGAGCGCCTGATAACACCGCTTTCCAGCACCCGGGAAGACAGCCTGGAGCACAGCATTCGCCCGAAGCGACTCGCCGAGTACATCGGTCAGCCGGCTGTGCACCGCCAGATGGGGATTTTCATCAAAGCGGCCGCGGCTCGTAACGAAGCCCTGGATCACCTGCTCATTTTCGGTCCTCCCGGGCTCGGCAAAACGACACTGGCGCACATCGTCGCCCACGAGCTGGGTGTGGGCTTGCGCCAGAGCTCGGGTCCGGTGCTGGAGCGATCCGGGGATCTGGCCGCCCTGCTGACCAATCTCGAGCCCCGGGACGTGCTTTTCATCGACGAGATCCACCGCCTCAATCCGGTTGTCGAGGAGATCCTCTACCCCGGTATGGAAGACTGCCAGCTCGATATCGTCATCGGCGAAGGACCGGCGGCGCGTTCCATCAGACTGGACCTACCCCCCTTCACTCTCATTGGCGCCACCACCAGGGCGGGCCTGCTCACCTCACCCCTGCGAGATCGCTTCGGAATCGTGCAGCGTCTGGAGTTTTACGATGAAAAGGACCTTGCCACCATTCTCGCGCGCTCGGCGCAAATCTTGAAAGTGGCACTGGCGCCGGACGGCGCGGCGGAGCTCGCTCGTCGCTCACGCGGAACACCGCGCATCGCCAATCGGCTCCTGCGACGCGTACGGGACTTCGCGGAAGTCGAGGCCGATGGTGAGATCACGGCGGAAGTGGCTCAGCATGCCTTGAAAGTGCTCGAAGTCGATGATGCCGGATTCGACATGATGGACCGAAAGCTTCTTCTGGCGGTCATCGAGCGTTTCGACGGTGGCCCCGTCGGCATCGACAACCTCGCTGCCGCCATCGGCGAGGAGCGCGGCACCATCGAGGACGTGCTCGAACCCTACCTCATTCAACAGGGGTTTCTAATGCGCACGCCACGAGGCAGAATGGCGACCCGCCACGCATGGCAACATTTCGGGCTGTCCCCGCCGCCGAGATCGGCAGACGTTCCTCAAGAACCGGACCTTTTTGGACGAAAGGATTCATAGCCTGCATGTCTTGCCGGATATGGAATTACCCAGCGGATACTGTCGGGCCCAGGGGCGACATTGGGAAGTGAGGAGTTCAATTGGCCTGTGCGTGTCTACTATGAGGACACGGACAGTGCCGGCATTGTCTACCATGCAAGTTTCCTGCGTTTCATGGAGCGGGCCCGCACCGAATGGTTACGCGACCTCGGGTTCGATTTGCCGGTTCTCAAGAACGAACACGAAGTGTTGTTTACCGTATCCCGGTTGCGCATCGATTACCTTCGGCCTGCGAAATTCAACGATATGCTGGATGTGAGCCTGAGGCTCACACGCCTCGGCGGGGCGAGTCTTCTGCTCGACCAGAACGTATTGCGCACGCCGCGAGAGCTACTTTGCCGGGCAGAAGTCAGAATTGCGTGCGTAGACGCAACGACCTTGCAACCTCGCCCGATCCCTCAAGCCGTTTGCACGGAGTTGAAACGTGACCGCTGATTTATCTCTACTGGAACTGGTACTCAACGCAAGCATCCTGGTTCAACTCGTGATGCTGCTGTTGCTGGTGGCGTCGCTGATGTCATGGACGATGATCTTTCGCAAGCTTACGACATTTCGCCGCGCGCGCGCGGCGGCGGACGATTTCGAGGAACAATTCTGGTCCGGCCAGGACCTGGTCTCGATATTCAACCGCATCAATACCCATGCTTACGATGCCACGGGCATGGAACGAATTTTTCACTCGGGTTTCAAGGAATTCGCGCGCCTTCGCGCTCAATCCGGCATCGACGCGAGCGCCGTATTGGACGGCTCCGAGCGCGCCATGCGGATCGCACTTTCCCGGGAGCTCGATATGCTGGAAACGCACCTGTCATTTCTCGCCACGGTAGGCTCCACCAGCCCCTACGTAGGCCTGTTCGGCACCGTGTGGGGCATCATGAATTCCTTCCGAGCGCTGGGAAACGTCAGCCAGGCGACGCTGGCGCTGGTCGCCCCCGGCATCGCCGAGGCTCTCATCGCCACCGCCATGGGTCTGTTCGCGGCCATTCCGGCGGTAATTGCCTACAACCGTTTCGCCGACGATGTCGAACGTCTACACAATCGCTACGACATCTTCATAGAAGAATTCACCGCGATTCTGCGGCGACAGGCTCACGCGTAAGGGCCGTTTTAACCCCACCGAGACGCTGAACCGTTTGAACCTGAGGCGCGGCGGGGCGAAGGGCGCAATAGGGCCAGAACGCAGGACACCGAGATATGCAGAAACACACCAGGCGCAAAAAATTGATGGCGGAGATTAACGTCGTTCCCTATATCGACGTGATGCTCGTATTGCTGGTGATTTTCATGATCACGGCGCCCCTTCTCACCGAGGGTGTCAAGGTGGATTTACCGAGGGCCCAGTCGAAACCGCTGGATCGATCGGACAATGAGCCTCTCATCGTTGCCATCGACGCCGATGGCCAGTTCTACATTCAGTTCGGAGAGAATCAGGACAAGCCGGTGGACGCGGTCACGCTGGTCACGCGGGTGAGTGCCGTGATGCGCCACCGCCCTGGTGTGCAGGTGCTCGTGAGGGGGGATGAGAGCGTCCCCTACGGTGACGTGGTCTATGTAATGACCCTGCTGCAGAAGGCCGGTGCACCCAGTGTTGGGTTGATCACCAAGCGACCAGAAGACGGGAGCTGATGAAGCTCAGAAGTTTCATCGACAACTTCAACGCGACCAGTCTGGCGATTATCGTCCATGTCGCACTTCTCGGTATTCTGGTCCTGAGCTTCGACTGGTCGAATCCCAGTGCACCGCCGGGCAGCAAGGTCGAGCCGGTACAAGCAGTGATCGTCGATGAGTCGGAGGTGGCCGAAGAGATCGAACAGATCAAAAAGCGCGAGGAGAAGAAACGCAAGGAAGAGGAAAAGCGAACCAGAACTCTCGAACGAGACGCCCAGAAGGCGCGCGAGCAGCGTAGAAAGGAGGAAAAGCGGCTCAGCGAACTGCAGCGGCGACTCGCCGAAGAAAAGCACAGGCGCGACGACAATACACGCAAGCAGCAGGAAGAAGCAGCCAAGGCGCTCGCCGAGGTCCAAAGGCAACGAGCCAGGGAACTCGAAGAGCTGGAAAAACTCAAACGCGAGGAAAGCGATATCGAGAAACGTCGCCTGGCGGACGAAGCGGCCCTTGCGGTGCTGGCGGCGCAGCACAAGGCCCTTACCGAGGAGAAGCGCAAGATAGAAGAGGCTAAGCGCCGCGCCCAGGCCGAGCGCGAGCGCGTGGAGGATCAGACACGCAAGGCCAAGGCGGCACACGAGGCGGAGCAGAAGCGTGTCGCGGCAGTTGCTGCTGCAGCAGCCGCGAAGGCGGCAAGGGAAAAAAAGAAGAAGGAGGAGGCAGAGAAAAAGAGGAAAGCAGAGGAGAAGCGCAAGAAGCAGGAAGCAGCCAAGCGCAAGGCCGAGGAAGACGCCAAGCGGGCCGAGGCGGAAAAACGTCGCAAGCAAGAGGAAGCGGCGCTACGCGAGCAACTGGCCCTCGAGCAGGCACAGCTGGATGCCCAGCGCAATCGATTGCGGGACCGTAACCTCGCGGAGTATATGGGCCAGATTCAGGCGACGGTCAACCGAAATTGGATACGCCCACCCGGTGCCACCAAGGGGCTCAAGTGCACGGTCAAGGTAGCCCAGATCCCCGGTGGTGAGGTCGTTCGAGTAGTAATCACCAAAAGCAGTGGTAATGTTGCTTTCGACCGATCTGTGGAGAATGCGGTGTTACGATCGTCACCGCTGCCACAACCGAAGGACCCGAGTCTGTTCGATCGTGAGTTAAAGTTCGAGTTCGAACCCGAGGACTGATTGTTGATCATGAAACTGAACCGTCGGCTGGCGCCAATCCTGGTTGCAGGCGCCGCATTATTAGCCGCGTCCTGGTCTCATACCAGCTACGCGGAACTGACCATCAAGATAACGCAGGGAATCGAAGGCGCTCAGCCCATCGCCATCGTACCTTTCGGCGTGCAACCGGGCTCGCAACCGCCCCCTCAGGACATCGCGAGGATTATTTCCAACGATCTTACCCGCAGCGGGCGATTCTTGCCCTTGCCGGTGGGCGACCTGCCGAGCCGCCCCAGCGAGGCGGCGGCGGTGAATTTTTCCGATTTCCGCATACTCGGCGCGCCCAATCTCGTCATCGGTAAGGTCAACCGGCTCGCCAACGGCAGGTTCAAGGTGGAATTCCGGCTGTTCGAAGTGTTTCGCGGCGCCCAGGTCACCGGCTACGAGCTCGACGCACGGCCCGACGAGCTGCGAAGGATCGCCCACCAGATGAGCGATATCATCTACGAGGCGCTGACCGGCGAGCGAGGCGCTTTCGACACGCGCATCGCCTACGTCACCGAGGTCAGATCGGGGAAGTCCAGCAGATACGCTCTGAACGTGGCCGACAGTGACGGCTTCAACCCTCAGGTGGTGCTGGAGTCGAAAGCGCCGATCGTGTCGCCCGCGTGGTCGCCCAACGGGCTGCAGCTCGCCTACGTCTCCTTCGAGGGTAAGCGGCCGCGCATCTTCGCCCAGAATCTGGCGACCGGCGTGCGCCAGGTGATCGCGGCATTCCCGGGGTTGAACGGAGCGCCTGCCTGGTCACCGGACGGCAAACGCATGGCCATGACGCTCTCGAAGGACGGGAACGCAGAAATCTACGTAATGGATATCGACACGCGGCGCCTCAGAAGACTGACGGTGGGTGCCGCCATCGACACCGAGGCGGCCTGGGCTCCGGACGGCAAATCCCTGGTATTCACATCCGACCGCGGCGGGTCGCCGCAGGTTTACAGAATTCCTGCCACCGGAGGTCGGGCGACTCGCCTGACTTTCGACGGAAAGTACAATTCCCGCGCCACCTTCGCACCGGATGGTAAGTCGCTTGCCCTCGTGCATGGCAGCAAGGGCACATACCGCACGGCAGTGCTGGATTTGGAGAACAACGCGCTGCGCATTTTGACGAAGACGACTCTGGACGAATCCCCGAGCTTTGCCCCGAACGGGAGCATGATACTCTACGCGACCAGCGGCGCCCGCGGTGGAATCCTTGCTGGCGTATCCGCCGATGGCAGGGTACGCCAGGAGTTGGCCGTCCGGGAGGGGGATGTCAGGGAACCAGCGTGGTCGCCGTTCAGGCAGCCCTGAGAGGAAAAACCGGATTCCTGACCAGGCACGACACCGCCATACCATTTTCCGAATTCGCTACTAATATTGCTACACGTCACTAAAAAGCCCACATATCAACTAGGAGACATGTCATGCGAAAAGGGCTCAATTCCGTACTACTGCTGATCTTCTCGGTTGCGTTTCTCGCTGCCTGTGAGGGTACGACCGGGACGACGAAGGACGATTCTACTGTCACCAGCAGTGGTAGCGGTTCATCGTCTTCCGGAAGTGCCTCGACGAGCGCCACGGGTTCGGGCTCGGCCTGGGCGGGCCACCCGTTGGATGATCCCAACAGCTTGCTCGCGAAACGTACCGTGTACTTCGATTTCGACGAGAGCGTCATCCTCGATCAGGACCGACCGATACTCGACGCGCACGCCCAGTATCTGTCGCAGAATCTCGGCGCCGCAGTTACCCTGGAAGGGCACACCGATGAACGCGGCACACGAGAGTACAATCTGGCTCTGGGCGAACGCCGTGCCATCAGCGTGCGGCAGTTCATGAGTCTGCTTGGCGCGTCCAGTCAACAGCTGCGCACCGTAAGCTACGGGGAAGAGCAGCCTGTTGCGCTGGAACATAACGAGGAAGCCTGGGCACAAAATCGTCGCGTCGAGATTATCTACCGCAGCAAATAGTGGAGGCGCAACCGGCCGATAACGCCAGCGCGGTTACCCGATTCATGGATTTCAAACGCAAAAGCGGAATCGTACCGGGATGCTTCGTTGGCCTGGGAATGACGGCGGTGTTGCTTACGCTTCCCGCCGTCGCGCTTTCTCAAACGACCGCAAGCCTGGAGCAGCGAGTCGCGAAGATGGAGCGCATGCTCGATTCCGGAACGCTCTTGAAATTACTGCAAAGTGTCGAGGAGCTGAAGGCTGAGGTGCGTGAGCTACGCGGGCAGCTCGAGCAACAGCAATACTCTCTGTCCCAGATGACCGATCGTCAGCGGGAATTGTATCTGGACGTGGATCGTCGCCTGCAGCGCATGGAAGCAAGTGGCGCGGTCCTCGGTGCGGCTGTGGCATCGGCTGGGCCGGGTTCTGCGCCACCCGCGGGCACCAGTGCGCCAGCGGGTTCGACTGTCGGCAGCGCGCCCGCCGCCTCCACATCCGGAGCGGCGGCCGTCGGCGTTGCGGCGGCTGGTGCTGCGACACAGGCGGGCACGCCACAGGCCGCTCCAACGAGTACCGACCCGCTGAAGGAGCAGCAGGCTTACCAGTCGGCATTCAATTTGCTCAAAGCCGGCCGTTACGATCAGGCGGCCAAGTCATTTCAGAAATTCCTTGGCGAGTACCCAACCGGCAAGTTCGCCGACAACGCGCAATATTGGCTAGGCGAGTCTTATTATGTGACGCGTAACTTCGATAATGCCCTGCGCGAGTTCAACACGCTCGTCAGTGATCATCCGGATAGCCAGAAGGTCACCCACGCGCTGCTGAAAATCGGTTATATACACGATGAGCTGGGCCAGAAAGAGAAGGCGCGTGAAATTCTGACAGATTTGACCAAAAACTATCCGCAGAGCACTGCCGCTGGACTCGCCGCCAAGCGCCTGGAACGCATGCGACAGTAGGTACCTGTTACGCTGGTACCTGTTACGCTATAGCGATGGAGTCAATTCGAGCCTGGTTCGAACGCCATCTGGCAGATCCACAGGTGATGGGCCTCGCCGTCGTTCTGCTTACGGGTTTTTTCATCATTTTCCTCACTGGCGAAATGCTCGCTCCGGTGATCGCCAGCATTATCATCGCCTATTTGCTGGAAGGCCTGGTCGGCGTGTTCGAGCGAAACGGTCTCCCGAGGCTGGTCGCCGTATTTCTCGTGTTTGTCGGATTCGTGACCTTCATGGCTTTCGTGTTCTTCGCCCTGTTGCCGCTGCTGTCTCGCCAGGCAACGCAGCTGTTTCAATTGCTTCCGGAAATGCTGACCAGCGGCCAGGAAACACTGATGACGCTGCCTCAACGTTATCCCGACCTTTTCTCCGAGGCGCAGGTACTGGATCTCATAGACTCCATTCGCATCGAGGCTCTGTCGTACGGGCAACACGTCGTATCCCTGTCCCTATCCTCCGTCGTGAGCGTAATCACGGTCGCCGTGTATCTCATTCTCATGCCGCTATTGGTGTTCTTTTTCCTCAAAGACAAGATTCGCATCGTCAATTGGTTCATCCGGTTTCTACCGAAGGACCGTGGTTTGCTCTCTCAGGTCTGGGGGGAGGTCGATGGACAGATTGGAAACTACGTTCGCGGGAAGTTCATCGAGATCCTGATCGTTTGGGTAGTCACCTCCTTGACGTTCGCCATCATGGGCATGGACTTCGCCATGTTGCTGGGAGTGTTGGTCGGACTTTCGGTGCTGATACCGTACATCGGGGCGGCAACCGTCACGATACCTGTAGCCGCACTGGCGTACTTCCAATGGGGCGTCAGCCCGGAGTTCTGGTGGCTACTGGTCGCCTACGGCATTATCCAGGCGCTCGACGGAAACGTCCTCGTGCCCCTGTTGTTCTCCGAGGTCGTGAATCTGCACCCGGTGGCGATTATCGTTGCGGTGCTGGTGTTCGGGGGATTGTGGGGATTCTGGGGCGTGTTTTTCGCGATCCCCCTGGCGACATTGGTGCAGGCGGTGCTCAAGGCCTGGCCAACGCTCGTGCAGGAAGACGGCGCCAAACAGCCGGGCCCATAAAACGTCACCGGTGCTTTTTTACGAGACATCCCTGTGCCGTACCAGCACGCCGTTTCTCCCCTCACGAAACTGCGCCGCGAGACACTCGACGACGTACACCGATCGATGATTACCCCCCGTGCAGCCGACGGCCACCGTCAAGTACGCCCGATTGTCATCCTCAAAGGTTGGAATCCATTGGTCGAGAAACTCCTTCAAGCTAGTCAGCATCGCGCGTACGGCGGGCTGTGAATCCAGGAAGGCAACCACTTTCTCATCACGCCCGTTGAGCTTACGCAGCCCGACTTCCCAGTAGGGATTCGGCAAGGATCGGACATCGAACACGTAGTCGGCATCGAGCGGAATACCGTGCTTGTAGCCAAATGAAAGAAATTGCAGGGACATGGTTTGCAGCGGCCGTCGATCCACCCGCTGGCGAATGAGCTCACGGAGTTCGTGGTATCGCGTGCGCGAGGTGTCGATGCAGCTGTCCGCCAGGTCGCGAACAGGCTCGAGGAGAGTTCGCTCGCGCTGGATTGCCTCGAGCAGCGCGACATTGGCCGCGGTCAGAGGATGCTTTCGCCGAGTCTCGCTGAATCGCTTCGTGATCGCGTTGTCGTCCGCTTCCAGGAAAACCACCTCGCAATCGACGCCCTTATTGCCGATGGCGGTCTTGATTGCGGGAAAACGATCGAATGCAGTGCTCAGATTGCGTGCGTCAATGACGGCCGCGACCCGCTCAGGTGTTGGCTGGGCGGCGGCCAGCTCGACCGCGAACGCTTCCAACAAGCCAAGCGGGAGATTATCGACACAATAGTATCCGAGATCCTCGAGAACGTTGAGGGCAATACTCTTGCCCGCTCCTGAAAGCCCGCTGATGACAATGAGCTTCACGGTCCTGCTATTCGGTCCAGCTCAGGACGCCTCGGATTCCTGGCTATCGGCCTGGCACAATAATTCGCACGCTTCGTCCGTAGAAATTTCGACGCGCAGCGCGTCCCGCGATCTGCCAGAATTGAAATAGCTCGCGATACTCGCAAGCACCTGCAGATGCTCTTCGGTCGATTCCTCCGGTACCAGCAGAGCGAATACTAAATCCACGGGCTCCTTGTCGGGCGCATCGAAGTCCACCCCCTTCTGCGTCCTGAGAAAAACTCCAATCGTTTTATCGAGGCCGGCCAACCGCCCATGGGGAATCGCGACACCATGACCGAGCCCGGTACTACCCAGTTTTTCACGGGCGATGAGGCAATCGAAAACGCCCCTCCGTGACAGGGACTCATCGGTCCCGGCGAGTAATTGACTGGCGAGTTCCAGCACGCGCTTCTTGCTTGTAGCATCCACGTCCAGCCGAATGCAGTCCGGAGAAAGTATCTCGGATAGTTTCATAACTCAGCGTCGTCGTTCAGGGTCACGCACCTTCGTTCACAGGCTTGCTTCCCCTTCCGCTGCGATGATGGTCCGTAAGCTTCTCCTTGTGTCGCTTGAGCTGGCGATCGAGCTTGTCCGCAAGAGCATCGATAGCGGCGTACATGTCTGCGTCGATTGCATCGGCGAACAGGTTACCGCCGGACACATGAACGGTGGCTTCGGCCTTTTGGTCGAGCTTTTCCACGCTGAGAATAACGTGCGCATGAGTGGCGATGTCGAAGTGCCGCTCGAGTCTCATGAATTTCGTCTTAACGTAGCTTTTAAGGGCCTGACTGACATCTACATGATGCCCACTCACGTCCAATTGCATCGCATTACTCCTTCGCGGTAGTCAGGCTTAGCGCCTGTCCAGACGGCACCAGTTTGATTTTTTTGCTGTGCGAGAGACAGAAGGCGTCTACATCAATGACTTGCGCTCACTCGACGACCGTATTGCCATGGATTCTCGATACTTGGCGACCGTGCGTCGCGCAACCCTGATTCCCTGCTCGGATAGAATGGCAGCGAGCTTGCTGTCGCTCAACGGTTTCTGTCCGTTCTCAGCTGCAATAAGCTTCTTTAATAGTGCGCGGATTGCGGTAGACGAACACTCAGCGCCACTTTCGGTGAAGACATGGCTGGAGAAAAAGTACTTGAGCTCGTAAAGTCCGCGCGGCGTGTGCATGTATTTCTGCGTCGTGACACGAGAAATCGTGGATTCGTGCATGCTCACTTCTTCTGCTACGTCGTGCAGAACCATGGGTTTCATTGCCTCTTCTCCGAACTCGAGAAACGCCTGCTGACGCTCGACGATGCACGTTGCCACCTTTAACAGTGTCTCGCTACGGCTGCGCAGACTTTTTATCAGCCAGCGCGCTTCCTGCAGATGCGTTTTCAGGCAATTGTTATCGGCGCTGTTGTCCGCCCTCCGGATGAGACTCGCGTACTGGGAATTGACCCGCACCCTCGGGAATGCATCCGGATTGAGTTCGACCCGCCATGTGCCCTTCACGTTTCGCACGAAGACATCCGGGATCACGTACTCGGGCTGACTGGACTGGATGGCGTCTCCAGGTCTCGGCGTCAGCGTCTTAATCAGCGTGATGACCTCCTGGAGCTCTTCCTTCTGTAGCTTCAGAAGTCGCATCAGTTGCGCATAGTCGCGCTGGCCGAGCAGGTCCAGATGGTCCCTGACGAGCGTCGCGGCCGCCTGCCGCCAGGGTGTGTCGTCGGAACAGTGGCGGAGCTGAATCGACAGGCATTCGCAGAGATCCCGCGCCCCGACGCCGATGGGATCGAAGTTCTGCACCTGGTGCAGCACGGCCTCGATCTCGGGCTGATCGATTTCCAGGTCCGGAGTCGAAAGGCTCTTGAGGATGTCTTCCAGGGAAACGCTCAAATATCCGTCTTCGCCGATGCTGTCGATGACCGCGGTGGCGATAGCTTTGTCGATCTCGCTCATATGGGTGAGACCAAGCTGCCAGAGAAGATGGTCATTGAGCGTCTCGGATTGGGCGCGGGGGCTCTCGAATTCAGCACCGTTGATCCCCGGCGCGCCGTACTGAACCGGAACAGTGTCGTAGATGTCCTCCCAGACCGTGTCCACGGGCAGCTCAGACGGGATGTCCCCGGGTGCTATGTCTTGCTCGGGTATGCCACCATCCTCTGCGGAGTCGTTGTTGGTCGGCGCATTGCCGTCCTCGTCGACCTCCAGCATGAGGTTCGACTCCAACGCCTCCTGTACTTCGATCTGCAACTCCATGGTAGATAGTTGCAGCAGCCGGATGGCCTGCTGCAGCTGCGGGGTCATGGTCAGATGTTGACCAAGTCGGAGCTGAAGGGATTGCTTCATCACGCGAACTAACGGGCCTTTCGGTCAAATTTTAGCAGGCTGGCAACGGCGGCGAACCGCCGCCGTCACAGCTTGAAATCATGCCCCAGATATACTTCTCGTACTCTTTCGTCGCGCAGGATGACCTCGGGCCTGCCCTCGGCAATGATGCGTCCTTCGCTCACGATATACGCTCTGTCGCATATGTCCAGGGTCTCGCGCACATTGTGGTCAGTTATCAGAATGCCGATGTCGCGCTGGCTCAAGTAACTGATAATCCTCTTGATATCGATGATGGAAATGGGGTCGACACCGGCGAAAGGCTCGTCCAGAAGCATGAATCTGGGCTCCGAGGCGAGCGCCCTGGCGATTTCCACCCGGCGCCGCTCACCCCCCGACAGGGTGTCACCGCGGTTGTGCCGAAGGCTCCCCACATGCAGCTCCTCGAGAAGCTCTTCCAGGCGCTTCTTCTGCTCCGCGGGCTCGACGTCGGGCTGGGCCTCGAGTATGCCGAGGATATTCTCTTCCACCGTCAGGCGGCGGAAAATGGATGGTTCCTGGGGTAGATATCCGAGACCCAGGCGGGCTCTCGCATGCATGGGGTAGTGGGTCAGGTCCTGGGAGTCCAGGTGGATGGCGCCGCCGTCGCTCATCACGAGACCGATGATCATGTAGAAACTCGTGGTCTTTCCGGCCCCGTTCGGTCCGAGCAACCCCACGACTTCTCCGCTGCGGACGCTCAAGCTCACATCGTTCACCACGGCGCGGGAATTGTAGCGTTTGGCGAGGCTGCGGGCAGTGAGAACGCTCATGGAGTAATGCGCCGACCGTTGGAGTTACCCGGTGCGATCATTTTTTCTTCGGCGTGATCGTAATCCTTACCCGACCAGAATTATCCGAGTCGCCCGTCTGTCCACCATCGGGATTCGCGCCGGCTTTCACGCGGCCCTGGCGCGAATCGTATACGATCCGCGGCGCGGTGATTTTGTCCTTCCCCTCGCCGTAACGCGCATTTCCGAGCAGCAGGATCACATCCCGGTCGGCATGATACTCCATGCGCTCGGCGGCCGCCGTCATGTAGTCTTCCTTGCCATCGGGAAGTTGGCGGAATTTCGCCGGTGTGCCCACGGATACTGCTTTGGTGATGGTGTTGGTGTCATTGTAATGAATCCATACCGTATCGCCGGTGATCCGCAGTGTACCCTGGGTAATGACGACGTCGCCCCGATAGATAGTGATCTTCGACCGGTTGTCCACCTCCGCAGCCTGGGCTTCGATGACGATGGGTTCTTCGCGGTCGGTGGACAGAGCCTGCGCACAGCTTGACGCAACGCCGAGCATCGCGGTGAGTGCGATCACTGTGTTCCTGTACTGAATTCTCATGAATACCCGCTTCGTCAGCGCGTTATCGGCTCGATAGTCGTCTTGACCTTGGATAACAACTGCACCCGGCTCTCGCCGAGATAGGCGCGCAAACCCGTTCCACGGGTAAGCGATTCCGGTGTACTGATACTGACGGGCAGTTCAGTCTCCGCATACTCCTCACGGGGCAATACGCGCAAATCCTGGGTTTCGATGTGAATCTCCCGCTTCCCGTCCGGGCCATCACGCCAGATGTCGACTTTACCGAGCAACATGAGGACATCGTTGCCGGCGGATACCCAACCGCGCTCCGAGGCGACATGCCACGGCTCTGCTTGTTCTTGATAAACGACCAGATGCGGGCGCCTGAGTTCCTTCGTCCCGGTGTCGGTGAAGTGCGCCATGTACGCCGCCGACAGTCGCCGCAACGGGCTCCCATCCTCCCCCATGGTCGTCACCTCGAACTCCTCCATGGTCAAATCCGGCGCGTGGCCCTGAAAACGTTTGCTTTCTCCATCCTGATCGCCGAGCCCTACGAGCCACAGCGTGCTGGCCACGGCGAAAACCACCAGCACTGCGGCCGGCACCCAGGTACCGAAGGCAGAACTCAAGTCGCGCCTGGCCATGTCCATGGGCTCGGGAAAGACGCCAGCCTCGAGTCGCGCCTCCATGGAACGCTCAAGCCTTCCCGGTCAGAAAGTCGCGGTGCACGCCCTCCAGGGTGCCGTGGGCGTGCATCAACAGATCGCAGACCTCCCGTGCGGCGCCGCGCCCACCGTCACTCCGGGTGTGCCAGTGTGCCTGCTCCAGAACCAACGGATGCGCGTTCGCCACCGCAACCGCCAGCCCGACTCTGGCCATAATGCCCAAATCCACCACGTCATCCCCCACGTAGGCAGCTTGGGCGTCGGTCAGGTCCAGGTCGGCGATGAGCTTCTCGAATACGGGTAGCTTCGACGCGTGACCCTGGTGCACGTGGGCAATACCCAATGACGCCATGCGTTCGGCCACGAGCTGCGAACGCCGGCCCGTTATGATGGCAAGCTCGATGCCGGTTCGGCCCAACATCTTCATTCCGTGCCCATCCCGGGAATAAAACGCCTTGTACTCGACACCGTTATCCCCCAACAGCAACCGGCCGTCGGTGAGCACGCCGTCCACATCGAATACTACGAGCTTCACCTTGACAGCCCGCGCAAGAATTTCCGGTGATGCCTCCACCAATCAGATCACCCCGGCGTGCAGAAGATCGTGCATGCTCAATACACCGACGAGCCGGTGCTCTCCGTCGACCACCAGCAATGAGTTGATCTCCTGATCCTCCATAATCTTGAGGCCTTCGGCCGCGAGCATATTCGATGTGACGGTAACGCACTGGGCCGTCATCACTTCGGAAATTTTGGCTTTGTGCACATCCAACTCGCGATCGAGTGTGCGGCGAAGATCACCATCGGTATATATCCCGAGTACTTTCAGATCACCATCGACGATGGCGGCGGTACCCAGGCCCGTGCGCGTCATCTCCATCAGGGCCTTCGACACGGGCACGTCCAGAGCGACCGTGGGCATATCATCGCCTGTGTGCATGATGTCGCTGACGTGCAGGAGCAGGCGCCGCCCCAGGCGCCCGCCCGGGTGGGAGCGAGCAAAGTCCTCGGCACTGAAGCCCCGCGCCTCGAGCAGCGCGATGGCAATCGCGTCACCCATTGCCAGCGTTGCAGTGGTGCTGGCAGTGGGCGCAAGCCCCAACGGACAGGCTTCGTTCTCGACACCCACATCGATATTGACATCGGCCAACTCGGCCATGCGTGACTGCTTGTCGCCCGTCAGAGTGATGAGCGGTACGCCAAGCCGTTTGATGAGCGGCAGGATGGTGACGATCTCGCTGGTTCCCCCGGAGTTCGAAATAGCCAGCACAACGTCGTGCGCCGTGATCATTCCGAGATCACCGTGGCTGGCCTCTCCGGGGTGCATGAAAAAGGAAGGGGTGCCGGCACTCGCAAGCGTCGCGGCAATCTTGCGCCCCACGTGGCCGGACTTGCCCATTCCGGTGACGACCACGCGGCCCTCACACTGGAGTAAGAGGCGGCAGGCATCGGCGAAGCTCCGGTCGACCCGCGCCGCAAGAGCGGTGAGGGCCCGGGCCTCGGTCTCGATAACGGCAACGCCGGAGGCGCGAAGGCTGGAGTCCGAGCCCAGATCGTGGTCTGCCGTCGAGCCGCTCGCAACCCGGCGGCTCCGCGGATTCATGTTGCTCACCTGCTTGAGTGCCATCAATCGCTCCGCTGCTTGTGGGTAGGTTGGTCCAAATAGTGGCTTTTCAATAGCTTAGCCCTTTGTCGCAGGCGGATCCGGTTCCTCGCCGGTGACCCAGCCTCAGGTCGCGGATACGTAGAGCAGGCCCTGATAGCCGATGAAGGCGAGCAACAGCACGCCACCCTCCCAACGGGCAATGCGCCCGCTACCGCGAAAGCCCCAGGACATTACGACCAGCGCCACACTGAGAGTCAACATGACCGGGAAATCACGCTGCAGCGCCTCGGGCGGCACTGCTGTGGGCGCGATCAGGCCAGGTATCGCCAGCACCGGCAGTAGGTTGAACATATTTGACCCGATCACATTGCCCACCGCAATGTCGGGTTCGTTCTTGAGAACGCTGGTGATGGAGGTAGCGAGCTCGGGAAGACTGGTGCCCACGGCGACCACCGTGAGACCGATCAACAGGTCGCTGACATCGAAGCTGCGGGCGATGCTGACTGCCCCCCAGACCATGGCCCGGGATCCCAGGAGCAGGGTCACGAGCCCGACCACGAACCACAGCAGCGCCTTACCGGTGCTGACATCGGTTGGTATTTCCCTGGCAAACTCCCGCTGCAATGGATCCGAGCGTCGCGCACGGAGGGCGATTCCCAGCATGAACAACAGGAGAATAATGAATGCCAGGCCCAGAACGAGGCCATCACTTCCGTCCAACATACCATCGCCAAGCAGAATCCAGGCAAGCGCCATGACGCCGAACATGACGGGAAACTCGAGTCGAAATATCCTGCTCCGCACCAGCACGCTACGGACCAGCGCCGTCACGCCCAGCACCAGACCGATATTGGCGATATTGGAGCCTAGAGCATTGCCGATCGAGACGCCCGGATTGCCTTGCAGGGCCGCGGTAGCCGAGACCAGCATCTCCGGCGCAGACGTTCCTACGGCGACGATGGTCAGACCGATGACCAGTGGCGAAACGCCGAGATTGCGGGCGGTGGCGGAGGCGCCGAACACGAAACGATCGGAACCCCACACCAGCAGCGCGAGTCCGACGACGACGGCGAAAAATGACACCGGTTTATGTGCTCCATGCCCGAATTCGTGTGGTACCAGACCACGACGGGCCAACCCCGGCTGATTCCCAGCCCATCGCCCGCGCGTCGCATGGTAGCGAAAAACCGATGCCTGCGAAAATTGTCCCGAAGTGCGTGCTAAGCTGGAGCGAAAGCCTCTCCACGACCAATGACACGATGAGCGAACGCCTCGACCGGGCCCGCCAGTGGGTCCAGAGCATACTCGGGGTGCAGAGCGTGGATCTGCAACCGGCTTCCACCGATGCCAGCTTTCGTCGCTACTTTCGTTTCAGCGCGCGGGAAACGTCGCTGATACTCATGGACGCACCCACAGACAGAGAAGACTGCCGGCCCTACATCGCCGTGAGCGATCTTCTCGAACATGCCGGCATCCACGTTCCCACCATTCATGCGCGGGATCTGGACGCGGGATTTCTGTTGCTGGAGGACCTCGGCCAACGTTGTTATCTGGATGAGCTCGACACGGACAGCGCCCCGGCACTTTATGGCGACGCCCTCAGGACGCTGCTTGCGATGCAGTCAGGGATCCCTGCCGATGTCGTACCCGAATACGATACCGCGCTCGTCATGCAGGAGCTCTCATTGTTCGGTGATTGGTTTCTGCGCAGGCACCTCGGCGTCGACACGACCGGCACCACGGGCGAGGTCCTGTCGAAAAGCTATCAACTCCTTACAGACCAATTCGCGGAGCGAGCCAGGGTGTTCGTTCACCGCGACTATCACTCGCGTAATCTCATGCACACGCTCGAGCGCAATCCCGGTGTATTGGACTTCCAGGACGCCGTGGCAGGGCCGGCGGCTTATGACGCGATCAGTCTGCTGCGCGATGTTTACATCGAGTGGCCACAGGAGCGCGTCGAAGCGTGGTTGCTCGAGTACCACGGGGACGCGCTTTGCGAGGGGATTCCCGTCACCAGCGACGCCGCCGGATTTCTTCGCGATGCTGACCTCATGGGTGCCCAGCGGCATCTCAAGATCGCCGGCATCTTCTGCCGTCTCTACTATCGCGACGGCAAAGCCGACTATCTGCGGGACATACCGTTGACGCTTCGCTACTTGATGGGTGAATGCGAGCGTCAACCGGAGTTGGCGGCACTGGGCAATCTTCTGGAAGAGTTGGACGTGATGACGAAACTACAGGAGAAGAATACGCGCAGTCTCGGTGACGTGGGAGAAGCGGGGGCGTGAGGGTCATGCTGCTGGCGGCCGGACGCGGCGAACGTATGCGGCCGTTGACCGACGAGATACCGAAGCCGCTGCTGACAGTCGGCGGCAAAGCGCTCATCGTGCACTTGATCGAGGCGTTGGTCGCGGAAGGTTTTCGCGAGCTGGTAGTCAACCATGCCTGGCACGGCGCCATGATCGAGCAAAGGCTGGGCGACGGACGGGAGTTCGGCGCCAGCATCGAATACTCGGCGGAGGGCGCTCGAGCGCTTGAAACGGGCGGCGGAATCCGCCGCGCCCTGCCCCTGCTTGGAAGCGACCCGTTCGTGGCCGTGAATGCCGACATCTGGACCGACTTCCCCTTCGGCAGCCTTCCGGATGCACTGGAAACTCTCGCCCATGTGATTCTGGTGGACAATCCCGTCCATCATCCAGACGGAGATTTCGTCCTCGCGGGCACGCGCGTGCGCGACGGCGAGGGCCGCCGACTCACCTTCAGCGGTATCGGTGTGTACCGCCCGGAGCTCTTCTCGGAGCTGTCCGATGGGTGCTTTCCCCTGGCGCCCATTCTGTTCGATGCCTGCGATCAGGGCCGATTGTCCGGCGTGCACTACACCGGGGAGTGGTGGGACGTGGGAACGCCGGAGCGTCTGGAGCTGCTGGATCGGCACTTGGGGGGGTAAAGAGGGGACAGGGGGGACAGATTTGAAATCTGTCCCCTCCCATCCGCGTTCCGGTGCAATATGCCGACTAGTCGCCGTTACTCTTTACGGTTA
>CAXMNG010000370.1:0-2673 GCA_964194585.1 Salibacteraceae bacterium | reverse complement strand
GGAGGGTCTCTGAGCTATGAATTCACGCCGAAGCTTGCCGGGCAGTTGACCGTGCTCCTATTCGCCCTGGACATCGGGGATTACAGCGGTAGCCTCTTCGAGGCCGATGCGTTCATGGCTTACCAACTGAGCAAGCACTTCAGAATTGGTGGCGGCCTCAAGTATTTCAATCTGAACTTTCAGGCCAACACATCCCGTGGCGGAAGCGTCGAATACGACTACGAGTTCTTCGGGTCGACGATTTTCGGATACGCCAGTTTTTGAGACGCATTGACGCCGACCTCAGGACTTGTCCTTCCCGGCCTCGCTCTCTTCCACGGTCTTGTATTCGATGGATCCGGCCGGTGGAAAATCCAAGGTGCCGGCGAGAGCTTCGCGTTGCTCCTCGGTCATGTCCGGGAACGGCAACTCGCCCTTCTCTGTCCATTCGTGCACCTGCTCCTCGGCGGCTCTCTTCTTCTCATCGTCGAGACCGTCGTCGCGGACGAAATAGGTGGTCTGCGACGGCAGGGCGAGGCGGGTTCCCGACGACTCGACGATTTCCATGACCCGCAGATAAACGTCCTCGCGGATGGCGTGCCACTCGGCCCACACACCGGTATCCGTGTAGGCGAGAATTTCTACCGTCAGGGCATCGTCACCAAAACCGATGAGCCGCACACGCGGTAACAGCACTTTCGGGTGCGCGAACAGCATTTCTCTCAGCTTCGCCAGAATGAACTTCAACTGATCGGCGCTGGTCTCGTAGCGCAAGCGCAACCTCTGGCGAATCCAGATGTATTTCGCATCGTTGTAGTTATCGAGCTGAAACTCGGCAAACCGCGCATTCGGTATCGAGATCACGTTGCCGCCCCAGCGGCGGATGCGGGTGGAACGCAGCCCGATGCGCTCGACGGTACCGAGTACGTCCTCGAACTGGCAGAACTGTCCGACCTTTACCGGCTTATCCAGATACAGGGTGACGCCGGCGATCAGGTTCTCCAGCGTCGGCCTCGCCGCCATGGCAAAGGCGAGACCGCCGACGCCGAGACTGGTAACGACGGCCGCCAGCGGCACGCCCAGATCACCCGCCCCTTTCGCGAGCAGCAATATGGCCATCAGCCAGGCCACCGTATGGACGCTGACGGAGATCAGATTGGCGTCGATACTGTTCTTGTCGACTCGTGGCGATGCGATGAGCGACGATGCTATCGCCCCACCCAGGTGAATCAATGCCGTGGCGCCGACGATATAGTAAAGAACGACAAGAGAAGTATCGACGATTTCGAATACCGTGCCGGCGATAACCAGTTGCTTATCCATGAACCAGCGCATGCCCTTGGTCAGCGGCAGCACCGCGAGTGTCAAGAAAAAGCGCAGCCAGTAGTGAGATTCCTCGTCACGCGGATGGGCCAACCGCCCCATGACGTAAACGATTAAGAGCCACACGGCGCCGGTCAGTGCCATCGCCACCCACTTCCAGGCAGCCTGCCCCCAGACGATGGATTTCGCCCAGTCCGGCAGCCAATGAATCAGCTTGACGGGGATCCAGGACCCGCCCTCTGAGATGATACGCAGATAGAAATTTTCCATCGCACCTGGCTGGTACGACATGTTCCGTGCGCGATCGTAGAATTCGTGGGCACGCCGTACAGTATCGGAAGAGAATAGATATTCGCCTTCTCTCGGTCCCTCCTCGATGCGCTCGATGGTGATCTCCGTGCCGGGGACCTGCCATCGCCGCGGCTCTCCAGCGGGAAGCTCGAACATGGCCGCCACGTCAGGTATCTCTTCATAGGGGGGGAGCTTTACTCTGTCGAGAACGTCATGCAGCAGAAGCATCGCCTCGCCGGCCAGTCTGTTCGCCTGCGCCGGGGGTAGCTTGCTGGTATCGAGCGTACGCCTGGTGCGCACCGCGGCCGCTGGGTCACTGGCGAGTGTGAACGCCTTCATCTCATAGTAGTCCCGAAAGGCGCGATCGAAATCCTCCCTGAAGGATTTGAACGTCGCCCTGGGGCTCGAGGTGTCTGCCGGCTCGAGTGGGCTGACGAATTCCTCCGCGGCGAGCCCCTGGGGCACCATAGCGAGAGTCAGCGCGAGGAGCAGGAACGGCAATACGACCGTCGTGATTCTCGATAGTGGTTTGAATATCGTCTGCAATCTGAGCATCCTGGCGTCCTCGCAGGGAGGTGGGCGAAAATTCCTGCGGTGCATTCTGCCCGGTCTTTGGTCGCCAGGCTAGAGCGGAGGCTCCCGTAGCATTCGATGAGTACCCGCTTGACCGGACCCTGCTTCGAGGGTCATTCTCCCGCGGGCAGCTGCCCGGCCATAAAGCACCTGAAACGGTGGGCAAAAACTCCTTCTTCGAATTTCCCAAGGTCATAGGAAAACACCATGAGCACCTCAACGCAGGCTTCCGAGGGTAAGCTGCCCATGCAACGGGCGGTCGAGGTGGCCATCCGCATCGGCCTCGTGTTCCTGCTTGCGGCCTGGTGTTTTCTGATCGTGCAGCCGTTCATCATCCCGATTCTCTGGGGGATGATCATCGCCATCGCGAGCTACCCCATGTATCGGTGGATGCAGGTCAAGCTGGGTGGGCGCGGTAAACTGGCAGCGACGGTGTTCACCCTGGTGGCACTCGCCCTGCTGATCACGCCCACCGTGATGCTCATGGGCACCGTCGCCGACACGACG
>CAXMNG010000369.1:0-3978 GCA_964194585.1 Salibacteraceae bacterium | reverse complement strand
GCGTGTCATCGCCGCCGAGCAGGATTGCATCCGTGGCGAGAAAGTGCGCCGTCAGCACCGATACGGTGGAAGCGCAGGCCGCGGCAATCTCTTCCACCGCCAGGGACAGAGCCAGCGCCGAGACGCCGGGGCCGTTCCATTCTGCCGGCAGATTCATTCCCAGAACGCCCAGGGTCGCAAGCTTCTCGATATTCTCGTGGGGAAAAGCGGCGTTCTCGTCGATGTGCCGGGCGCCAGGCGCGAGCTCGCTTTCGGCGAATCGCCTCAGGGTGTCCCTCAGCAGGCACTCTTCTTCCGAATAGGAAAAGTCCACAATCCCTCCTGGCTAGGCGATAACCTTGTTCTGCCTCAGCGATTCGATGCGCGCCGCGTCGGCGTCCAGCCATTCGGACAGCACCGCGTCCGTGTGCTCACCGAGGAGCGGCGAGCGCCCGAGTTTTCCCCGTTCCACACCGGAGTAGTGCACCGGTTGTTCCATCATGCGAACGGGACCCGCTACTGGGTGCTCGCCGTCGACCAAGAGCTGGCGGAATGCAGTCTGCGCACTGGAAACGGCCTGCTCCACGTCCCAGATGGGCGCGGCGGGGACGGCGTGGGCGTCGAGAATCGCCACGATCTCGGCGACGCTCTTGTCCCGCGTCCAGCTCTCGAGTATGTCGCGCAGCATGGGCTCGTGCCGGGTGCGCTCCTCGTCGCTCACGAAGCGCGGGTCGTCGACGAGTTCCGGCATCGCCATGGCTTTTGCCAGGCGTTCGAACAACGCATTGCTGGCGACCGCGATGATTACGTGACCGTCACCCGCCTCGAAACTTCCGAAGGGGCTCGACAGGGGATGCCGGTTGCCGGTGCGCACGGGCTTGTCGCCGGCGTACAGGAGCTGTGCAAGTGATGTCGGTAGAAGCGACAGCAGCGTATCGAACATGGCAACGTCGACGTGGGATCCGTGACCATTACGATGCCGCGCATACAGTGCCACCATGATGCCCCAGGCGGCGAACAGCCCCGCGCAGAGATCGCCCATGGGCTCTCCCGTTCGCATGGGCGGACCCTCGGCGTCACCGGTGACACTCATCATGCCGCTCAGGGCCTGGGCGATGATGTCGTAACAGGGGCGCTCGGCCATGGGGCCGCTCTGACCGAAGCCGGATACACTGGCATACACCAGCTGCGGGTTGGTTTTCGAGAGCGCTGCGTAGTCGATACCGAGACGCGCCGCGACCCCCGGCCGGTAGTTCTCCACGACCACGTCGCTGACCGCCGCCAGCTCGTGGACGAGGCCGGCGCCGTCGGATGATTTCAAGTCCACCACCATGCTCTTCTTGCCGCGGTTGATGAGCATGAACAGCGCGCTCTCACCGTTCTTGAACGGCCCGATATGCCGGTAGTCGTCGCCGCCGGGGGCCTCAATCTTGACCACTTCGGCGCCCACATCGGCGAGCAGCGCGCTGCAGAATGGTCCTGCCAGCACGCGAGAGAAATCCAGTACCCGCAGGCCTTCCAGAAGTCGACCACGTGGCGCCATGGTGACTACGGTACCAGATCATGATTCCATTGGCCGACCAATTGTGGGTGTAGAATCGACCCTCTGCCGCCTCAGGCAGGCGAGTGACAAAGGGAAATCATCGAAGGAGTGCAGGAGTGGAAAAACTGAATCCCTACTTCGGTCTCGCCGGGCGCGTGCTGCTGGCCATAATGTTCGTGGTCGCCGGCTACGGGAAAATCGGTGCCTACGCGGGCACCCAGGGCTACATGGAATCCATGGGGATGCCGGGTATGCTGCTGCCGCTGGTTATCGTCCTCGAGCTCGGCGGCGGATTGGCGATCATCGCCGGCTGGCAGACCCGCATTGTCGCGATTCTTCTGGCGGGCTTCACACTGCTGGCAGCGTTCACTTTCCATCTGGACTTCGCCGATCGTATGGAGTCGATTATGTTCATGAAGAACCTGTCTGTGGCTGGTGGATTCTTGTTGCTTGCCGCATATGGTCCTGGCGCGCTAGCCCTCGACAACAGAGGCAAGTCCCGCGGCGCGGCTACCAGTACGGCCTGAAACATGTCGAATGACGGGAAAGACGGATATCGCTCGGTGCTGCGCACGCTCGAGGGTGTGCGCACTTCCGATGGCGCCGGCGTGGCACTGAGGCGAATGATCGGGTCGCCCGACCTGGACATGCTGGATCCCTTTCTGCTGTTGGACGAGTTCCGATCCGACCAGCCGGGTGATTACATCGCTGGCTTTCCCGATCATCCCCACCGCGGCTTCGAGACCGTCACCTATCTGCTCGCCGGACGCATGCGCCACGAGGACAATCAGGGCCATGCCGGCGTCATCGAGGCTGGCGGTATCCAGTGGATGACCGCCGGGCGCGGTATCGTGCATTCGGAGATGCCGGAGCAAGAGGACGGATTGCTGTGGGGGTTTCAGCTGTGGGTGAATCTGCCCGCCGATGAGAAGTGGGTAGCACCCGGTTACCAGGAATTCCCGGCGGCGGAGATCCCTACGGAAGAAAGGGACGCAGGCGCAGTTGTCAGGGTCATCGCCGGGGAAACGGCCGAGGGCACGGCCGGGCCCGTCACCGGTGTGTCGACGCAACCCCTGTACCTGGACGTGACCCTTGGTGCCGGTGGGGTGCTGGCCGAGCCGCTGCCGCAGTCGCACAATGCCTTCCTGTACGTATTCGAAGGCGCGGTCAACGTTGTCGCCGCGAAAGGTGACAGCGATTCGAAAATCGAAGCCGGCCATCTGGCGGTCCTGGGAGCCGGCGAGCGCGTGCACATGGTCGGTGACGCAGCGAGCAACCGTTTTCTGCTCGTCGCGGGTAAGAAATTGAACGAATCGGTGGCTCGGGCGGGTCCCTTCGTCATGAATACCAGGCAGGAAGTCATGGATGCCTTTCAGGATTTTCGTGAGGGGCGATTCTGAGGATCATCTGGAGGAGTGAGATATGGCGTCCAACCAAACGAGTCCATTGCCGGTCATTACCTGTAAGCCGAACGGTCCCTATCTGGTCAAGGGCCTGACCGCATTCATGAATTCCCGCGGCGAAGCCATCACCGTCCAGGAGACCATCGCGCTGTGCCGTTGTGGCGGGTCGATGAAAAAGCCGTTCTGTGACGGCACCCATGCGAAGATCGGTTTCGAGGACAGTAGAAAGCCTGAACGCGTGAAAGGCGAGCGACGCGACTATGTCGGCAAGTCGATTACCATTCACGACAACCGTGGCATGTGCGCCGATGCGGGTGTGTGCACGGACCGCCTGTCCTCGGTGTGGCGCATGGGCGTGAAGCCCTGGATTGATCCCGACGGCGCCGGTGTCGAGGCCATCATCGAGACTATCGAGGCCTGTCCCTCGGGCGCACTCAGCTACACCATTGACGACGAAGAGCATCGCGACTGCGATAGTCTCCCCGCCATCAAACTTGCGAAAAACGGCCCCTACGAGGTCACCGGCGGTGTCAGCTTAGAGGGCATAGAGTTCGGTGACGGCGCTTCCCGCGAGCACTTCACTCTATGTCGCTGCGGTGCGTCGAAGAACAGGCCCTTCTGCGACGGTTCCCATTTCGACGCGGGTTTCGAGCACGACGAGGGTTGACGGCGCGAGGGGGCAAGAGTATCAGGCCTGGGCGACGCGCTTGTTGCCGTAGGATCCCACCAGTGCCGAGACCAGCACCGCGACGTACATGACGCCGCAGATGGCTTCGAGATAGGCGAGCGACTGAGCGCCGCGGCTCACGGGTGTAATTTCGCCGTAGCCCAACGTGCTCAAGGTTACGTAGCTGTAGTACAAGAGATCCATATAGGCGCCGCGCAGGAGCTGCACATCATCGGACCTGAAATCCGACACGCCATTGAACGCCTGGGGATCGACCAGGGAAAGGAAGAAATATAAAGACGCCCAGATCAATCCGATGAGCATGTAGATACTGATTCCCCCCGCGATGCGATTCATATCGACAACGTCGCCTTCCAGCACTCTTT
>CAXMNG010000368.1:0-13895 GCA_964194585.1 Salibacteraceae bacterium | reverse complement strand
TGGTGTGTTGTAGCTGGACTGACTGGCTGCAGTGTCTGGATTAACCATAAGAATGTTTATACATAAGTGAGTAAATCCTGGTACCTGTCATTACGACCATGAACCAGATCAAAATAATCGGACTGCAGGCGTTCGGTAATCGGACCTCGCGATCCACTGCCCACTGCACGATTGTCGAGTTCCGCAATCGGAGTAACTTCTGCTGCGGTGCCGGTGAAAAATGCTTCGTCGGCAATATAAATCTCATCACGGGTTAGACGCTTTTCAATGATTTCAAGGTCATTGTCGGCGGCTAACTTGAATATGGTTTTGCGGGTAATACCATTTAAGGCTGTAGTCGCTTCAGGGGTATAGATGATACCGTCACGAATCACGAAAATGTTTTCGCCGCTGCCTTCGGCCACATAGCCTTCAGTGTCGAGCAGCAGCGCCTCGTCGTAGCCGCAGCTCAACGCTTCCTGCAGGGCCAGCATGGAGTTTATGTAGTTGCCGTTTGCCTTGGCCTTGCACATGGTGATGTTGACGTGATGGCGCGTGTATGACGAGGTGCGGATGCGGATGCCTTTCTCCATGCTCTCCGTACCCAGATAGGCGCCCCATTCCCAGGCGGCGACCATGACGTGGGTGGAAAGATTGTCCGCGCGCAACCCCATCCCTTCGGAGCCGAGAAAGCACATGGGTCGCAGGTACGCGCTTTTCAGTCCGTTCTCCCGCACCATCGTGCGCTGCACTTCGTTTAGCGTGTCTTTGTCATAGGGCATGTTCATGCCCAGGATGTGCGCGGAGCGGAACAGGCGATCGGTGTGATCCTTCAGCCGGAAGATGGCGGTGCCAGCGTCGGTCTCGTAGGCGCGTACGCCTTCGAAAACGCCCATACCATAGTGCAGGGTGTGCGTCAGCACATGCACCTTGGCCTCTCGCCATGGCACCAGCTCGCCGTCCAGCCAGATGACCCCATCCCTGTCCGCCATGCTCATGGAAAAGGTCCCATCAAAATTCAACTCTTTGCCGTTTCACGCATCCTGCGACTCAATCGTCCATGAGCCCCTGCCAGATAGCCACCACGCCTTTCCGGTAATGGTCGAAATCGCCATCACCCTTCACGGTCGTCTCCTCCTGGAGGGCGAGCGCGTGGACGCGTGTACGATAGGCGCGGTAGGCGTCGGTCAGGAGCGCCACGTCTTCTGCTTCCATCAGCCGGGCATTCGATATGCCCTCCAGAAGCCGGATATTGTCGGTGAAGTCCAGATAATCCTCTAGACGGGACGCCCAGCGCAGGGCCGCATATTGGACCATAAATTCGATATCCGCGATACCACCGGCATCCTGCTTGAGGTCGAAGCCGCCCCTCGCGCCGCTACCGAGCTCTGAGCGCATGCGTTCGCGCATTTCACGCACCTCGCGTTTCAACGTTTTCGGATCCCGCGGCATGAGTAGCACGTCGCGGCGAATTTCGGCAAAGCGGGCTTCTAACGTCGGGCTGCCCGCGACCACCCGGGCGCGCACCAGCGCCTGGTGCTCCCAGGTCCAGGCCTCATTGAACAGGTAGTCCCGCAGTGCTTCCACCCCGTTCACCAGCAACCCCTTGGCGCCGGCGGGCCGCAGGCGGAAGTCCAGCTCGTACAGCGTGCCCTCGGCGGTGGCCGTCGTAAGATAGTGAATGATGCGCTGCCCCAGGCGTGCGAAAAAAACCGCGTTGTCCACGCACTTCTCGCCATCGGTCTGCTGCCGGGCGCCGCAGCTCGCGTGCAGGAACACGATGTCCAGATCCGAGCCGTAGCCGAGCTCGAGACCGCCGAGCTTCCCATAAGCGGCAATGGCAAAGGGTGCCGGGCGGCGGTCGTCGTCATCACCCATACACGGCTCGCCATAACGGGCCGCCATGTCCCGCCATGCGAGCGCCAGGACCTTGCGCAGGGACACTTCCGCGATTGCCGTGAGATGATCGCTCACCAGCATCAGCGGCATGACCCGGGACACGTCCGCGGCGGCCACGTGCAGCACGTTGGCATTCTTGAACTGGCGCAGCACTTCCATTTCCTGCTCCAGGTCCTCGTGACCGGCCACCGACAAGCGCTGGTCGACATCTGCTTCGAGGGCCGACTGGTCCAGCGGCGCATAAAGGGTTCGTGGATCCAGTAGCTCGTCAAGCAACACCGGGTGGCGGCCCAGCTCGCGGGCGATCCACGGGCTCGCCGCGCACAGGCGTATCAGTTGCGACAGCGCCAGCGGGCGCTCCGCGAGCAGGGCCAGATAGGCACTGCGCCGCGCGACCGCTTCGACGATGTGGAACACGCGGGGCAGGGTCGTCAGCGGCTCGGGCTGGGAAGCGATGGCGCGCAGCAGATCCGGGATCAGCCGCGCAAGTCGCCCGCGCCCCCTTTCGTCCATCAGCCTGAGAGCGTAGCTTTCCCGGACCCGGCTGATGTGCTTCCAGGCTTCCTCCGCGTTGGCGTAACCTTCTGCCTGCAAAATGGTGATTGCTTCATCGGCCTCCAGGTTTCCCGACCATAGTGATTTGAGGGCTTCGTCGTTGTCGCTTGTTTCCACTTCACTACCGAACACTTGAGAGAATTGTGCGTTGACCCGTTGACGATGCTGTTCGAGCACCGGGACGAAGCTGTCCCAATCGGCGAACCCCATGCCCGCGGCAAGAGATGCGCGCGCGCCGGGGTCGCCGGGCAATGTGTGCTCCTGGCGATCGGCTACTTGTTGCAAGCGGTGTTCCGTGGTGCGCAGAAAGCGATAGGCGTTGGAGAGATCCTTGACCGCGTACTCGGGCAAATGGCCGCGTTCGCCGAGGATGGCGAAGACATTGAGGATCCGCCGGTCGCGGAGCTCCGGCTGTCGCCCGCCACGCACCATCTGGAAGGCCTGGCCGGTGAACTCGATCTCGCGAATGCCGCCCGGACCGAGCTTTATATTGTCGTGCAGTCCCTTGCGCTCGATCTCGTCGGTGATCAAGGACTTCATGTCGCGAATCGACTCCAGCACGCCGAAGTCGAGATAGCGCCGGTAGACGAATGGGCGCAGGCGCTCGAGTATCGCCTCACCGCTTCCCTCCTCACCGGTGACGGCGCGGGCGCGAATGAGCGCGTAGCGTTCCCAGTCGCGGCCGTGGCCCTGGTAGTAGTCTTCGAAGGCATCGAAGTTCAATGCCATGGGGCCGCTGGTGCCGAAGGGGCGCAGCCGCATATCGACGCGGAATACGAAGCCTGCGTCCGTGCGTTCGCTCAAGACCTTGATCAATCGCTGACCGAGTCGTCGGAAGTACTCGTCATTGGAGAGCCGCCTTCGCCCACCAACGGTGGAGCCAGCCTGGGGAAAACAGAAAATGAGGTCGATGTCCGATGAAAAATTAAGCTCGCCGGCGCCCAGCTTGCCCAGTGCCAGCACCACCAGGCTCTGAGGGCTGCCATCGGTAGCCCGCGGCTCGCCCGTGTCGCTGACGAGCCAATCGTGCAATCGTGCCACGCTGGCCTGCAGCACGGCATCGGCAAACCCGGAGCTTTCCCTGAGTGTCTCCTCGAAATTCGCGAGAGCGCCGATGTCGCGCCAGGCGATGCGTACCATCTCGCGGCGCTTGAGGGTGCGCAACGCCAGCATCAACCCGGCGTCGTCGCTGCAGGTCTCGATGGCTGCCGCGGTTCTCCTCGGGTAGCAGGTGTCGTCGCCATAGGCGCGCTGCAGATCGCCGCTTTCCAGCAGCTCGCGCAGCATCTCCGGGTGCCGGGCGCAGCTGTGCGCCACGTAGCCACTGCAGGCGAGCACACGGGCGGCGTCTCCGGGCAAAGCGGCCAGCGCCGGCAATGCATCGCCCAGCGACTCCCGCAAGGCCGCGTAGCGAGTGCCAGCGGTTCGGCTGAGCTCCGCGGGAAGCGCCGCCATCGGCACATTCACACCAGGATCGTCACTGTTCATGGCGAGCCAAGTCTATCCGTGATCTGCCAATTGGGGACATTCCTCAACAAGCACAGGGACAGATTTGAAATCTGTCCCTGCCTGTCCCTGCCTGTCCCTGCCTGTCCCTGTGTCCCTGCCAAAAAAAAAGGCCCCGCCACGGATGGCGGGGCCTTTTTCGGGGCATGGGCCCGGGAATGACTTACATCATGCCCATTCCGCCCATTCCACCCATTCCGCCCATATCGCCACCAGGCATTGCCGGCTCATCCTTCTTCGGGAGATCCGCCACCATGGCTTCGGTGGTGATCATGAGACCGGCGATGGAGGTCGCGTTTTGAAGCGCCGTGCGCACGACTTTGGTCGGGTCGAGAATACCCATCTTGACCAGGTCGCCGAACTCCTCGGTGGCCGCGTTGAAGCCGAAGTCGCCCTTGCCTTCCTGGACCTTGTTGAGAATCACGGAGGCCTCGGCGCCGGAGTTCTGGACTATCTGACGCAGGGGCTCCACCAGGGCACGACGGGCGATGTCGACGCCGACATCCTGATCGGTGTTATCAGTCTTGAAGCCGTCGAGGCTGGAGAGCGCACGAATCAGGGCCACGCCGCCACCGGCGACGATGCCTTCTTCGACCGCCGCACGAGTCGCGTGCAGTGCGTCTTCGACGCGCGCCTTCTTCTCCTTCATCTCGATCTCGGTGGAGGCACCGACCTTGATGACCGCCACGCCGCCGGCGAGCTTGGCAACCCGCTCCTGCAGCTTCTCGCGATCGTAGTCGGAGGTGGTCTCTTCGATCTGCTGGCGGACCTGGTTGACCCGTGCCGCGATGTCCTTGGGCGCTCCGGCGCCGTCGATGATGATGGTGTTCTCCTTCGTCACCTGGACCTTCTTGGCGCTACCCAGGTCATCCAGACTGGCCTTCTCCAGGCTCAGGCCGACTTCCTCGGAGACCACGTTACCGCCGGTGAGGACGGCCATGTCCTGAAGCATTGCCTTGCGGCGATCGCCGAAGCCGGGGGCCTTGATGGCCACTACCTTGACGATGCCGCGGATGGTGTTCACCACCAGGGTGGCGAGAGCTTCGCCTTCCACGTCCTCGGCGACGATCACCAGCGGCTTGCCGGATTTGGCCACACCTTCGAGGAGAGGAAGCAGATCACGGATGTTCGAGATCTTCTTGTCGTGCAGGAGGATCATCGGATCCTCGAGCTCGGCGCTCATGCTTTCCTGGTTGTTGATGAAGTAGGGCGACAGGTAGCCGCGGTCGAACTGCATGCCCTCGACCACTTCCAGCTCGTTCTCGAGCGCCTGGCCCTCTTCCACCGTGATGACGCCTTCCTTACCGACCTTGGTCATGGCCTCGGCGATGATGTCACCGATCTGCGGGTCGGAGTTGGCGGAGATGGCGCCGACCTGGGCGATGGCTTTGTCGTCCACGGTGGGCTGGGAAATATCCTCCAGGGCCTTGACGACGGCTATTACGGCCTTGTCCAGACCACGCTTGAGATCCATCGGGTTCATGCCGGCGGCCACGGCCTTGAGGCCTTCCTGGAGCATGCACTGGGCCAGCACGGTGGCGGTGGTGGTGCCGTCGCCGGCGACGTCGGAGGTCTTGGAAGCGACTTCCTTCACCATCTGGGCACCCATGTTCTCGAACTTGTCCTCGAGCTCGATCTCCTTGGCCACCGAGACACCGTCTTTGGTGACGGTGGGGGCGCCGAAGCTCTTGTCGAGAACGACGTTTCGACCCTTGGGGCCGAGGGTGACTTTCACGGCGTTGGCGAGGATATTGACTCCCCTCATCATGCGCTGACGCGATTCGTCACTGAAGCGTACATCTTTTGCAGCCATTATTAGCTCCTGTGAAATTCGATATTTACTGGTTCGACATTCGTGATTGAGTGTTTATCGGGGGTGTGGGGATTCGATCAGCTCTCGATGACCGCCATGATGTCTTCTTCGCGCATCACCAGCAGCTCGTCACCGTCCATCTTCACCTCTGTGCCGGAGTACTTTCCGAACAGCACCTCGTCGCCGACCTTGACGTCCAGGGGACGTATGTCGCCACCCTCCAGAATCTTGCCTTTGCCGACGGCGGTTACCTCGCCGCGGATGGGCTTCTCGGCCGCGGAGTCAGGGATCACGATGCCACCCGGAGACGTCCGCTCCTCTTCTTTTCGCTTGATGATCACGCGATCGTGTAAGGGCCGGATTTTCATGCAAATTTCTCCTGATCTGAATTCAATCGACAGAACGTTGTAGTTGCGCACACAAGTCCCGGAAGCGTGTTATCGGGAATTGTTAGCACTCTCTTTGAGTGGGTGCTAATAATATGGGCACATGGCCCGAAGTCAAGGGGTCAAGGGAAAATCAGTACCCCGGAAGGCTCGAATCACTCGTCTTCGCGGCGAAATTCGCCCTCGATGACCCGAACCCGGCCCGGGCCGCTCTGCCCCGAGGCCGGGGCCGCGCCGGTAGCCACCACCCGCCGGGCGAGAAAAGAGTGGATGACCCGGCGCCTGAGGGGCGGCACCAGAATCAGAAAGCCAATGGCGTCGGTGACGAATCCGGGGGTCAGCAGCAGGGCGCCGGCCACCAGCAACATGGCCGCCTCGATGATGCCCACCGCTGGTAGCTCGCCGCGTTCCAACTCCAGCCGCACGCGGCCGAGGGTCGCGATACCCTGGGCACGGATGAGTCCCGCGCCGATGACCGCCGTCAGTACCACCATGGCGATGGTCGGCAGCACGCCGATGGCGCTTCCGACCTGGAGAAGCACGGTGATCTCCAACAGCGGAATGGTAAAGAACAGCAGCAACAACAAGAAAAACACCGGCAACTCCTGACGTGAACCCACCGGGGACGGCGTACCGCGACCCCGGCCCATTACCTTGGGGGCGGCAGCGGTCATTTGCAATGGCCGCTCTCGCACGTCTGACCGCCATGGATGGCGGGAATGCAGGAGGATTGCAGGAGCAATCCCTGCCATGTGCAATGGCCGACACCTCAGTGGACGAATTGGTGTAGGTAGGGAGAGGGAAGCAACGGACTACTGTGCCGAAACTATGCTATTCTGCTGCTATCTCCCGGGAACTTGCATACATCTTGAAGATTTGGAATGCGCGGCTGCCGGCATGGCGAAAATCCTCGTTCTACACGGACCGAACCTGAATATGCTTGGTCAGCGCGAGCCCCAGCACTATGGGAGTGCCGGCCTGGACGCCATCGACGCGCGCCTGGCGGACCTGGCGGCCGCCGGGGGCCACCGGCTGGAGACTTTCCAGAGTAACGCCGAGCATCTGCTGGTGGAGCGCGTGCAAGCGGCGTCCGGTGATTCGGTGGACTTCATCATCGTCAATCCGGCGGCCTTTACCCACACCAGCATCGCCCTGCGCGACGCATTTCTGGCCTCAGGCATTCCCTTCATCGAGATCCACCTGTCGAATATTCACCGGCGCGAGGCGTTTCGCCACCATTCCTATTTTTCCGACATTGCGGTTGGTGTGATCGCCGGCCTTGGGCCCCAGGGCTATGAGCTGGCATTCCACGCCGCCGTCGAGCAACTGGGCGACGAGAACGAATAACATCTGAGAGACAGCATGGATATCCGCAAGGTCAAGAAGCTCATCGATCTGCTCGATACGTCCAACGTCGACGAGATCGAGATCCACGAGGGCGAGGAGTCGGTCCGCATCAGCCGGCACCGCCCGGCCGCGCTGCCAATGGCGCCGCCTGCTGCGGCCCTGGCGATACCGGCTCAAGCAGCCGATGGTTCGGTGCGCACCGATACGCCCGCCGCTGACGCAGATGATGAACAAATTCCCGCCGGTCACATCATTACCTCGCCCATGGTCGGCACTTTTTACCAGGCGCCTTCGCCCGGTGGGAAACCCTTCGTGGAAGTGGGCCAGCGGGTCGAGGTGAGCGACACGGTGTGCATCATCGAGGCGATGAAGATTCTCAATCAGATCGAAGCGGATCACGCTGGTGTGATCGGCGCGATTCTGGCGGAGAACGGTCAGCCGGTGGAATACGGCCAGCCGCTGTTCGTGATCCGCGACGATGACAGTTGACATGGCGCGGGGCGCCACGAGCCACCATTTCGCAGCAAACGCGGGGCCGGATTGATGCCAGCCCTGGACAAGCTGGTGATCGCCAATCGTGGCGAAATTGCTCTGCGAATTTTGCGTGCCTGCCGCGTGCTCGGTATCAAGACCGTCGCCGTGCACTCTTCCGCCGACCGGGAGCTGAAGCACGTACGTCTTGCCGACGAGTCCGTGTGCATCGGCCCGCCGCCTTCGACGGATAGCTATCTCAATATTCCCGCCGTGATTAGCGCCGCCGAGGTGACCGACGCGGTGGCTATTCATCCCGGCTACGGTTTTCTTGCCGAGAACGCGGACTTCGCCGAGCGCGTGGAGCAGAGTGGTTTCATTTTCGTCGGGCCGAGGCCCGAAACCATCCGCCTGATGGGAGACAAGGTCTCGGCAATCGCGGAAATGAAAAAAGCGGACGTTCCCTGCGTGCCCGGTTCGGACGGGCCCATTGGCGAGAACGCGCAGGAGGCGCTGCGCATTGCCCGCGATCTGGGCTATCCCGTCATAGTCAAGGCATCGGGTGGCGGCGGCGGGCGGGGCATGCGCGTGGTGCACAGCGAGGCGGCGCTGCCCAATGCCATATCACTGACTCGCACCGAGGCGGCGGCGGCCTTCGGCGACGACACTCTATATCTGGAGAAGTATCTGGAGAATCCCCGCCACATCGAGATACAGGTGCTGGCCGACGGGCAGGGCAACGCCGTTTATCTCGGCGAACGCGACTGTTCCATGCAGCGCCGACATCAGAAGATCATCGAGGAAGCGCCGGCGCCGGGCCTCGATGAGAAGACGCGTCGCGACATCGGCGAGCGTTGCGCGAAAACATGCCGGGAGATCGGTTACCGTGGCGCTGGCACCTTCGAGTTTCTTTACGAGGACGGCAAATTCTATTTCATCGAAATGAACACACGCCTGCAGGTGGAGCATCCCGTGACGGAGCTCGTCACCGGCATCGATCTGGTACGCGCGCAGCTCGAGATCGCCAGTGGCGAGCCCCTGAGTCTGCGTCAAAAGGACGTGGAGTTTCGTGGCCACGCCGTGGAATGCCGCATCAATGCCGAGGACCCGGAGAGCTTCATGCCGTCACCGGGAAAAGTCAGCGTGTTCCACCCACCCGGGGGCCCGGGCATCAGACTCGACAGTCATCTGTACAGTGGCTACACGGTACCGCCCCAGTACGATTCCCTCATCGGCAAGCTCATCGCCCACGGCCAGGATCGCGATACGGCCATGGCGCGCATGCGCACGGCGTTGAGCGAGATCGTTATCGACGGCATCAAGACGAATATTCCATTGCACGAACGCCTGTGTAGGGACAGCGCTTTCCTCGCCGGCGGCACCAATATTCACTACCTGGAAGCGAAGCTCGCGAGGAGCTGACGGCGATACGAGTGGCCAGCGACCAAGACGCGCCGATGACGTGGCTGCAGCTGTGCTTCACCTGCGACGCCGCCACTGCCACGCAGCTTGCCGAGCTCCTTGCCGAGCGCGGTGCGCTGGCTGTGAGTCTCGGCGATGCCGAGGACCAACCCGTTTACGAGCCGCAAGCGGGAACCACACCGTTGTGGTCGAGTACCCGGGTGAGCGGCCTGTTCCCCGGCGGAGAAAACATCACCCAGCTGCGCGCGGAGATCGAACGGCGACTCGCCCCCGCTCGTCTCGGCAACCGCTCCATGCGTTGCTCTACCTCCTGCATCCCTGCAGTCGTGCCAGCGGTCGTCGTGCAAGCGCTGGAAGAGCAGGACTGGGTGCGTCTCTACCAGGACGGTTTCACCCCGACCTGCTTCGGCGAGCGGCTCTGGGTGGTGCCGAGCTGGGCGCAGGCGCCGCGCCTGGAGGCCGGTCAGGCGAGCCTGACTCTGGATCCCGGACTTGCCTTCGGCACCGGCGCTCATCCCACCACCGCAATGTGTCTCGCCTGGCTCGCCGGCCAGGACATGGACGGCACCGAGGCCGCGGACTACGGATGCGGATCGGGAATTCTCGCCGTGGCCGCGGCAAGGCTCGGTGCCCGCCGGGTGTGGGCCGTGGACAATGACCCCCAGGCGCTGGCAGCGACGCGCGTCAACGCCGCCGCCAACGACGTAGACACCCGAGTGGAAGTGCGCGAACCGCAGAATCTGCCGCCGTTGACCGTCGACCTGCCGGTGTCCAACATATTCGCCAATACCTTGAGCGGCCTGGCGGAGACACTGTCCCTGCTCCTCGAGCCCGGTGGGCGCCTGGCGCTTTCGGGCATACTGATGGAGCAGTCACAGGCCGTCACGGCGAGCTTCGCACCCTGGTGCGCGCTTCAACCCGTTGCCAGGCGCGACGACTGGGTTCTGCTGGCAGGAACCCGCTGCGACCACGGAGCCTGACATCTTGTATACGCGATGTCCTCACTGTATGACCGTTTTCGTCGTCGCTGCCGAGCAACTCAAGGCCGCCCATGGCAGCGTTCGCTGCGGCACCTGCCTGGAATCCTTTGACGCGATTCCGCATCTGAGCGATGGTCCCGGGCAGGCTTCGCCAGAGACCCCCATGGAGGATGACGGCCTTGGTGTAGGCCTTGATGCTGACAAAGGTGCCGACGCAGGCGACACCAGAATCGCCAGCGAGCAATTGACTTCGACTCTGGACGCGGCCAGGGCGGCCGCCTCCACGGACGAGGATCGCCCCTCTTCGCCGGTGCCCGCCGCCGGGTTGCAGTCCGATGTCCCCGCCCTTGGCGGCGACGCTGATGACAGCGCCCCGGACGTGCCGCCAGACGATAGCTCTGCTGCTGCGGCGGGGCAGGAACACCACGGCGGCGGCAAGGGCGACATGGGCAGGCGTATCTCGGAGCAGGAAGAGTCCGGACCCGAATTCGAAGCTCCGCTACCGGACGTATTGCGGGAAGACGCGGAGGAGCTCGCGGCCAGAAATGCCGCGCGGCGGCGCGGCATCGAATACGGCATCGCCGGGCTCGCGTTGCTGGTGCTGCTGGCGGCGCAGTACGTATTCTTCATGCCGGAAGACGCGACGCGGCGTTATCCGCAATGGCGCGGCTCCATCGAGTATCTGTGCGTGCAGATTGGCTGTGTGCTGCCCGAACGTCGTGACCCTGCCCGTATTCGCGTGCTCAGCAGGAGCGTGCGTGTTCACCCGAGGCTGGAGGGTGTGATGCAGATAAAAGCCACCCTCACCAACGCGGCCCCCTACCGGCAGCCCTATCCGCAGGTGCGGTTCACATTGTTCAACGTCAATGGCCAGACCATCGCGACGCGTGACTTCCAGCCTTCCGAGTACCTTGGCCGGCGTGTCGCCGCGAGTGCGCGACTACGGCCGCAAACGCCCTTTCAGGTCGAACTGGATGTTTTGGCGCCGGAGGAGGCCGCGGTCAGTTTCGAGTTTCAATTCTTATAAGTGCGTGCGGACAGTTCCTGCTGTGCCAAGCGATAAGCGCTCACAGGTCCGGAGCATGCTGCCTTGCGCTAAGTCTTTGAAAACTTGTGCGCATAAGGATCCCTCTTTGCTTTGCGGCTGCAACGATCACATTGCAGGCGATGTTGCAAGGCGCAAATGCCATCCCGTTTTTTCTCTTTTACCTTTAGCCGTGAGGGGATAGTATATCCGCGTCCGGGGTAGCACATTTCTTTCTTAAACAACAATTCGATCATTCAGGGGCCGAGCGCGTCAGGACTATGCGAATCGGAAACTATTCTCTTTCCAACGCGTTGATCGTTGCACCAATGGCGGGTGTCACCGATCGTCCGTTTCGGCAATTGTGCCGGAAACTCGGCGCAAGCCTGGCCGTGTCCGAAATGGTCGCCAGCAACCGAGCCTTGCGTGATACGCCGCAAAGTCGCCGACGCCGCGACCACGGAGGAGAGACTGAGCCGCGTTCCGTACAAATCGTTGGTGCGGATCCTGCGCAGATGGCGGACGCCGCGCGCTTCAATGTGGACTGCGGCGCCCAGATCATCGATATCAACATGGGCTGTCCGGCGAAGAAGGTCTGCAATACTCACGCCGGATCTGCACTGCTCGCCGACGAATTTCTCGTGGCCCGCATACTCGCTGCGGTTACGGCCGCTGTCGAAGTGCCGGTGACGCTCAAAATCCGTACCGGCGTCACGCCGGAGCTGAAGAATGGTGTCGCCATCGCGCGCATCGCCGCCGATCATGGTATTGCCGCCATTGCCGTGCACGGGCGCACCCGATCCTGTGCCTTTCTCGGATCCGCCGAATACGACACCATTGCTGCCATCAAGGCCGCGGTGGACGTTCCCATCATTGCCAACGGCGACGTACGCACGCCGCAGGACGCGCGCCGCGTACTTTCGCGAAGCGCTGCGGACGGACTCATGATCGGGCGTGCCGCCCAGGGCAATCCGTGGATATTTCGCGAGATCGACCACTTTCTGCGAACTGGAGAAATGCTGGCGCCACCCGGTATTGGCGAAGTAGGCGCCACACTGGTGGAGCATCTGCACGCGCTGCACGAGTTCTACGGACTACATCTTGGGGTGCGCATCGCGCGCAAGCACTTGTCCTGGTACTGCAAGGGCCGCCCCGGCGCGGCGGCATTCTGGCAGAGCGTCAATCGTGTGGAGTGCGCCGTAACGCAGCTGCGCCTGGTGCGCGAGTACTTCGACGGCCTCGCCGACGCTTGGGAGTGCGCGGCGTGAGCGCGGCCAAGAGTAAGAAGCCCCCCAAGTCCGTAAGCGCGCTGCGCGTGGACATGCGACGCAAAAACCAGCCGCTGCGCGAATGCGTGAGCGACGCCATGGAGGAATATTTTTCCGTCCTCGATGGCCACGATTGCTCGGGGCTCTTCGAGATGGTCATGCGGGAAGTGGAGGTGCCTCTGCTCCGGTCCGTGCTCGAGCACACCGACGGCAATCAAACGCGTGCCTCGGAAATACTCGGTCTGAATCGCAGTACTCTTCGAAAGAAGCTCAGACAGCACAAACTGCTCTGAGTGGTCGTGACGTTGCGGGTCCGCGGCTCGCGGCCCGTCAGAAGAATTCCTGTGTGAAAGTGGAGAAGGAACCCATGTCAGTGGTCAAACGTGCGCTGATCAGCGTGTCCGACAAGGGCGGAGTCGTGGACTTCGCTGAGCAACTGGCCGCCAGGGGCGTAGAGATACTATCTACCGGCGGCACCGCCCGATTGCTCGCCGATGCCGGCATCGCCGTCAAAGAAGTGTCGGAGCATACCGGCTTTCCCGAAATCATGGACGGGCGGGTCAAGACCCTGCACCCGAAAATCCACGGTGGATTGCTCGGTCGCCGCGGACAGGATGACGCGGTCATGGAGGAGCATGGCATCGCCCCAATCGATCTGCTGGTGGTGAATCTGTATCCCTTCGAGAAAACTGTGGAGGACCCGGCCTGCGAAGTCGCCGCCGCCATCGAGAACATCGACATCGGTGGGCCGACGATGCTGCGTTCCGCCGCCAAGAACCACGCCTACGTCACGGTGGTGGTAGACAGCGGGGACTATCCGCTGGTGATGGACGAACTCGCGCGCAACGACGGGGCCGTATCCGACACCGCCCGGCGGCACCTGGCGACCAAGGTATTCGAGCACACCGCCCGCTACGATGGCGCCATCGCCAACTACCTGGGCAGCCTCGACGAGAGCGACAAGCGTGGTGCCTTCCCGCGTACCGTCAATCTGCAATTCCACAAGAAATCGGAGATGCGTTATGGGGAGAATCCCCACCAGCGCGCCGCCTTCTATACGGAAAGCGCGCCCGCGGAGGCGTGCATCGGCACTGCTGAACAGCTGCACGGCAAGGCATTGTCCTACAACAACATCGCCGATACTGATGCGGCGCTGGAGTGCGTCAAGAGTTTCGCTGATCCCGCTTGCGTGATCGTGAAGCATGCCAACCCCTGTGGCGTGGCGCTGGGCGAGAACATTCACGC
>CAXMNG010000367.1:0-5243 GCA_964194585.1 Salibacteraceae bacterium | reverse complement strand
TGCCGTAGTCCCAGTAGCCACGACCGCCCCGCTGACCTACGGTACTACCTTTAAAACCTACGACGCTTTCAGCCGCTATGATCGGATTCGCTACGATTCACCGGCTCTGGGTCCCGTCACTCTTTCCGTGAGTGCCGGTGCGAGGGACAAATACGAGGGCGCCGCGCGTTGGAGTCAGGGGATCGGCGGTGGCCAGATCAGCGCTGCGCTGTTTTATGGCACGCATAGCTCCGGTGGAATCGACTACACCTTCGGTGGTTCTGTTGCGTATCTGTTCTCCTTCGGCACCAACCTGCTGATCTCTTATTCCCAGAGTGAGCCAACTGGGACTGGCACGACGGAGGGCACGAACATATACGGCAAGGTTGGCCACAAGTGGGGCAACAATGCCGTATCCCTCGGTTATGGTGTGTCCGAGGACGCCCCCGGAGCAGTCGGCTTCAAGAACGCGGGCGTTAATATCGGCTTCAACCATAATATTCCGAAGGCGAAAGTCGATCTGTATGCGGGCCTTAACTTCGCCACGCTGGACGGTTCGCCCGCCGGGACGCCGAGCGTCGACGATATCTACACGATGACGGTCGGCACCAAGCTGAAGTTCGACTAAACGTCACAGACCTTTTAGAACTACACTTGCCTGCAAGTGTCGAAGGGCTTCCCCTCTCGGGGGGGAAGCCCTTTTTTTTTCGACCGGGTGGTGGATCAAATTCTGGACACCCACAGAGCGGGCGGAGGAGACGCGGGCCTGCAGCTCCCGCTAAGGTGGTCCCTATGGAGGAGCGGCGGTCAACCTGCACGCGTATGCGATCATGAGCAATCACTTCCACGTGGTGCTCGAGACCGAAGGCCCTGCTCGATGACCCCGCGATGCTCGGCTGCGTGGTGTACGTGGATCTCAACCCGGTGCGCGCCGGTGAGAAATGCAGGCTAGAATACGGTCCGTGCCAGCGAACCGTCCCCACCGCCCATCATGCCTGACCCGGCCGCCAGTGCCTCCGCGAATTCCCCTGACCCGCGGAGACCGCGTGCCCGACGTAGTGCTGCCCGACGCGCGCGGGGTGGGCGTGAGCCTCTACGACCGGTCCCGGGGCAAGCCCATCGTGGTCGTGTTCTGTCCGGCCGCTGGCAGGGGCGGCGCGGACCAGTCCATGGAGCGTCTGACCGCCTGGTGCGGCGACGAAGGCGAGGATCTCGCCCACGGCTTCGTGCTCACCGACGATCGCAGTGGTCGGGTCCTCGAAGCCGCCAGCGGCAGCGGGTTCCGCGGCCGTGTGATGCTGGACGTGGACGGGAGCGGCGCGCAAGCCTTCAACCTGAGCTGGGCGGCCCTCGGCGCCGCGCCCAGGATCTTCGTGCTCGACCCCAACCAGCGCCTTCTGGAGACCTTCGCCGAAGGGGACCCGGAGCGGGCGGCGCGGCGCTACGTGGAGGGCCTGCGGCTCTTTTCCGAGCCGACGCGGCCCCGTGACCTGGCGCCGGCCCTGGTCATTCCGCGGGTCTTCGAGCCCGACTTCTGCGCACGGCTCATCGAGGCCTTCCACCAGCGCGGCCACGAGGAGAGCGGCATCTTCTCCTTGGAAGAGGGCGAGCTGCACCACCGGGTGGACCACACCATGAAGAAGCGCTTCGATCACTACGTGCGCGACGAGAACCTGACGCAGGCTATCTCCGGACGGATGTCGCGCCGGGTGCTGCCGGAGATCTTCAAGGCCTTCTGCTATCGGGTGACCCGGCTCGAGGAGTTCAAGATCGTGTGCTACCGTGCCTCGGAGAAGGGCTACTTCCGGCCCCATCGGGATAACCTCTCGCCCCAGACCGTGCACCGGCGCTTCGCCCTCACCCTGAACTTGAACGCAGGCGAGTACGACGGCGGCGAGCTGCGATTTCCCGAGTACGGCGAGAACCTCTATGGCGCCGGCGTTGGCGAGGCCATAGTATTCTCCTGCTCGTTGCTCCACGAGGCCATGGACGTCACCCGCGGTGAGCGCTACGTATTCCTCGCATTTCTCTACGGTGAAGACGGCGCACGCCAGCGCCGCGAGATGGAACGGCGGATGGCGTCGGCGCCGGAAGGCTGAGGCCGCCGCCCTCCTCCTCATCCTGCTCACGGGCGCTGCGCACCCCGCGTGGGGCGACGGGCGCGCCTTCGACCGTACCGTGCCCTTCGGCAACGGCGGTGATCGCTCGGCCGGCGTCGGATTCCACGACATGGACGGCGACGGCGATGTGGACCTGGTGGTGACCAACGGCCGCCACTGGGCAGGCGAGAATCGCATCCATCTGAACGACGGTGCGGGCGGCATCGCCGGCGCCATCGCCTTCGGAACTGGCGCCGATCGCTCCTACACCGCCCGTGTGGCGGACTTCGACGGAGACGGCAGGCCCGACGTGGTGGTCGGAAACGACGCCGGAGACGTGAGCCGCGTCTACCTCAACCGGGGCGGCGGGCGCTTCAGCACCGGCGCGGCGCTCGGGGACGCGAACGCGCCTACCCGTGGCCTGGCCATCGGGGATCTGGACGGCGACGGGGACCTGGACGTGTTCATGGTGAACCGGGGCGCGCCAAACCGCATCTTCTTCAACGACGGCAAGGGCGCTTTTCCCGAGAGCCGAGTGCTGGGAGAGGCCAGCGACGCCACAATCTCCGCGGCTGTCGGTGACCTCGACGGGGACGGGGACCTGGACCTCGTCGTCGCCAACCGGAAAGGCCAGCCGAACCTGTTCTATCTCAACGACGGCGCCGGCGGATTCGAACAGCGCTCCCCCTACGGCCCGGGCAACGACGAGACGCGGGCCGTGGCCCTCGCCGACATGGACGGCAACGGACATCTGGACATCGTCAACGGCAACATCGGTGGGCCCAACGCCATCTACTACAACGACGGTGGCGCCCTCTTCACCACCTACAGCCTGTTCGCCACGCCGCCGAGCGCCACCTACGCCATCGCCATCGCCGATATGAACCGCGACGGCCGACCCGACGCCGTGGTCGGCAACCGCGGCCACCACAACTACGTCTACTTCAACGACGGTAGCGGAGAGGTCAGCGGCCCGCGCCCCTTCGGCACACCCGACGGACTCACCTACGACGTGGCCGTGGGGGACTTCGACGGCGACGCCCGACCCGACATCGCCGTCGCTAACTCCGGCGGCCGCAACGCCGTCTACCTCAACGCCCCGGCGGCCCCGTGAACGCAGACCTCACCCGGCTTCGGGACTGGACACCCATGCGCACCCTGCTCGAGCCGGAGCGCGAGGCGGTGCTGTGGACACGCTTCGGCGAGCGCGAGTTCGACCTGCCCTTTTTCCAGCAGACCATCGCCGCCCGATTCGAGGCCGAGCCCGGGGCCCAGGTCCTGGCCACGCCCTTGAACGCCCTCGATGGGCTCGAGGGGCAGCTGCCCCACGTGACCCCTACCGGCTTCATCTTCCACACCTCGCGCTGCGGCTCGACCCTCTTGGCCAACGCGCTCCGCGCCCTCGAGGACACCCTCATCATCAGCGAACCTCCGCCGCTGAACGAGTTGCTGTTCCTGCCCTTCCGTACCCTGCGCGAACCCGAAGACCGGGTGCGCTGGGTGCGAGGAATGATCGCCGCACTCTGCCAGCCTCGGGGGCGCGGCCACCACCGGGCCTTCATCAAGTTCACCAGCACCAACCTGCGCTGCCACGACATCATCCGCGCGGCCTTCCCCGACGTGCCCTGCCTGTTTCTCTACAGGCACCCGGTGGAAGTGCTCGTCTCCTTCCTGAAGGACCCGCCGGGCTGGATGGGCATCAAGGCGGAGCCCGGCATCGCCGAAGCCATGCTGCGCATGCTCGGCGCGGAGCTCGATGGCGCCTCGAATGAGGAGTTCGCCGCCCGGGTGCTGGGCGCGTTCTACGAGTCGGGGCTCGCCATCGCCGAGCGGGGCACAGTGCTCGACTACGAGCAGTTACGGCCGGAGGCCATGGGCGCGATTGCCAGGGTGTTCGGGGTGGAGGCTTCTGGAAGGGAGATTCGGCGGATGGGGGAGGTGTTTTGGTATCACTCGAAGAATGCGAGTGGGAATCGGCAATTCGAAAGCGACACCGAGGCGAAGCGCGCGGTTGCGGGCGAGATAATCGAGCAATTAGCAAACCGCTTCGCGATGGAGCCGTTTGAGCGCCTGAAGCTTATGCGAATCCCATCAGGGGGAAATTGACTCCGCGGTCAGCTCTTTCAGCCGCCCAGTAAACGATTTTGTTCGAAATAGCGGTCAAATGCTTAGGAACAGGAAGGTATTTTCTCTACAATCCATCTGCCAGCAACGGCTCAGATCCGCATTTGATTTGCGACTTTCGTGAAACCTTGACTAGCATAATTCATGCAGAATAAATCCGATCACGCGCGGCGGGTCGTTTTTCTCAAACTAAGAAGAACGGGTGGTACGTCGCTATCGTCTTCTATCCTGTTTCCCTACTGCGTCAGACATGGGCTTCAGTACATGGTGCCGGCAAATTGGTTTGCAGTTCACCCTCGCGTCGTCCCCGGCAATCGGTTTCATATGATGTTCAGGCATTTCCCGGACTACCCGCAGCCTTGGGCGAGGCACTGGTTGCAGCAGGTGATCGGAAACTTCCACCTGATCACAATTGTTCGAGATCCCATAGAACGGGCAGTATCTGCGTTTAACCATCATGCTCGTTACGATGGTTACACGTCATTCGCGCATTACTTCGCCAATGATCATGAGAAAAATCATCAATCGCGGTGGCTTGGTTACGATGGGCATGATGGAGGATTCTTTCAAGATAATTTTTCGATGGTCGGTATCACCGAACGGTTCAACGAAAGCATGCTACTCATCCGCCGAACTCTCGACTTGAGCGTCGCGGATATGTTGTATGTTGGGCAGCGCCGCGACACACCTAAGGCGCTGAATGCCGCAGATATGAACGAAAAATGGCGAAACAGGATGAGGGAAACGGACTGGCTCGACTTCGAGCTTTACGCTCAAGCGAAAAGCTTCGTCGACAACTGCCTCGATGACTTGCCTGATCTTGCGGTAGAATTGCAGCAATATGAGTCCGCATTGGGCGATTTCTCGCATCCATTGTGGGCGGAACGCGGACATTTTCCCGTCGGCTACGCTGAAAGCGAGGTTTGGTCAGAGTTCACAGGTCAGGGAGGCGAGGTCAGAGAGCTGCATCAGTTAGCTCGCTGATTTTTCAACTCAATCGGATTCGAGTCGCGCAAACTCTGGAACGAAGTCGAAGGCGAT
>CAXMNG010000366.1:0-7704 GCA_964194585.1 Salibacteraceae bacterium | reverse complement strand
AATATTGTGCAGTTTGTGTCGCGCATCCCCGTACTCCTCGTGTCGCTCATTGGCGTGTGACGAGGAAGCGGGTTGGCGGGCGACGAGGGCGTTGCGCGGCCAGGCACGGGCGTGCAAGCAGGATGGGTATGGCCGAACCACGGCCGCAGCCCATCGCGCTCGCGCAACCGCGCTTCCCGCGTCGCCGACACGGGGGTCCGCTCCGCCGAATACTCCCCGTTCGGCGGCTGGGCGACGCTTGCGGCGGCAGGTCTCCTGGCTGGTGGGTGCTTCCGGCGTATCGTGCTGCGCACCATACGCCGGCGGCGCTTACGCCCGGCCTTCCCGGTTTCCCAGTGGCTTATAGGTTGGGCGCTCGCTACCCACACACAGTTGCGGGGGCAGCCGGGGCTTTGTCGGCGTGCGCCGACTTACCCCGTTCCCTTTTGCGTCCCCGAAGGGAACCGTCGCTGGCGACAACACATACCAGATTACGCCGACCCTGCCAAGCGCTGGTTCGAGTCAGCCTGAACAACCCGGCCGGGGGGCTTTTCGACATTGCCCGGGGCTCAAGCTAACATCTCAGGTTGCGTCCATCAGGAGAACGCCGTGGGACATCGACTTTCCAAGATCTATACGCGCACGGGGGATGCCGGCACTACCGGCCTGGCCGACGGAAGTCGCGTCGACAAGGACGACATTCGTATCGAGGCAATGGGCGCTGTGGACGAGCTCAACAGCTACGTCGGCTGCACTTTGTCCCACGAGATCCCCACGGAAATGCGCGAGTGCCTCACAGATGTGCAGCACGCTCTGTTCGACATCGGAGGCGAGCTCGCGATCCCCGGCTCGCGCACCGTCACTCCGCAGTACGTGGCCGCGCTGGAGTCGGCCCTCGATGACGTCAATGCGACTCTGCCACCGTTGAAAGAATTCATTCTGCCTGGCGGTGGCGGCGCGGCGGCGACGGTGCACGTGGCGCGGGCTGTCTGTCGGCGTGCTGAACGCAAGCTGTTGACCCTGTCACGGCGCGACGACGTGAATGTGCACAGCCGAACTTATCTCAACCGCCTGTCGGATCTGTTTTTCGTGCTGGCGCGTTCGCTGGCCCGCGCCCGTGGCAGCGAGGTGTACTGGGACCCGAAACGCAATCGCGGCTGAGGGCGCCGAAAAGATCAGTATTTTTTTTCGAGCTCCAGAACCTGCCCTTCCTGGCGCATAGTCAGGCGGCCGAGGAAAGACATGCCCAGCAGAGTCGCCGGCGGAAAATCGCCGTCGTGCACCGCGCCCTGGACGTTCCTGAGTTCGATGTCACCCACCCTGACCTTGTCCAGCTTGACCAGATAGATCTTTTCGATCCCCGAAGCCGTGGATGAGTGTCCCGGCGTGCCCACCACCCGGTAATCGATGCCGAGTCGTCTCGCTTCTCGACCGCTCAACGAAACCAGCGTCGCACCGGTATCGACGATGAAGTCCACTGGAAAACCGTTGATGCTGCCGGTCACCAGGTACATGTGATTCGGCGTCGGCCATATGCGCACTTTCGGCTGCTCGGACCGGGCGTAGCTGCCGCCGATCTGCCCGCCCAGCCCGTAGCGCTTCCGCTCTCCGTCGATCTCCAACACGGCTTCGGAACTCGTTGCGGAGACCAGGGTAACCCCTTCCGGGCTCGTGTCGCCGCTGCGCAGCAACCGGCGGGTGCCGTCGATCACCACGATGGCGGTGTCCTTGAAGAGCCCGACGACGGTTATCTTGCTGACCGCCGCCACACCCGCCGCCGTCGACAACAGGACCACCAGCAGACTGATGCGAATGATCGTGCTCATGCGCTGCTAGTCCACGATTTCATCCGACTTGGCCGCAACGTAGTGCGCGGCTTTCCCGGTGGGCCAGTGGATGGCGCGTTGGCGCGGCACCCGGTCCATGCGCCAGCTCGCGATGGCCCATGACCACAGCTCATCCAGGCTTGCGTATCGCAGTTGCGCGTGAGGTTGCTGGCCGAGAAAGTCCAGTGCGCCGATGAGCAACGGCACGGCCGGCTTGTCGGCCACGGGCTCGGCGAAAGTCTGCTTGCTGAGCTTCTGGCCGGCGCCGTTGACGGCCACCGGCAGATGGGCGTAGGCCGGTGTCGGCAGGCCGAGGCAGCGCTGCAAATGAATCTGTCTGGGGGTGGAATCCAGCAAATCGGCGCCGCGCACGATTTCGGTAACACGGAAGTCCGCGTCGTCGACCACCACCGCCAGGTGATAGGCGAAAATTCCGTCGGCCCGGCGAATGACGAAATCGCCCACCGACTCGTTCAGGGGCTGGCGGCAGACGCCCTGAACGGCATCATCCAGCGCGATGCATGTTTCGGCGACCCGCATGCGCCGGGTACGTGCGCGTTTTCCCGGTGACAGCCCATTTCTGCAGGTGCCGGGATAGATGCCTGGATAGTCTTTTCTGGAGCAGCCGCAGGGAAAAGTCCACCCGGTTGCCCGCAGGGCCTCCAAGCCCCGACGGTAATGTTCGCTGCGCGTGTGCTGATAGCAGACTTCGCCGTCCCAGCACAGCCCCAGACGTTCCAGATCCGCGAGGATGGTGTCCGCGGCGCCCGCAACGGTGCGCGGCCCGTCCAGATCGTCGATGCGCACCAGCCACTCGCCTCGGCGGCAGCGTGCTTGCAGGAAGCTGCCCACGGCGGCGATGACGGAGCCAAAATGCAGGGGGCCGGTGGGGGAGGGCGCGAATCGGCCCAGGTATCTCTCGGTGTCGTTGCGTGACACCGGCGTGGAACTGTTGCTGGGTTGGCGCGCTTCGATTGGGTCTGCCCGCGCTTTGCTGGGCGCCACGGGCGCCTCAACCCATCTGCTTTTCCCGGATTTCGTCGAGGACCTTGCAGTCGTAACAGAGGGTCGCGGTGGGGCGAGCCTCCAGGCGGCGAATGCCGATCTCTATACCGCAGGCCTCACAAAAACCGTATTCACCACCGTCCAGAGACGTGATCGCCTCGTCGATTTTGCGGATCAGCTTGCGCTCGCGATCCCGGGTTCTGAGCTCCAGGGTGAACTCGGATTCCTGGGTCGCACGGTCGTTGGGGTCCGGAAAGTTGGCGGCCTCATCCTGCATGTGATGGAGGGTCCGGTCGACTTCTTCCATGAGTTGCTGCTTCCAGTCACCGAGGATGCCGCGGAAGTGCTCTACCTGCTTATCGTTCATGTACTCTTCGCCGCGCTTGGCTTTGTACGGCTTGAACTCGACGGTATTGGTCGACGTCTCGGGCATTGTCTTCGACTCCAGAAATTGGTTGTTATCGGCACCGGGACGAAGGCCGGTGCTCAACCAGACGCGGGGGTATACCAGAAAGGGCATGAAGGCGCAATAAAGCCGCTGGGGGACAGATTTCAAATCTGTCCCCTCTGTCCCCCCTGTCCCCCTATGGCGTCGCCTCGACCTTCGCCAGGCGTTCCACCCACAGGATGGTGGCGCCGGCCACCGCCGCCGGTATGACCAGAAAATTGACCAGCGGAATGGCCAGGGCAAACATCGCCGCGCCGCCGAAGCCCAGCGCCAGATAACGGCGTTGACCCAGCTGACGGCGTTGCTCGGGGAAGGCCAGGCCATGATTTCCCATGGGATAGTCCACGTAGCTGATGGCCAGCATCCAGGCGCCGAACAGCATCCAGATAAAGGGTGCCGCCAGGTTCAGCCCCGGGATCACGAACAGCAGCAATACCGGAATTCCCCAGAGGACGATATAGGTGAGCTTGCGCAGCTCCGAAGCCATGGTACGGCCCAGGTCCGCCATCATCTTCTTCAAGCCTCCGGCAGGCGCCGGAGCGCCTGTGATGTGACACTCCACGGCCTCGGCCAGCAGGCCGTTGAAGGGTGCGGCGACAAGGTTTCCGATCAGGGAGAAGGTGAAGAACACGATGATCAGGGCGACGACGAGGAACAGCGGCAACAGCAGGTATGTCAGCCAGTCGAGCCAGTCAGGCAGCAGCCAGTCCAGCAGCTCCCGGAACTGGCCGATGCCGAGATAGATGAGGCCGCTGAACAGCAGAACATTCACCAGCAGCGGCACGATCACGTAGGCACGAACGCCGGGTGCAAAAATCAGGCGTATACCGCGGAGAAAGTAGATGGCGCCGGAGACCGGATTGTTCCGCATGCCTCAAATGTCTCCGGGAAGGTGCACGGTCGCTGGTGCTTCCCAGCCCCGGACTCGGTGCTCGGCGACCACGTTCGTATACAGTCCGCCGCGCACGTTGAATTCCGCCGTGATCCGCATGTAGCGGGGCGCGCAGGCCGCGGCCAGATCGTCGAGGATCTTATTGGTCACCGCCTCATGAAAGGCGCCCTGGTCACGGTAGGACCAAATGTAGATTTTCAGGGACTTGAGCTCGATGCACCGCCTGTCGGGGACGTAATCCAGGTACAGAGTGGCGAAATCCGGCTGTCCGGTTTTCGGGCACAGGCAGGTGAACTCGGGAATACGCACGCGGATGGTGTAGTCCCGATCGGGGTTCGGGTTGTCGAATAACTCCAAGCTGGCAGCGGCTGTCGATGGCATGGTGGTGTTGTGTTGAGATCGTTTAGTGTAAAGTACCGGTCGATGCACACGGAATGCAGTATCGCGAGTTCGCGCGCATGCGTCTGAAAAAAATCAGACTCGCGGGCTTCAAGTCCTTCGTCGACCCAATCACGATTCACATTCCCGGCGATCTGACCGCCGTGGTCGGCCCCAACGGGTGCGGCAAGTCTAACATCATCGATGCCGTGCGCTGGGTCATGGGCGAGCTTTCCGCCAAGCACCTGCGCGGCGACAGCATGGCCGATGTGGTGTTCACCGGTTCCAACACCCGCAAGCCCGTGGGCCAGGCGTCAGTGGAGCTGGTCTTCGACAACAAGAATGGACGACTCGGCGGGCGCTACGCCAGCTACAACGAGATTTCCATCAAACGTCAGATTTCCCGCGACAGTCAGTCGGCCTATTTCCTCAACGGCACCCGTTGCCGCCGCCGCGATGTGACCGACGTGTTTTTCGGCACCGGCCTCGGCCCGCGCAGCTACGCGATTATCGAGCAAGGCATGATTTCACGCCTCATCGAGGCACGCCCGGAAGAGCTCAGGGATTTTCTCGAGGAAGCAGCCGGGATTTCCAAGTACAAGGAGCGCCGCCGGGAAACCGAAAGCCGCATGGGTCGTGCGGGGGAAAATCTGGAACGGCTTGGCGATCTGCGCGAGGAGCTTGGCAAGCGTCTGACACACCTCAAACGTCAAGCCACCATGGCCGAAAAGTACAAGGTGCACAAGCAGGAGGAGCGCGATCTCGAGGCCCAGTTGCTGGCCCTGCGCTGGCGGCGCCTGGATGCCGAAAATCGGCGCAAAAGCGAGGTTGTCGCAAGCCAGGAAACGGCCCTGGAGGCCAGCCTCGCAGGTCAGCGGCGGGTGGAAGCGGATCTCGAGAAGGGGCGCAGCGATCAAACGGCCGTCGCCGAGGCCTTCAACGAGGTCTACCGGCGCGTCCTCGAGGCTGAGTCCGCCATAGCCAGGGGTGAGGAAGCCATTCAGAACCTGCGCCGGCAGCGACAGGAGCAGAAGGAGAATCTCGCCGCCGAGGAGCAGCGCCTGAGCGGCGCCCGCGCGCACCTGGATACGGAGCAGAGTCGCCTGGCTGAGTTGACCACCGAGCTCGAGGCCCTGGAGCCGGAGCTGGAGGGTGAGCAGGCGCGATCTGCCGAGGCCCGTCTGGCTTTTCGCGCCAACGAAGAGGCCATGCACGCCTGGCAGTCGGACTGGGAGAGCTGGAGCGAGGCGGCCGTGGAGCCGGCGCGGTTGCGCGATGCGGAAGCCGCCCGTATCCAGCATCTGGTGCAGACCGTGGCGCAACTGGAACAACGCCGGGAGCGGCTTCGCGCCGAGCAAGCCAAGCTGCCCGGCGAGGAGTTGGAGCGCAGCACCGGTGAGCAACGCGCGCAGCTCGAGCACGCCGAGCGGCTCACCCTGGAGCTGGAGCGTGGGGTGGCGGCCCGTCAGGAGGAACTGCAACGGGCACGCACCGGCGAGCGCGAGTCCAGTGATGCCCTGCACGCGGCCCGGGAGCGCCAGCAGGCGCTGGCCGGGCGGCTGGCCTCGCTTCAGGCGCTACAGCAGGATGCGCTCGGCAAGCGCCCCGGGGCCGTGATGGAGTGGTTGCGGGACACGGGCCTGGCGGAGCATCCCAGGCTGGCCGAGCAACTGCAGGTGCAAAGTGGCTGGGCGCGGGCCGTGGAGATGGTGTTGGATTTCCGTCTCGAAGCCGTGTGCGTGGATTCCCTGGAGCAGTACGCCACCTCCCTGGAGCAATTCGACCAGGGCGGACTGACCCTGTTCGACGGACGTGCCGCCGAAGCCGGCCTGCCGGCATCCGACTCCGGCACCCTGGCCGACAAGGTCGATGCGCCCTGGCCGCTGACTTCGGTGCTCGCTGGCGTGCGTACGGCGGACACGCTTTCAGAGGCGCTGGGTAAGCGCCGGCACCTTGCTGACCACGAGTCGCTGGTGACACCCCAGGGTGTGTGGATCGGGGCGAGCTGGATTCGTGTCCTCAGGCCTCCCGACGAGGAAGCCGGGGTGCTCGCCCGGGAGCAGGAAATCAAGACCCAGGCGGACGCGTTCTCCCGCCTGGAGAGGCAGGTGGGGGATTGCGAGGCTGGCTTCGACGATTACCGCAACCGGCGCGACGCTTGTGAATCGGCGCTGGTGAAGGCGCAAGGACAGCTCTCGGAGCACCATCGCTATGCCGCCTCGCTGGAGTCCGAGCTCGGTGCCGCCAGCGCCAGGCAAGAGCAGTCCCGGGAGCGCGCCGCCACCCTCAGCGCCGAGTGCGGCGATGTGGAAACCCAGCTCGCGGCGGAACGTGAAGTGCTATCCCGGGCCCGCATCCGCTGGCAGCAGTCTTCCCGGGACGTGGAGCGATTGGGCGGGGAGCGCGAAGCCTGGATGCGCCGCCGGGAGGAACTGCGCCTGCGCCTCGAGGAGACGCGGGAGACCTGGCAGTCGACCCGGGAGCGGGCCTACGACCTGGGACTCAAGGCCGAGTCCGTCCGCGCCCAGGCGCGAACCCTGGACGAAGGGCGGGACAGGAACCTGGATCACGTGCAGCAGCTGGAGGCGCGCACGCTCGAGCAGCGTGAAGCTCTGGAAGCCAGTGCAGGGCCCCTGGCCCAGGCCGAGGCGGCGCTGGAAGAAAAGCTGGCGGCACGCAGTCTCATCGACGAATCATTGCGCACCGCTCGCGAGCGGGTCGAGAGCGCCGAGACTTGCGTGCGCGAGCTCGAGCAGACGCGGGTCGAGAAGGAACAGACCGTGGGCGCCGAACGCACGCGCCTGGAGGCATTGCGCCTCGAGGCCCAGGAAGTGTCGGTGCGGCGCAAGACCGTCGAAGAGCAGTTCGCCAGCGTCGGCTACGGGCTGACGACGGTTCTGGAAGGCTTGAGCGAGGAGGCTGCGGCCTCGGAGTGGGAAGACAAGCTCGCCGCCATGGAACGGCGCATCAACCGTCTCGGACCCATCAATCTGGCGGCTATCGAGGAACATGATCAGCAGTCGGAACGCAAACAGTATCTGGATGCCCAGCACCAGGATCTGCAAGAGGCGCTGGATACATTGACGGCTGCGATTCAGAAAATCGATCGCGAGACCCGTACGCGTTTCAAGGAAACCTTCGAGAAGGTCAACGAGGGTTTGGGCGTCATGTTTCCG
>CAXMNG010000365.1:0-15472 GCA_964194585.1 Salibacteraceae bacterium | reverse complement strand
TGCCTTGTAAGCATCAGGTCGCGGGTTCGACTCCTGCAGCCGGCACCAACCTCCCGACCCTGCCCCGCCGAAGTGAAGCAGGGCCGTGACCGACGGTGGCAAGAGTTACACCCACTACACGTGGATCGTGACACGCGACACGATTCTCGGTGAGAGCAGCGAGGCGGTGGGGAAAATCGGGCCGAGCGGATCGACCGACCGCGCCCCTTTCGATTCGGTCATCATTCACGGCGAGCACTTTCGCATGCTGAATGGTGCCGGCGAGGCGCAATTCTCGGGCTACATACTCGGCAACTACCGCGGGCATGAACCCTTGGAAGACTACGGGGCGGAAAACGGTTGCTCGTTCATCGAGTTCGAGCGGGACGGCGAGTGGGTGTCTCTGGAGGAATTTCGGAGCCGCGTCCAGACCGACAATAAGCGTTAGCCAGGCAGATCCGTGCAATGAGTAGCCCTCGGTCGTCGCGCACCGACCGTTCGTTTTTCGACGCGTCGCTTGCCGAGACGGATGCCGAGCTCGCCGCCATCATCGATGGCGAGCTGCACCGGCAGGCCGATCAGATTGAGCTCATCGCCTCGGAGAATCTCGTCAGCCGCGCCGTCCTCGAGGCGCAAGGGTCGGTGTTCACCAACAAGACCGTCGAGGGCTACCCGGGTCGTCGTTACTACGGCGGCACCGGGTGGGCTGATGCGTTGGAACGGCTTACCAGGGATCGCGCCTGCCGATTGTTTGCCTGCCGTCACGCCAATGTGCAGCCGCATTCCGGGAGTCAGGCCAACCAGACCGTGTACCAGGCGCTGCTGGCGCCGGGCGATCGCATCCTCAGCATGGGTTTGGCAATGGGCGGCCACCTGAGTCACGGCGCGCCACCGAATCAATCGGGCCGGTTGTTCGATGTGGCTCACTACGGCGTCAGGCGCCTGGACGGACGCATCGACATGAATGAGGTGACGGAGCTCGCGCAATCTCATCGCCCCAGGCTTATCATCGCCGGCGCGTCCGCCTATCCGCGCATCATCGACTTCGCGGCATTCCGTCGCATCGCGGACGCCGTGGATGCATGGTTGCTGGTCGACATGGCGCACATCGCCGGTTTGGTGGCAGGTGGCACACATCCGTCTCCCATCCCCCACGCCCACGTGACCACCACGACGACTTACAAGAGTCTGCGCGGCGCCCGCGGCGGCATGATTCTCACCGACGACGACGATCTACACCGGCGCTTCGCCTCTGCTCTGTTTCCGGGCATCCAGGGAAGCGCCATGCTGCACGCCATGGCCGGTAAGGCGGCCTGCCTGGGTGAAGCTCTGACATCGGATTTTGCCGACTACGCGGCGGCGTTGGTGGTGAACGCCCAAACCCTGGCGGAGGAGATCCAGAGCCGCGATTTCGTGGTGGTCTCGGGCGGTACCGATACCTCGTTGCTGTTGGTGGATCTGCGCTCACGGGGAATCACCGGCCAGCAGGCAAGCGACAGGCTGGAGCAGGCGGGGCTCACCTGTAACAAGAATGCAGTTCCTTTCGACGACGAGAAGCCCACCGTCACATCCGGGCTGCGGATTTCCAGCGCCGTCGGCACCACCCGCGGCTTCGGCCAGGCGGCGTTCGCCGATATCGGGCGATGGATTGCCGAGGTGTTGGATGAGCTGGTGGCCGGTGACGCCATTGACATCTGCCGGGCCACGCGACAGAAAGTCGCCAGTCTGTGCGCGGAATTTCCCATCTACAGGTGAGGGGGGCGGCCGGCACGGTCATTCAAGCCCGCCCGTCGATCTGCTAAACTCCCCCCTCGCGTTTGTTCCGGCAATATGCCTGCGCGACAACACAAAGCCGGAACGCCGGCCGCTGGTCGGGGCGGAGTTCGGGCAGATTGCTCTTTGGAAGCGAGTGCCCGGCTCGAGATGGGGGACTGTCTTTAGTTGGACCGCGTGCGGTGGCACGCCATGGGCATGCACTTCGTGCAGGGCTCGGCACGTGTCATCGCTGAACGCAATGCCCATGTGACGCGACGGGGCACATGGCACAGACCAGTCAGAGATTGGCGAAAGCATGTATTTCGGCAGAACTGCGCAAGCTCGACTCGATGACGCCATCCGAGATGTCGCGTCCGGTCTATCGCCGGTTGTGGGCGAGGCCTTCTTTCATTCCCTGGTGGTGTTGCTCGGTGAGGCCATGGGAGTCGAGCACGTATTTGTCGCGGAACTCGACTGCATCGACCACGATCGCGCAAGCTTGGTCGCCTTGTCCAGTCACGGGCAGCTGTCGAATTCGCCTACGCTGAAAATCGGCGGTAGCGCGAGCCAACTGGCCCTGGACCAGGGCACTCTCAGCATCGTCACCCGTGCTCGGGAAGAGTTTCCTGACGACGAGCTGCTTTCGGACCTGGAGGCCGAGAGCTTCGTCGGCCGCCGGTTGCCGGACTCCGGTGGCATCTCCATGGGATTGATTGGCGTCGTGCACGGATCCCCGCTTCCCGATCCCTCCTTCATAGAATCCCTCGTGGGTACGTTTGCCGGCCGTGTTTCGGCGGAGCTGGAACGGCGCCGGGCGGAGAGTGTGCTGCGCAGCAACGAGCTTCGTTTGCGATCCATCGTGGAAAGCGCGCCGGTTTGTATTCACGAACTCGACCGGGCCGGTCATTTTCTCAGCATCAACGCCGAGGGAGCGCGCATGGCCGGGAATATGTTTGCCGAAGAAATCATTGGACAGGCTTATTTGGACTACGTGGCGCCCTGGGACCAGAAGCGCGTGTCGGACTTGCTCGCCCAGGCTCGCGACGGGCGCGATTGCCAGTTCGAATACACCAGCATCGTCGACGGCTGCACGCGGGTGCTCAGCGCGAGCCTGGTTCCGCTTCTCGACGAAGACGGCCAGGTCACGAAGTTGCTCGGCTACTCCCAGGACATTACGGAGCAAAAGACATCGGAGCAGCAGCTGGTGCACCGTGCCGAGCACGACAATCTCACGGATCTCCCCAACAGGGGGCTGTTCATGGACCGATTGCGTTCCGGCATCGCGCGTGCCAAACGCAACAATAAGCCCTTGGCGCTCTTGTTCGTGGACTTGAATGATTTCAAGCCGGTCAACGACGAGCACGGTCACCATATCGGCGACCGGCTTCTGCGCGGGGTCGCCCGCCGCCTGATGGCGGCGGTGCGGGAAGTGGACACGGTGGCCAGGATCGGTGGTGATGAGTTCGCGGTCATACTGGAAGCGATTACCGACGCCGAGGATGCTACGGCCGTGGCGGAGAAGATCGCCGATAGTATCGGCGAACCATTTTCTATCGAAAGCGACACGCTGCGAATAGGCGCCAGCACCGGCATCGCTATCTATCCGAGTGACGGTGACGAGGTCGGCTCGCTCCTGCGGCACGCCGATGCGGAGATGTATCGAGCCAAAAAGGCCGGGGGTCGATGCTCGGCGTGAACTCGGCGTAGACCCGGTCCGAGGCCCGCAAAATGACGTCGGATAGCAGGGATCCGGCCGTCCCGCGATGTTTACCGCCGCCCACAAAGACTGCATAGTGGGCTAGGCTTAAATCAACGAAGCGGCCAGGTGACGGCCTTTAGACCCGCACCCAGGCACCCCCCTTTGGCGTACTACCCGATGAGCGAGAACTCCGACAAATCAAACAGCGATGCCGCAAGCGGAGAGGAGACTCGGCAGCGGCGCCGGGACGACTATCGTTTTCCCGGAGAGCGCATTGCGCAAATGCGCATCGCCTCGCGCCCGGATCATCTGAGAATGGTACGCGCCCTGGTCAGCGAGGCGGGCGACGCGAATGGTTGCAGCGGCGACTGTATCAGCCAGATGGTCATGGCCGTGGACGAGGCCTGCCAGAATATCATCCGGCATGCCTATGGGGGCGATCCCGATGGCGAGATCGTCATAGACATTCGCCGGCAGGACGATCGCATTGCAATTCATCTGCTGGACTTCGCAGCCCCAGTCGATGTCAGCACGATCAAACCGCGTCCGCTGGAAGACGTGAAGCCCGGTGGCCTCGGGACACATTTTATTCAGGAGTGCATGGACGAAAGCGGTTTTTTGACGCCGCCGGAAGGAACCGGCAATTGCCTTCGGTTGGTAAAAATAATTCGATAGAGGGACGGGTATGGCTTATCAGGTTCGCTCGGATGGCGAGACCACCATCGTTGCGTTGAGCGGTGACGTGGATCTCGACAGTTCGCCCCAGGTACGCAGCGTTCTGCTGGAATCGGTCGGCGCGAAGCGCGGGGTTCTGGTCGAGATGTCGGCCGTTTCCTATATCGACAGTTCTGGTATCGCGAGTCTGGTAGAGGCGTACCAAACGGCGCGGCGTGGAAGCACGCTGTTCGCGCTGGTGGCGGTCAGTGATGCCGCCATGCGTGTCCTGGAGCTTGCCCGGCTCGATCAGGTCTTCTCCATTCACGCAAGCATCACGGATGCCCTGGCTGATGGTCTGGCGGATGGCGGCTGAGCAGGACAGCCGTCCGGCAGCCGCCGTGGCCTTGGTCGATGCGATGGAAAACTTCGGCCGTGCCATGGTCGGCGGCGTAAGGGAGTTCGGATACGCGGCCGCGCTTTTTTCCGAGAGCGTCTACTGGCTGGTGCTGGGTCGTCGATGGCGCCAGCCCGTGAGGATGTCCAGCGTGGTGGCCGAGATGATGCAGATCGGCATCCGGGCGTTGCCTATCGTCACGGTTTTGTCCGCCACTATCGGAATCATGCTGGCGATTCAGGGTATCCACACGCTGCGGCTCTTCGGCGCTGAATCCCGCGTCACGTTCGGCATAGCGCTTTCCATCACCAGGGAGTTTGCCCCTCTCATCACCGGCATCCTGGTCGCCGGACGCTCGGGCTCTGCGCTTGCGGCACGTCTCGGTACCATGAACATCAACCAGGAGATCGACGCATTGCTCGTCATGGGTATCAATCCGGTGCGCTTTCTCGTGGCTCCATCCCTGGTGGCGATGATGGTGATGGTGCCGCTGCTGACCTTCTGGGCAGATCTCGTCGGACTCCTGGGCGCCGGTATTTACGTTGGCATCGATCTGGGCATGAGCCTCGGCGCTTACGCCGACGAAGTTCTCGACGCGACGTCGGTTGGTGACTTGACCCACGGACTCAGCAAGAGTGTCATCTTCGCCGCGCTTATCACACTGGTCGCAACCGTCAATGGCGCCAGCGTCAGCGGCGGTGCCGAGGGCGTGGGACGAGCGACGACGCGCTCGGTGGTGCAGGCGATCGCCGGGATTCTGATTACCGACATGCTGTTCGTATTCATCGTCACGCGTTGAGCATGGAGATGAGCTCTTCAATCACCACGAAGGTCATCGAGGTCGAGAACCTCAATACTTTTTATGGCGATAGACAGATTCTGAGAGACGTCACGCTCAGTGTCGAGGAAGGCGAAATTCTCGTCATCATGGGTGGCAGCGGCTCCGGCAAGAGCACCCTGCTGCGCTATATGCTGGCCCTGGAGCGGCCACGAAGCGGCAACATTCGGGTGTTAGGCCGAGACGTGGCCAATGCCAGTCGCGCCGAGATGTACGAGCTACGCAAGAAAACCGGTGTCGCGTTTCAATCCGGCGCGCTTTTCAGCTCCATGAGCGTCGGCGATAATATTATGCTGCCCTTGCGCGAGCATACGGATTTGGATGAGTCGATCATCCATATCATGGCGCGGTTGAAGCTCGAAGTAGTGGAGCTCGCCGGCTTCGAGGATTTGATGCCGGCGGAGCTCTCAGGGGGTATGCTGAAGCGTGCGGCTCTGGCACGCTCCGTGGTCATGGATCCGAAGCTGCTGTTCTGCGACGAGCCGTCGGCGGGTTTGGATCCGGTTGTCGCAGCCGCTATCGACGACCTTATATTGCGCCTGCGTGACGCATTGCGAATTACGATCGTTATTGTTACCCATGAGCTGGAGAGCGCATTCAAGATTGCCGACCGTATCGCCGTGCTCGACAAGGGTGAGATCCTCGTCGTTGGCACTGTCGACGAGGTGCGCGCCTGCAAGGATTCACGCGTGCAGAATCTTCTGAATCGGCGTGTGGAAGAGGAAGAACTCGATCCGGAGGCATACCTTCGCCGCCTGACAGGCGCGCGGGAGCAGTGAGCAGACGTCGAGCGATTTCGAACGATGAAGAGCGACCGCATTAACTACATCATCGTCGGTGGTTTCGTGATCTTGATGCTCGCGGGCATTGTCACCAGTGTCGCCATGCTGAGCGGCCGTACCGGCGCCACCGACACCTATTACACGAGCTACGAGGATGTGACCGGGCTCAAGTTCGGGAGCCAGGTGCTGTATATGGGATTCCCCGTGGGGCAGGTGGAGAAAATCTCTCCGGAGCTGGACGATGGAACCATGGTTTTTCATCTGGAGCTGGCGTTGACCAGTCGATTCAAGGACTGGAAGGTGCCCAGCGACAGCGTCGCGCGGATGAAATCTGCCGGGCTGCTCTCCGCCATGGCCATCGATATTCGGGCCGGTGAAGACAGCAGCTGGCTCCAGCCGGACGATTTTATCCCGGGTCAGCCAGCCACCGATATCTTCGCCGCCATCTCTGATACCGCGAATGCCCTCAAGCGGCTTACGGAGACTCGGCTCGAGCCTTTGCTCACGAATCTCGACGAATACATCGATTCCATCGGTCAAATTCTAGTTACCGAAGGTGGCGCCACGATGCGCAACCTCAATATTTTCTCGGAGACCCTTGCCAATCGGGGGCCGGAGCTCATCGACGAGGTCGTATCGCTGTCCGCCTCGCTGAAGCTGACCAGCGACAGTCTTGCCAAAGTGCTATCACCCGAAAATGCGGATAAGCTGGACAGCGTCGTCGACAATGTTCTAGCCGCTTCGATTAGTCTGTCGCTCATGAGCGCGGAGGCGCGTGAAGACATAAATGCACTGCTCGGACCGAAATCCCAGGAGCGCATAAATGCCATGGTGGACAATTTCTCGCGGGCCTCCGCCAACGTCGCTACCATGAGCCAGACGTTGGATGAACGGGTAAAAGAGATTTTGACGCCTGAAACCGCCACGAAAATGCAGAAGGCGCTGGGCAACGTTGCTCTCGCTGCAAACAACATTGCCAGCCTGACCAGTGACCTGCATTCTACGCGTGAGAAGCTGGATCGCCTGCTCGTCGGTCTCAGCGCGATCAGCGAGGAGAATCGTCCGAATTTGCGTGAGTCTGTAACCGATCTTCGCTACACGCTCAAGTCCTTGTCCCTGAGAGTGGATGCTATTACGTACAATCTCGAAGGCGCGACTCGCAACTTGTCCGAGTTCAGCCGTACCATACGGAACAATCCTGCGGTGTTGCTGAGAGGGACGACCAAGAATTCTGATGAGTTGAGCCGCGTGCAGCCGACGGCGGGGTCCGCCCTTGATTAGCGCGCGTTGGTGCTCAGGCGTGATCCTGTGCAGCGTGCTGGCCGGATGCGGTGAGCAGGGTGTGCCGGTGCCTACGGACCGATTTCATCGATTGATCGTCGGCCCGCCAGCCACTGTCCACGAGACGCCGCAACTCGCGGGTATCGTAGAAGTCGATCGATTCCACGCCGCCGGGGTACTCCAGGATCGTGCGATAGTCTTTGTGGAGAATGACAATCCCAACGTCTTACACCAGTATCACTATCAGCTGTGGGCAGATTCGCCGACCCGCATGCTGCAAATGGCGACCGTGGATTACCTGCGGGAGGCGCGGTTGGCGGACCAGGTGGTAACGACGGGCCTACGTATCGTGCCGACCTACACGTTGACCGGTGATATAAAGAAGTTGGAACACATAGTGGGGAATTCGTCGAGCGTCGTCGTCGAGCTCGAATTCGGGCTGCGGGAGCACCGTGACGGCAGCCTTGTCTGGGTAAAAACCTACACTGCGAGCATGACGGTAAAAGACGACAGGGTGGGAACCGCTACCCGCGCGATGAGCGAGGCGGTAGCGGAAATCCTCACCAGCTTGTCGGCGGACTTGGCGAGGCAGTGAGCACCGTGGCACAATTTTCCGATGAAAACATGAACCACCTGTCGGCACACCATCCGGCCCGGCTCGCCGTCGTGCTCAACGGCTTCGGTGGCGCCTCCATTATATTGGCCATCCTCTTCTTCGGCGGGTCGTTCTACGTGGAAAACGAAATCGGCAGGGCCTTTTGTCTGGGGGCGTTCTTTTCCGGTCTTCTGGGCGGTATCGTGCTGTTTGGTTTCGCCAAGATCATCGACATGCTGGGTGCGATTCGCCAGCAGACCCTCGCGGCTCGACCAGGCGAGTCATCGGAAGCTTCGAAATGAAGTTCATCGTTTCCAGAGTGCTTGCGGGGTTTCTGTTGGCGCTGACGGCGATGTCGGCGCCGGCTGTCGCCGACCCTCTAAAGAACATCAGGTCCCTCCTCAGAGACGGCCAGTACGAAAAGGCCCTGCCACGGTTGAATTCTTTTCTCAAGGACAATCCCGAGCACCCCGAAGCGCGGTTTCTGAAAGGACTGGCGCTTGCCGAGGAAGGCCGTGCCGACGAAGCGCAGGCGGTTTTCCTGGGACTCACCGGCGATTACCCGGACCTGCCGGAGCCCCACAACAATCTGGCGGTGCTCTACGCGGCCAAGGGCGACTATGCCATGGCGCGTGATTCTCTGTTGCTGGCCATCAGCAGTCATCCCGGCTATGCCACGGCACACGAAAACCTCGGGGACATCTACGCACGTATGGCCGGCGTCGCCTACGGCAAGGCACTGGATATAGACGCTGACAATCAGACGGCCAGGGTCAAGCTGGCAATGGTACGCGAGCTGTTCTCGGAGCGCGGCCCCGCCGCGATCTCTGCACCCTAGAGCTAACGAATAGATATCTGCGCGGGCATCCCGGTCAAGCTCCCGCCACCGCGTAGTCGATGACCAGGCCGACGAATATCGCCACCCCCACCCAGTTATTGTTCAAAAACGCCTTGAAGCACGCGCCCGGTTCGCGGTTGCGGATCAGGTACTGCTGGTAGATCGCGAGGCCCCCCGCGGCGGCAAGTCCCAGGTAGTAGTATCGCCCCAGCTCCAGCTGGTTTCCCACCAGCAGCATGACCACGAAGAAGCAAAGCTGGACGACGCCGATCATGAGCCGGTCCATCTCGCCGAACAAAATTGCCGTGGACTTTACGCCAACGTAGATATCGTCTTCACGATCGACCATGGCGTACATGGTGTCATAGGCGACGGCCCACAACACGACACCGGTGAGAATCAACCACGCTACCGGCGGTATGCTGTTGGTCTGCGCCGAGAACGCCATGGGCACGGCCCAACCGAAGGCGATGCCCAGGTGAACCTGTGGCAGATAGGTAAAACGTTTCATGAACGGATAGCTCGCCGCCAGTGGAACCGCCGCCAGCGACAGCAGCAGCGTGAGATAATTGAGCGTGAGCGCCAGTGCCAGCGCCAACAGGCACAAGACCAGGAACAGCAGCAACGCTTCCCTGGGGGTTACGTGCCCGGCGGCAATCGGACGCCCCCGGGTGCGGGCAACGTGCGGGTCGAGCTCGCGATCCGCGTAGTCGTTTATGACGCAGCCCGCCGAGCGCATGAGGAAGACGCCGAGCACGAAGACAAGCGTCACGAAGGGACTGGGCTGCCCCTCACCGGCAATCCACAGAGCCCACAGAGTGGGCCACATCAGCAACAGGGTGCCGATGGGCCGATCGACGCGCATGAGCAAGCCGTACTGGCGCACGCGCTCCTTCAGGAACGCCGTTTTCGTGTCGTCACCCATGGAAAGGCCGGTGGACGCAGGCGGGTCAGTGGTGGCGGGACGGGTGAGTCATACGCCGGCGTAGTGTATCGCATTCCCGATCCAACGCCTTATCAAAGGCTGGGCGCATTCGGGATGGTCGGACAGGATTTCGTCCGCGGCCCTGGATACCGCCGGGATCAGCGCCTGATCGCGCACCAGGTCTGCGATTCTGAATTGCATGAGCCCCGTCTGACGCGTGCCCAGCACATCACCTGGACCGCGCAGTTCCAGGTCCCGCTGGGCGATTTGAAATCCGTCACCGGTCTCGCGCAGGACATCCAGTCTGTCCCGGGCGGCTCGCGACAGGGGCGGTTGGTACATCATCAGGCAAACGCTCTTGCGCGTCCCGCGCCCGACGCGGCCGCGCAGCTGATGCAGTTGCGAGAGCCCGAGCCGCTCGGCGTTCTCGATGATCATGAGGCTCGCGTTGGGAATGTCGACGCCCACCTCGATGACCGTCGTTGCCACCAGCAGATCCAGGCTTCCATCTTTGAATGCCCCCATGGTCTGTTCCTTGTGCGCGGATTTCATACGCCCGTGCACGAGACCGATCCGCAACTCCGGCAGCGCAGCGCTCAGACTGCGGTGGGTCTCTTCGGCAGTCTGGGCCTCCAGCGTCTCGGAATCCTCGATGAGCGTGCAGACCCAGTAGGCCTGCTGACCTTCCCGGCATGCGGCGTGTACCCGTGAAACCACCTCGGGCCGGCGGGAATTCGGGAGCACGGCCGTTTCGATGGCTTCTCTTCCCGGCGGCAGCTCATCGATGACCGAGGTGTCCAGATCCGCATACACTGCCATGGCGAGCGTGCGGGGGATCGGTGTAGCCGTCATGATGAGCTGGTGGGGTCGCTTGCCGCCTCGTTGACCCTTGTCACGCAGAGCAAGACGCTGGTGGACACCGAAGCGGTGCTGCTCGTCGACGATGACGAGACCGAGGTTGGGAAAGGCCACCTGTTCCTGAAACAGAGCGTGGGTGCCCACTACCAGCATCGGTTGCCCGCTGGAAAGGCCGTTCAGTGCCGTTGCGCGTGCCCGAGCCGCGAGCTTCCCCGACAACCATGCCACGGGGATCCCCAGGGGTTCGAGCCAGGCAAGTAAGTTTCCCAGGTGCTGTTCGGCCAGTAATTCGGTGGGCGCCATGAAGGCGACCTGATAGCCGGCTTCGATGGCTTGCAGCGCCCCGACTACAGCCACTACCGTCTTGCCCGAGCCTACGTCGCCCTGAATCAGCCGCTGCATGGGGTGTGACTTCTCCAGGTCGGCGCACATTTCGTCGATCACGCGCCGCTGTGCAACCGTGAGGGAAAAAGGCAGGGTCTCGATGAAACGTCGGCGCAAGCGTCCCTCGGTTCGCATGGTTGCCGCCGCATCCGCCTGCTTTTGCCGGCGCAGCAGCCGCAGGCTGAGATGCTGGGCGAGCAGCTCATCGAAGGCCAGTCGCCGTCGACCACGGCCAGCGATGGATTCCGGGTTCTCCGGATCCGATCCCGGCGGTGGCCGGTGCACCGCCTGCAGGGACTCCTTGAGAGGCGCGAAGCCGTGGCGAGCGAGAATGTCGCCGGGCACGTAGTCCCTGAGCGTAGCGTCGGTTTCCAACCGCACCAGGGCCTGATCGGTCAGGCTTCGCCAGTTCGCCTGATGCAATCCCTCGGTGGTGGGGTAGACAGGCGTCAGGTGATCTTCCGTGAGGACGTCTTCCGAGGCGTCGAGGAGCCGGTATTCCGGGTGGATCAACTCTAAACCTTTTGGTCCCCGGCGCACTTCGCCGAAGCACACGACGCGCTCACCGCGGGCGAGGCGTTTCTGCTGGGTCGACCCGAAGTAGAAGAAGCGCAGGCTGAGGCTGCCGGTGCCGTCGTGAATCATGCACAGAAGAGAACGGCGGCGTCCGTACTGAATCTGCGTGATTTGAATCTCGCCACACACGACCACCTCCTGGCCCGGGCGCAACGACCCGATCGCGCTCAAGCGCGTGCGGTCCTGGAAACGCAACGGTAGATGGAAGAGCAGATCCTGCAGCGATTCGATGCCGAGTGCCGCCAGCCGCTCGGCGATGCGCGGGCCGACACCGCGAAGCGCGGTGACGGTTACGCTGTCTGAGTTGTCTCCTTTGCCCACGCCGTGGCTGGCGCGATTCAGGTGTCCAGCACCATAATCGCTTCGATTTCGACCTGGGAGCCTTTGGGGAGCGCGGCAACACCGACGGCGGCGCGCGCCGGGTAGGGTTCGCCGAAGTACTCACTCATGACCTCGTTGACCACCGGGAAATCCGCGAGATCTGTCAGGTACACGTTCAGTTTTACAAATTGCGACAAGTCGCCGCCAGCGGCTTGCGCCACTGCGCGCAGGTTTTGAAACACGCGATCGATCTGCTTCCGCGTTCCCTCCACCAGCTCCATGGTTTCAGGGTCCAGCGCGATCTGGCCGGACAGATAGACCGTGCCGTCGACGTTGACCGCCTGGGAGTAGGTGCCGATGGCACCGGGTGCATTCGGGGTGCTGATTGTCGTTCTGTTCATGTGCAATCCTCTCGAGTTTCGCTCAGCTTCCCTTGCGCATGATGCGCGTCACTTCGTTGATGCCGCGGATGCGACGGATCAAATGTGCAAGGTGCACGCGATCGGTGACGCCGATCACGAAGCTGAGGGTGGCAGTACTTCCCTCGCTGTTCTCCATGGACACGTTCTCGATGTTGGCGCCCATGTCGGAGATGGCGGCCGCGACGGTGGCGAGAACGCCCTTCTGATTGGCGGTATCGACACGCACCTCGACGGGAAAGTCGCCGTCGATGGTGGGCTCCCACTCCACGTCGACCCACTTGTCCGGCTTGTCGGCATACTCGGCGATGTTCCGGCATGCGGCTGTGTGGATGACCACGCCGCGCCCGGCGCTGACGAATCCGAGCACCGGATCGCCGGGGATCGGATGACAACATTTGCCGAGACTGACCACCATCCCCTCTGATCCCTTGATATAGACCGGGTGGTTGTTGCGCAGGGCGTCGGAACCGGACTTGGCCTCATCGGCGACGGGGTTCAGGCGCCGGGTGACCAGCGCGGCCGGGCGCTGCCCAAGGCCGATGTCCTCCAGCAAATCGTCCAGCGTCTCCAGATTCAGCTCTTCGAGCAGCGCGCCGATGCGGTCTTTCTCGATGTCGCCCAGAGTCAGGGACTCTTGCGCCAGCGCCTGGTTGAGCAATCGGCGTCCGAGCTCCACCGCCTCCTCGGAGCGCAGATTCTTCAGATAGTTTCGAATCGCGGCTCGGGCTTTGCCGGTTACCACGAAGGTGAGCCAGTTGGCGTTTGGCCGTCCCCAGGACGCTGTCACGACTTCCACGTTCTGTCCGGTCAGAAGCTGGCTGCGGAGCGGCGCGTAACGGCCGTCGATCTTGACGGCGATGCAGGTGTTGCCGACGTCGGTATGCACCGCGTACGCAAGATCCACGGCGGTCGCGCCGCGCGGCAGCTCCATGATGTCGCCGGCCGGCGTGAACACGTAGACGTCCTTGGGAAACAGATCGACCTTGACGTGCTCGATGAACTCCATAGAGTCGCCCGCCTCGGTCTGCATTTCCAGCAACTCTTTGATCCACTGACGGGCGCGCTCCTGGGCGGCGCTGCTGCCGGTCTTACCGGTTTTGTATCCCCAGTGAGCGGCGATCCCGGACTCGGCGATACTGTGCATGTCCTCGGTGCGAATCTGAACTTCCAGCGGCGCATGATAGGGGCCGAACAAGACCGTGTGCAGAGATTGATAACCATTGGCCTTGGGTAGCGCGATGTAGTCTTTGAACTTGCCGGGCACCGGCTTGTAGAGGTTGTGCATCACACCGAGCACGCGGTAGCAGTCATCGGCGGTTTCGACGGTGATCCGGAAGGCGTAAACATCCAGCACCTCTTTGAAGGACACGCCCTTGCCGCGCATCTTCTTGTACAGGCTGTAAAGGTGCTTCTCGCGACCCACTACTTTGCCGCTCACATCCTCCTGGCGCAGGCGCCGCTTGATGGCGGTCTCGATCTTTCGCACCACCTGCTTTCTGTGGCCCCGCACTTTTCGCACCTCCGCAGCGAGGACGCGGTATCGCATGGGGTACAGGGACTGGAAGCCGAGATCCTCCAGCTCCTGGCGAATGCTGTTGAGGCCCAGCCGATTGGCGATGGGCGCGTAGATCTCGAGGGTCTCCCTGGCAATCTGCCGACGCTTCTCGGGGGCCAGCGCCGACAGCGTGCGCATGTTGTGCAGGCGGTCGGCGAGCTTCACCAGGATCACCCGGATGTCCCTGGCCATGGCGAGCAGCATCTTGCGGAAGTTCTCTGCCTGGAACTCCGCTTTACTCTTGAAACTTATCTGGGTGAGCTTGCTGACACCGTCCACCAGATCCGCGACCTCAGCGCCGAACTCCTCTGCAATCTGGTCCTTGACGGTCTCCGTGTCTTCGATGACGTCGTGAAGAATGGCAGCGACGATGGTCTCGTAGTCGAGCCGCATCTCCGCGAGAATGCGCGCCACCTCGATGGGGTGATGGATGTAGGGCTCGCCGGACGCGCGATGCTGGCCTTCGTGGGCTTGCGCACCGAACAGGTAGGCGCGATAGATTTCCTTTACCTGATCCGATTCGAGATAGGTGTCGGCGAGACCACAGAGATCGCTGATGAGAAACACGTGGCCTCCAGAGTCAGAAGCCCGGCCGGGGTGGGAGCGGGTAGAGCTTGTTACTCGCCTCCGATGGCTTCGCCTGGCCCCGCATTTTCTTCCTCGACGGTTTTCTGGGTGATCTCGTCGAGGATCGCCGGATCGATTTTCCCCTCGGCAATCTCCCGCAGGGCGATGACGGTGGGCTTGTCGTTCTCGATCTCCACCAGCGGCGTTGCACCACGGGTAATCTGCCGGGCCCTCTTGGTAGCCAGGAGTACCAGCTCGAAGCGGTTGCCGACCTTATCGATACAATCTTCGACGGTGATGCGTGCCATCAGTTAAAGCTCCAATTCACAAAACGCAAACAATGAATGTTACCTAAGTCGCTGAAATTATACCAGCAGAGACCGGATCAGTTCCCCGTGGAGTGCGCTCTGCCGCTGCCGGCATAGGCGCCGGGAGCGGATGATGCTACGCAGATCCGCCAGCGCCACCTGGAACTCGTCGTTGATGACCAAGTAGTCGAATTCGTGAAAATGAGACATTTCGGCGACCGCATCGCGCATGCGCCTGGCCATGATCTCATCGGAGTCCTGGGCGCGTCCGGCAAGCCGCTCGGCGAGGCTCTCCCGGGAGGGCGGCAGAATGAAGATGCCGATGCAGCCGGGGTGCCGCTGGCGAACCTGACCTGCTCCCTGCCAGTCGATCTCGAGAATCACGTCCTCGCCGGCCGCCAGGAATTTTTCCACCGAATCCCTCGCGGTGCCGTAGCGGTGATCGAAGACCCGGGCGTGCTCGAGGAAGGCATCCGCGTCGATCATGGCGACGAAGCCCTTCTCGCTCACAAAATGATAATTGACACCGTCGCTCTCGTTGCTGCGGCGCGGACGCGTCGTGTGGGACACCGACACATGTAGTCCCGGCTCTGAAGATTGCAGTGCGGCCACCAGGCTGGTTTTGCCGGCGCCCGAAGGGGCGCTGATGACGAACACGTCCCCCCTCGCGGTCTTCTCCACTTCTGCCATTTCGGGGCATCACTCCACGTTCTGGATCTGCTCGCGCATCTGCTCGAT
>CAXMNG010000364.1:0-10614 GCA_964194585.1 Salibacteraceae bacterium | reverse complement strand
TCTCGCCAAGCACAAGGCGAGCCTCACGAGCGAAGAATTCAAGAACATTCGACAGGTCTCGGAGTTGCGATTCGCCGCCTGGCTGGCGCCGGACGTGTTCGGGCCCTATCTGATGGAAGACGAGGATGGTATCTGGACCGTAAAGAGACTTCCCGCCAGTGACGATCCCATGCTGCGGCGCGTGCTCAATATCCGTGAACGGGAATACATGCTCGTCGATACCCTGACCGCCCACTACGACGTGTTCTACGCCAATATGTGGGACCCTTACGTGGGTTGGCGAAAGTCTCGCAGTGAAGAGATGGCGGCGTTGCGCGAGGTGGAGAACAAGGCGCTTACGCGTAAGATTCTCGGCGGCGTGCTCATCGCTGGCGCCATCGCTCTCGACATACTGGCGGGTGGAAACAACACTGCGACGCTGCGCAACGTCATGTTGGTGGGTGGCGCCATGTCAGTGAAAAGCGGCATCGATCTCGGAGGGCAGGCGGAGATCCACGAAGACGCCATCCGTGAGCTGGGAGTGTCCTTCGAGTCCGAGGTCAAACCTCTGGTCGTCGAGGTGGACGGTGAGACCGTGGAGCTCACGGGGTCGGCGGAAGTCCAGTACGCTGACTGGCGACGTTTGCTCAAGAGTATTTACTTCACCGAGACAGGCTTGGGTGAAATCAACGTGAAAATGGAGAAGCCGGCCGAGCCGGAGCCCGCTCCCGTTTACTGAGCGCCCGTCCGCCAAAGCAACCGGTGGACCGGACCCAATCTACTCGCACCCGTGAGTGTTCCCACTGACAACGACAACCAGCCTGTAACCGTCATCGTCCCCGGTCCCGCGGCGGCGCCGAAGACGGTTGGGTCGGGCCCGTCGCGTCCACCAGGCGCGACGTTGCGCCTGGTGACCATCGTTGTGCTGTGCCTCATGCTGCTGGCCCTGGTGGGCGTGATCGTGGTACTGCCGGATCTTGTCGCGAAGCGCGTCACCGAAGAGCAGAAACCGGCGCCGGTGATTCCCCTCGAAACTTCCCCGCCGCCGCCATCGGCGGACATTCGACGCATTGCAAGGGAGAAGCGCGAAGCGGAAAACAAGCTCGGAATCGTGCTCAGGAAGCAGACAGAGCTGGAGGCGGAAGGCGTCGCCATTTGGGGTGGGCAGGACTATGACGCAGCTCTGGATACCCTGGCGGCAGGCGATGCAGAGCTGCAGGCCGAGCGTTACGCGCAAGCCGCGCGCGACTACGAGAAAGTCAGTGCGCAACTGGAGGCGCTGCGCGCATCGAAGCCCCATCGGTTGGCGTCGGCACTCGAGGCCGGTGACGCTGCCCTGGCAGCCAGTGACGGCCCGGCCGCACGACAAAGTTTCAACGTCGCCCTCGCCATCGATCCGCCCAACGAGCGTGGCCAGCAGGGCATGCTCCGTGCCCGGGTAGTGGAAGAGGTGCTAGCCTTGATCGCCGCCGGTGCCAAACACCAATCCCGCGACGAGCTGGACGCCGCACTGATCAAGTACGCTTCTGCTGTGTCCCTGGACGCCCGCTCCCCCGAAGCGCGTGCGGCCCACGAAACAGTCGCCGCGAGAATCCGCGAACGCGAGTTTCACGCCGCCATGTCGGTTGCCCTCACGGCCCTCGAAACGCATGATTTCGCCGCGTCGCGGGCAGCTCTGACCCGGGCCGATTCGATCCAATCGGGTATGCCGGAAGTTGCCGACGCGCGCAGGCGCCTGCAACTCGCCGTTCAACGCAGCCGCATCAGTGCCCACGGGAACGAGGCGCTGGCGCTGGAGCGTAACGAGCGCTGGCAGGAGGCCAGCGAGCACTATGCAGCGGTTCTCGGCATCGATTCGAAGGCAGCATTCGCCCAGGTCGGTAGAGAGCGAAGTCTCGCGAGGGCTCGCATCCACGCCGAGCTGGATGCTTATCTGGCGGAGCTCGCACGTTTGAACGCGCCCGGGCCGCGCAACAATGCCCGTCGTCTGCTCGGCGCCGCCGCCGACCTGGATGCTGAGACGGAACCGAAGCTTGCCGCCAAAGTCGAGCGGCTCGCCAAAGCATTGGAAATTGCGCAAACGCCCATGCAGGTTAGACTGCAGTCGGATAATCTCACCGATGTCACTGTCTACAAAGTGGGGCGCTTCGGCCGCTTCGCCAGCCGCGATCTGCTGTTGCCGCCGGGGACCTATGTGGCGGTGGGTACGCGTTCGGGCTACCGGGATGTGCGTGTCGAGTTCACGCTGACAGCCGGCCAGGAGCCCGGCGACGTTTCTGTCCGCTGTCAGGAAAAGATTTGACTCGCGACGTCATCATTCACGATATCCGGGGCAGGCGCACCTGCACGGATGCTGATTTTCCGTTGGCCATAGGCGGCGGATCCCAGGCCGATATCAGGCTTCCGGACATGCAAGCGGACGCAACCTTCGCGTTCGTTGCGCGCTCCGAATCCCACATCTTCATACAGCCGGCCGACGAAGCGCTACCGGTGTTTCACAACGAACAGATTCTGACCGATTCCCGATGGCTCGAGCATGGCGATGTATTGCGCATGGCCAACTCCACCGTCCGCTACGAGTCGGGCGCCACGAGCATCACGTTCATGGTCGATGTCGAGGTGGTCGCACCGGTGGTCGAGCCTCCCAGGGGTCCGCCACCCGCGCCGCCACCCTTGTCGAAAGGTTCACCGGGATCCGCGGCTCACCGCCCTCCGACGCGCCGGCGCGTTGTTACGTGGGTAGCGCTGTTATTGTTCCTGGTGCTCGTTGTGGTTGCCGGCTTCGTGTTTCTAGCCACATCGGTTTCCGTGCAGGTAACGCCGACGCCCGATCGCGTGGACGTCGACGGCACATGGCCGAGTATCAAAGTTGGTGAACGATCGTTGCTGATACCGGGGGTTTATCGGGTGCGCGCCAGCAAGGCTGGTTACCAGCCTCTGGACGTCCGCGTCGACATCTCCGGACCGGGGCATCAGACGCTCGAGTATGTGCTGGACAAGTTGCCGGGAATCGTCAGCTTCGCGGTCCGCCCGGATGTCGCCGCGACCGTGAGCATGGATGGCGCGATTCTGGGGATGACGCCCCTCGAGCAGATTGAGGTTTCTCCCGGTGAGCACGAGGTCACGATCGAAGCAGATCGCTACGCGCCAGCGCGTGTGCGCGTCGACGTACGCGGACGGGGTGAGCGCCAGTCCGTCGAAGTCGTGCTGTCGCCGTTGTGGGCCGATGTTTCCATCGGCTCGCGACCCGCGGGCGCGAGGGTAATGCTCGATGGTAAGGACATCGGCCAAACGCCCTTACGAACCGAAATTCTTGAAGGCACTTATCAGCTGGCGCTGGAGCGTGAAGGCTTCGACACCGTGTCGACAACGCTGCAGGTAGTCGCCAATCAAGCGCAGGCACTGCCGGATTTCACTCTCGTCGAGTCCGATGGTCTACTGACCCTGGAAACTACGCCCGCCGGTGCAAACGTGACCGTGGCCGGGCAGTTTCGTGGCCGCACGCCGGTGGATCTCAGTCTTGCACCCCGCGAGCCACACGCGCTCAAGATTTCGAAGTCGGGTTACGAGAGCATCGAGCGGCAGGTAAGGGTGGATCCGGCGACCAGAACCAAGCTCATGCTGACCCTGTCGCCTCGCTACGGAACCCTGTTCATCACCAGCCTGCCCGTGGACGCGGAGTTGGCCGTGGACGGCCGCCTGCACGGCCCGGCCACCGGCCGCATCAGGTTGACCACCAAGCCGCATCGGCTCGAAGTCAGTAAGAGCGGTTACCAAAGCTTCAGCACAACGGTGACGCCACGTGCCGGCGTCAGTCAGGAAATCTCCGTGACACTCCTGACCATCGCGCAGGCGAAAGCAGCGGCGCGAAAGCCGAGTATCACCACTGCGGCGGGACAGACTCTGAAGCTACTCGAGCCAGCACGCTTTCTAATGGGTGCGTCGCGGCGCGAGCAGGGCAGGCGCGCCAACGAAAGCCAGCGATCGGTGGAGATTACGCGCCCCTACTATCTGAGCGTCAAGGAAGTAAGCAACCAGGAGTACCGGCAATTCAAATTGGCACATGCTTCCGGTGCGGTCCGGGGCCGAAGCCTGGATGGGCAATCGCAACCGGTGGTGCTGGTGACATGGGAGGATGCCGTGCGTTACCTCAACTGGTTGAGCGCCAGGGACTCCCTGCCGCCTGCCTACCGGGAAGCGGGCGAGAGCTTCGTGCCGGTGAATCCATCGACGATTGGTTACCGGCTGCCGACGGAGGCCGAATGGGCCTATGCGGCCCGCTTCGCGGGCAAGGCGCAGGCGCAAAAATATCCCTGGGGAATCGCCTTTCCACCCACGGGCTCGGCGGGCAACTTTGCCGACAGCTCCGCCAGTACTCTGTTGCCCAACACGCTCAGCGACTATGGTGATGGTTATCTCGTATCGGCTCCAGTAGGAAGCTTTGCGCCAACGGGGCCGGGTTTCTTCGACCTGGGAGGTAACGTGTCAGAATGGTGTCAGGATTTTTACGCGGTGTATCCGAATGCCGCGAATTCGTTGGTAACGGACCCCGTTGGTCCGGCCACCGGCCGACATCACGTGGTGCGGGGATCGAGCTGGCGGCACGCCAGCATCAGCGAGCTGCGGCTCAGTTACAGGGACTACAGTGAGAAATCGCGCAACGATCTCGGTTTCAGGATCGCCCGCTATGCGGATTAATACACGCACAAGGGCGTTTGCGGCAGTGCTACTGCTAGTCCTGCTTTCCTTCGTCCATGCGATGGCCGACCCGGTTTCCGAACCCGGTAGCAGCAACTCTACCGCACCTGCGCAGCTCCCGTCCGATTCATCGATCAGCGAACCAGGTGAAAAGCCCGCCGAAGGCGGTGGAAACACACAACCGGCGGATCCCTTCGTTCCCAGTGAGACCATTTCCGCGGACAGCGCCATATCTTTTCCTGTGGATATATGAGAATCCCATGAAGAAAAACTTCCCGACCGAATTCGTCTATCAGGTTTTCTCGCTGCTGATTGCGATAATTGTCGTGCACGCCGTTTATGTCGCCGTCATCAGGCCGGATGCCCGGGCGTTCATGGAGCAGGAGGCACAAGCAATACGGGCGGATCCAAGCTACGTGCCCGAGCGATCGCTTCCGGTGGTCATCAAGGACTATGAGCAGGAGGCATGCTTCATTCTCATGTTCTGGGCATTCGCCATTATTATCTACAAAGCTGTCACCGCCTTCAGACAACGCGCCCTGCTCGGTCAGGATTTGATATCGCTGTCCGAAGATATGCGCATCCTGCCGCAGGATACGCGTGCGTTGTCACGCAAAATTCAGGCGTTGCCCGCTGCTGTGCAGACATTTTTGCTGCCGCGCACGCTCATTATCGCCCTGCAGCGATTCGCCGCTACCGGAAACATTCAGGATGTTTCGACATCCGTGCGTGAGATCTCCGAATCCGAAGCCGAGCGTATGGAGTCGGACTTGTCGATCATCCGGTACATCGCCTGGGCGATACCGTCCATTGGATTCATCGGCACGGTGCGTGGCATCGGAGACGCGCTGGCACAGGCGCACAACGCTGTTCAGGGGGACATCACGGGAGTCACGCAGAGTCTCGGCGTGGCATTCAATTCCACGTTCATCGCGCTGGTCATCAGCATCGTGCTGATGTTCTTCATCCATCAGCTGCAGCAGATGCAGGAACGACTGGTGCTGGACACCGAGTATTACTGCGACGAGAATTTGATACGTCACCTGCAGGTTCCCTGATGAGTCTCGCCGCCATCGAGCTGAACGATGCCGCCGTCGCATTGGCTCGAGACGGTGAGTTGCTCTCGGAGAGCCCGGGATTTGCGCTCATCGAGAAGGGTACCCTGCTTGTTGGCGACGACGCGCGGCGCCGGGCGCGGCTCGAGCCGCGCTTGGTCAGCACCCGGTTCTGGTGCCGGCTGAGCAACGACGCGGTGTTCCCCGCCGCTCCCGCCGGTGCAACCTTTGCCGATCTGGCGCGGGAACACGTCTCCAGGGTATGGACCTCGGCCGGGCAGGGTGTGGATGGCGTCATCCTCGTGGTGCCGGGAAGTTTCGAGCGCAGGCAGCTGGGGTTGCTGCTCGGTATCGCCGACCAGCTCTCACTTCCCGTTTGCGGCTTAGTGGACAGTGCTCTGGCTGCTTGCAGACCGCCTGCCGGGGAAGGCCTGATCGTTCATGTGGATGTTCATCTGCACCGTGCCGTAATAACCGGCATCGAGGCGAGTGATTCGTTTCGCCGGGTTTTTACTCGTGACATCGAGGGGCATGGACTGGTACAGCTGTACGACGGGTGGATCAAACTTATTGCAGATTTGTTCGTGCAGATGACGCGCTTCGATCCCTTGCACAATGCGCAATCCGAGCAGGCCATCTACGATCGGCTTCCTCTGTGGCTGTTGACGTTGGTGGCGCAAGCCTCCATGGGAATCGAGATGGCAGCCCGGGACGGCGGCGTACACGTCATCCGTCTCACGCGAGATCGGGTGGTGGAACGCGCGCGCGACTTTTACGTTCGACTGGCAGCGGATATCGGCGCGCTGTGCGATGGACGACCCTTCGCCCTTCAGCTCAGCCATGGCGCAGCCCGGTTGCCGGGGCTTGCCACCGCCCTGCAGCCAGCAGCCGACGGTCCGGCGGTGACCCTGCCCGTTGGCGCTGGTGCTCTAGGCGCGCTCGATCGCGCCCGGGCGATTACCGGCGAGGATAGGCAGAACACTTTGACCCTCAGCCTGCCCCGTGACGCCTTTGCGGCGCACGGGGCTATAGAAACGCCTCGATGAAAAGACGCCGCACCGTCAACCCCTTTGGCATGTCGTTTCTCGACGTCATGTTCTGTGGATTCGGTGCGGTCGTGCTGTTGGTGATGATCGTGAACGCGAATGCCATCACCAAGCGGGAGGAGCTGCACAAGGATCTGCGCGGAGAGGTTGACAGGCTGGAGCGAGAGGTGCTCACAGGCAAGAAGTACCGGGTGGAGCTTCGTGTGGTCATCGACGAGATTGACGAGAATCGTAAGAGCGTGCGCCAGACGTCGCGGGAAGTACGCACCAATATCGGTAAATCGAAAGCCGAGCTCGAACTGGTTCACGAAGAGACGGTATCCCGTACGTCACACATCAACGATCTGCAATCGGATCTCAAGAATCTCGACCGGGAAGCAACGGGCTTGCAGGCGAAACTCGATGAGCAGGAAGAGAAGGGCAAACAGGTAAGACAGTTCATCGGCGCCGGCGATCGGCAGTATCTCACCGGATTGAAGATGGGCGGCAATCGCATTCTGATTCTGGTGGATGCATCGGCGAGTATGCTGGACGCGACTATTGTGAACGTCATTCGTCGCCGGAATCTTTCCGACGCTCAGAAACGCGCGTCCACGAAATGGCGACAGGCCATAAAAACCGTCGAGTGGCTGGTGAGCCAGTTGCCTCCCGACGCAAAATTTCAGCTCGTCACGTTCAATGTGCTGGCGCAACCCGTGCTGGGAACGGCCGGCCCCGACTGGATCGATACCAGTGACAGCGTATCAGTCGACAAGACCATCGGTGCTCTGCGGCAAGTGATACCCGGCAAAGGCACCAGCCTGCTTCGGGCATTCACGGTAATACGCAATCTCGAGCCGCGCCCGGACAACGTCTACCTTCTGACCGACGGGTTGCCGACTCAAGGGAAAAGTAAACCCTTCGGCAACACGGTAACGGGCAAGCAACGCTTGCGTTATTTCGACCAGGCTGTGGACGAGCTACCCAAAGGCATACCGGTGAATACGATTCTATTCCCCATGGAGGGTGACCCTCGCGCCGCCAGCGCTTTCTGGAAGCTGACAATGGCTTCGAAGGGATCGATGATCAGTCCATCCAAGGATTGGCCATGAAGCGCAGGAAACCGCCGATCGAAATTTTCAGTATGTCGTTTCTCGACATCATCAGTTGCGCTTTCGGTGCAATCATTCTGCTGTTCGTGCTTTCGAAGCAGGCGGAGCCGATGGTCATCGAGGGGATCCGGGAAAATCTCGATGGAGTCATCGCCGAGTTACAGAGAACGATCTTCGAATTGCGCGGTGAGGTGACCGTGCTGAATCGGGAAAAGAACGCCAAACGGGTCGAGCTGAAGCGCGATCAGGTCGAGCTCGATGGACTGGACAAGGGACTCCAGGCGGTGCGCGGTCAGTACGCCGCAGCCGAACAGACTCTGGAAGCGAAACTGGTCATAGAAGGCAAGCTTGCCTCGGCTCGACAGGAGCTGAGCGAAGAAATGCGGCGTCTGCTGGGAGAAAGCTTCAGACGGCCGGAAACGGATTCGAATGTCGGCGGTGTTCCCGTGGACAGCGAGTACATCATTTTTATCATTGACACTTCGGGAAGCATGTTCAACAACGCCTGGGCCCTGGTGATTCGCAAAATCTCGGAGACGCTGAAAATTTACCCGAAGGTGAAGGGCATCCAGGTCATGAATGACATGGGCGACTACATGTTTTCCACCTACGCGGGCCGCTGGATTCCAGATACGCGATCCCGGCGAAAGGCGATCCTCAAGCGTCTCAGAACCTGGAACCCGTTCAGCAACAGCAGTCCCGTCGAGGGCATAACGCGCGCCATACGCACTTTCCACGCGCCCGACAAGAAAATCAGTCTTTACGTTTTTGGTGACGAGTTTTCAGGGCCTTCAATCGACGCCGTCGTGAAGCAGGTAGATGCCATTAACAAGGAGGATGCCGACGGTAACCGCCTCGTGCGTATCCACGGAGTCGGCTTTCCCGTTCAGCTGACCCGTGCCCCGCACATGCAGACAACCGGGATCCGATTCGCCGCCCTGATGCGTATTCTGAGTGAGAAAAACGGCGGTACTTTCGTCGCGTTGGACAGGTTCAAGCCGTAGATCGGGCCCAGGCTTTCATCTATAAATCCTGTATGCTGGCAGTCTAGTTGCCACGCCGGATCGGGGGGCGATTATAAGGGGCCGGTGGTCACGGAAGTCATGATGTCCAACCGCTTATTGCTCGTCTCCGTTCTGTCTGTCTCCCTGTGTTTCCTCGCGTTCCCGACCAGCGCCCAGACCGCGTCCAGCGCGGCCCAGGGCTCCCCGAATTCATTCCAGCGACTGGTCATGGACATCCAGGGAATGCTCACCGAGCTGGGATACCGGCCCGGTGGCGTGGACGGGTACGTGGGCCAGCGTACCCGGCAGGCGATCCGGCGTTATCAATCGAATACCGGCCTGACGGTGGACGGACACCCGAGCGAGAGTCTGCGCCAGCACCTGCGCGTGACTACGGGCGCCGCCGCCCCGGGGAGCGCAACGACGAGCCGCGCCGGCGGCCAGGCTGCCCGTGAAAAGAACAAGCGCAAGGCCGCCTGGCAGGGTCGAACGGTTGCGGATTCACTGTTGCGCATGGCGCCCTCGGGGGCGTCGGCGAGCAAGCAGCGCCTGGCCAAGGGGACCGAGCTCGAGGTCATCCGCCGACAGGGCGCGTGGCTGGAGGTGCGGGTCAAGAACGGTGGTTCCGAGGGCTGGGTAAAGCAGTCGAGCGTGCGCGCGGCCACCGAGGCGGCCGCCGCGCCGAGCAAGAAGAAGAGCGGTGGTTTTTTTGCCAATCTCTCGCGTGGAATCTCGCGGTTGCTGGGAGGATCCAGTGATGCTCCCCAGGACCGGGGGAATGTGACCGTGGGTATCCGCGGGCTCGCCGCCGAGGACCTGGCGGCTACGATACCGGACCCGGCCGAAGTGGACAAAATGGAGAGCTTTCGCGCCGATCGCGATCAAGCTTTTCGATTCGCCAGCGAAGAGCGGCTCACGGCGCAAAGCATCGAGTATTTGACCGCCGCCGGCACCGGCACCGCGAGCCCCGCCGTCTCCAAGGGTAGGGACGACTGATGCGCGCGTTCCGGAGCATCTTAGTGATCGGGCTTGCTGTCTGGACATCGTCGCTCTCGTCCTTCGAACTCGGGGGCCTGGATCCCCTGAAGATCACTGAGATTCTCGCCAAGGGTGTGAAGTCATTCGGTGACGTACCGGAAGAGACGGAGATCCAGATCGGCAAGGATCTGTCTGCCGGTCTGCTCGGCACGACGCCGCTGGTGGACGATCCCGTCGTGCAGAATTACGTCAATCGGATTGGGCGTTGGCTCACGATGCAGACCGAACGTCCGGATCTTCCCTGGACCTTTGCGGTTATCGATACCGACACCGTGAATGCATTTGCTGCGCCCGGGGGCTATGTCTTCGTCACCCGCGGACTGTTTCTCATGCTGCGAAATGAAGCGGAGCTCGCAGGCGTCATCGGCCATGAGATCTCCCACGTCCTGCGTCGCCACCATCTCGTGGCCATCGAGAAGCAGATGCGCGCCAGTCTCGCCACCGACCTGACGGGCATGCTGGTGGACTACGATTCGGAGATGGTCGACGCTTTGGTTGGTGCGGGTATGGAGCTTTACGCGAAAGGCCTCGATCGTGAGGACGAGTTCGAGGCCGATGGCATGGGCGTCGTAGTGGCTGCGCGGAGTGGCTACGACGCGTATGGTCTTCCCGCCATGCTCATGACCTTATACGAGAGCAGCGAAACCGATCAGAATCTGACTTTTCTTTTCAGCACCCATCCGCCCACGGTCGACCGGCTGGA
>CAXMNG010000363.1:0-4112 GCA_964194585.1 Salibacteraceae bacterium | reverse complement strand
CGCGCCGACGATCATCGCATCGGTGACCGGTACCGAGGACGACCCGCAACGGCGGGGAGCGCAGATCGCCAAGCTGGAAGCCGCGGGTGTGCGGGTGGCGCCTTGCAATGCCGATGCCGCCGCCCTGGCACTGGCGATGGTGCAGCGGGCGCGGTGAGTGTTCGCCGATGACGCACAAGCTGGAAATTGCCCACCGCTATTGCGCCACCCGATGCGGCAGCTTCGCCCATGATCTGCTGCTGGATGGACGGCGGGGACGCATCATCGCGCTGTTCAAATCCAGCTTCTACCTGGAAGCCGGCGGCGCCATCGCGTGCATCGGTAACGAATCCCTGCACGCGTGCTCCCTGAACGTCAATACCACCGCGCCCGCAAGTCTGGACTGGTCGGCTGGTGGACTGAAAACCGGCACCCCGTGGCGGATGCTGGGGCGAACGCTCCATGTAGGCGGGCGCTATGCCATCGCCATGCAGGAAACCGAAACCTGGTTCACGACCGCGAAGCCGCGACACTGGAATGCTCTGGATCTGCGTCGCAGCGTGGCGGAGCTGCGACGCCTCTGTGCACTGGGGGCGCCCCACGAAGGCCTGGGGAGAGCCGCCGTCGGTGGCGAAGATGCAGGAACACGGTCGTGCCTGGGCAGGTTCGCCATGGCCCCTGTCAACGGGCTTCGCACATGGTTGATCAACGCCGTGTCGGAGGTGCCGGTGTCCGGTTCGGATCATCCCGAGGCGTTGCAACACCTGGTGGGGCTCGGGCCGGGACTGACGCCATCCGGTGACGACTTTCTCTGCGGCGTGATGTTCACCCTGCACAGCCTCGGGCACCCAGGCGTCGCGGAACGGCTGTGGAAGCGCGTGCGGCCGCTCTCAAAGGATGCGGGAAACGCGATCAGCTTCGGCCATCTGGCCGTTGCCGCGGCGGGTGGCGGCAGCGCCCCCATCGATGATCTGCTGGGGGCATTGCTGGGCGGCGAGCGCGGCGCGCTTCGCCGGCTTCTGGATGTCATCGATACGCTCGGCCACACCTCCGGTTGGGATTGCGTGGCCGGTGTGCTGACGGCGGCCGAATGCTGGCTGGCCGCACACCATTCGGCGAATCATTCAAAGGAAGCTTCGTAGGTTGGGCTGAGCGAAGCGAAGCCCAACATGCCGGCCTGAAGTGTTGGGCTTCGCTTCGCTCAGCCCAACCTACGAAGCGTAACGGGACCGAGGGCTGAATTCGTGGGGATCCCTCAGGTCGGAGCCTTAGATCACCATTTTTCGCGCCGATCTGACGAACTCGCCATCGGTTTTGCCAAGTTGGTCCTTCGGTGGCACGTCGAGGCCGCGCTGGACGGCCGGCCGTGCTCGGATCGCTTCGATCCAACGCGACAGATGTTCGAGATCGCGGCTTTCGACCCCGGACCAGTTTGCCGTGCGCGCCCAGGCGAAGTTGGCCATATCGGCAATAGAATAGGTGCCGGCGAGATAATCGTAATCGGCCAGCCTGGTATCGAGCACTTCGAGCAGCCGTCGGGTTTCCTTCTGGTAGCGTTCGATCGCATAGGGAATTTTCTCTTCTGCGTATCTGAAGAACACATTGGCCTGACCCATCATCGGGCCCAGCCCGCCCATCTGGAACATCAGCCATTGGATCACCAGCGACCGGCCTTTCGGATTCTCCGGTGTATTCGGGGGCAAAAACTGCCCGGTCTTTTCCGCCAGGTAGATCAGGATGGCGCCAGACTCGAACACGGCGAAGTCGTCATTGTCATGGTCAACGATCGCCGGGATACGGCCGTTTGGGTTGATCTGCAGATACCAGTCCTGTTTCTGCTCACCCTTGCCCAGCGCGAGGGCGTGAACATTGTAGTCGAGCGCACATTCTTCCAGCATGATGGAGGCTTTGCGACCATTTGGAGTAGCAGCGGTATACAGCGTGATCATGGTCAAGGTGCTCCTTGCCAGACGGTAGCACGCCGGCCCGGGAAAGTGGTGACGTCGTCATACGCTATGTCCCTCGTTCAAGCAGCCGTTACCGGTCCAGTTCTTCCAGCACCTTCCCGAAGCTTTCGATGCTCCCAATCGTATTCGGCACCAGGGCCACCTGCAGGTGCGCGATACCTTGCTGTGCGAAATCCCGGATGCCGGCGGCAATCTCCTGCGGCGAACCGGAAAGTGGCGTGGCTGTATCCGGCGCCATACTCGCCGGTATCTTGCCTGTTCCGGTCGGATCCACCTGGATGGAGATGGTGCGTTCCAGCGTGGCCGGATCCCGACCCGCGTCACGGCAGGCCGCATCGACGAGCTCACGCCGTGCCGGAACCTCGTCGGCGTTGCTGCGTTCGCTGCACAGCCAGGCGTTCCACATCTGAACGTGCGGCACCGTGATACGCAACATGCGTTTGCCGGTTGAACCGATCATGATCGGGGGTCCATTGGGGCGAGGGCCGCGCGGGCGCAGCTCGCAATCTCTGGCCGAGTAATAGGTGCCTTCGAAGTCCACGGCACCGTCCACCAGCAGGCCGCGGATAATTGTAAAGGCCTCTTCAAAACGGGAGACCAGGCGATCGAACGGATAGCCGAAGGCACGGTATTCATCACCGTGCCAGCCGGCACCGAGGCCGAGGATGATACGTCCACCGGAGATCTCCTCCACCGTATCCACAATTTTGGCCAGCATGGCCGGATTTCGGTACGACGTAGGCGTCACCAGTGAGCCCAGCTCCACTCGTTCGGTAATTGCCGCGAGACCCGTGAGTATGGACCAGCACTCTCTTACGCCCTGCTGCTCGATGGTGGTTGCGTCGCCGCGATAAAGCAGGTGATCAACGAACCATATGGAGTCGATACCCATGTCCTCGATCAGTCGGGCCATGGCGACATAGTCGCTCCAGCCAGCAGTTTTGCCACCCATGTCCCGCTCGGCCTCGGGGAGAACCAGGCCCAGTTTCAACGGCCGCTTCCTTTGTGCGTTCATCGTCTTCCCCCTGCCGGTACTGGGTGAGTACCTGCATCAGCATCTCAGAGCGTCGTAGTTTTGTCGAAGCTTTGCGTTTTGTAACGATCGCGACAAGCGCGGGCGCCCGGGACCTTTGGCCCGCGTTGACGTCGCCGTAAGAGCGAGCTGCGCGGCTACACGTTGAACCGGAAGTTGATGATGTCGCCGTCCAGAACGACGTAATCCTTGCCTTCGAGCCGCAGCTTGCCCGCCTCCTTGCAGCGTAGCTCCGAGCCGAGCGCCTGCAGATCCTCGAAGGCGACCACCTCGGCGCGAATGAAGCCGCGCTCGATGTCGCTGTGGATCTTGCCGGCGGCGGCGCGGGCGACGGTGCCGCGCCGGATGGTCCAGGCGCGGCACTCGTCCGGGCCGCTGGTGAGGAAGGAGATGAGGTCCAGCATCGCGTAGACGGCGCTGATGAATCGGTCCCGCGCCGACGCCTCGAGACCGAGGTCGGTCAGGAACTCCGCCTGGTCGGCATCGTCGAGCTGCGCGATCTCCGCCTCGACCGAGGCCGCCATCGACAGGACGCCCATGCCGGACGCGGCGACCGCCGCTTCCAGGTCCGCCGGCGGACCCACCGCCGCCGCGTCGTCGGGCTGGTTGACGAGGGCGAGGCAGGGTTTCATCGACACGAACTGATAGCCGCTCGTCATCTGGCGCTCCTGCTCCGACAGCTCCAGGACCCGCAGTGCTCGGCCCCCGTCGAGGTGCTCGGCGAGCCTGCGCATCAGCGCGATCTCGCCGGTGGCCTTGCCGCCCTCCTTGGCGAGCCGCTCGAGGCGGTTCTCGATCTTGATGAGGTCGGCGAGGATCATCTCGCCCTCGAACGTCTCGAGGTCGTGCATCGGCTCGGGGGCGCGGCCGGTTGCCCGATCCTCGAACGCCCGGATGACGTGCACCAGCGCGTCGGCCTTCTGGATGTGCTCGATGACTGCGGTCTCGAGCCCGCCGGCGGTGCTCTCGCCCGGCGGACCGGCGACGTCGACGAAGCCGATCTCGGCGAAGGTCGTCTTCTTCGGCGAGTACAACTCGGAGAGGAAGTCGACCCGCGGGTCGGGCACCCGGATTAACCCGAGGTTGGCCTTGTCTTTCGTCCCGTAGCCGGTATCCGCCGCAAGCCCGGTGAG
>CAXMNG010000362.1:0-4978 GCA_964194585.1 Salibacteraceae bacterium | reverse complement strand
CACGCGATATCCAGAGCTACCAGGACTACGTCGAGGAGGTCGTGCAGACACGCTTCGAGCGTGTGCCCGGCGTGGCTCGTTCCGAGGTGCGTGGCGGGCGCGAGCGCGAAGTCCGTATCACGTTCGATGCCTACCGGGCGGCACTGCTAGGCATCGAGCTGCCGGAGGCGGCGCGCCGCGCCGGCGGCAACGAGGACGTTTCCGGCGGCGAAGTCAACGTCGGCAAACGCCGTTACACGCTGCGCTTCACCGGCGCATTCAATGCGGAGCAGCTCGGTGACATGGTGCTCGACTGGCGCGGCGGCCAGGCGGTGCGCCTGCGCGATGTGGCGGTAATCGAAGAGCGCATGGTGGACCGAAAAAGCTTCGTGATCACCCGCGGCGAACGCGCCATGGCCGTCAATGCTCACCGCGAAATCGGCGTCAACGTGCTGGATGTCATGAACGGGCTCAAGCGCGCCGCCGAGGAGCTGAGAGAGGGGCCGCTGGCGCGCGCCAACCTGTCTTTCGAGCAAGTCTACGACGAGACCGTGTACATCGATCGGTCCGTCGAGATGCTGCGAAACAACCTCGGTCTCGGCATCGTGCTGGCGGTGGGCGTGCTGTGGTGGTTCCTCCGCAAGTTCCGCGCTACCCTGATGGTAGCCATGGCAATCCCGGGCTCGGTGCTGGCTGCCTTCCTGCTCCTGGACATGGCCGGGCGCACGCTCAACGTGATTTCCCTCGCCGGTCTCGCTTTCGCCGTCGGCTTGACGCTGGATGCCGCTATCGTGGTGCTGGAGAACATCGTACGCTTGCGCGAGAAGGGAGTGGGGCCCGACGATGCGGCGCTGCAGGGGCCCACCGAGGTGTGGGGTGCACTGCTCGCCTCCACCGCCACCACAGTAGCGATTTTTCTGCCCATCGTGTTTCTCGAGGACGAGGCCGGACAGCTGTTTGCCGATCTCGCCCTGACCATCGCGGTGGCAGTTGTCGCGTCTCTCATCGTGGCCTTGACCGTGGTGCCGGCCGCTGCCGCCACCTGGTTGCGGCACACGGAGATCACCGATCGCCACGCCGGATGGTGGCGTGCCATGACCGGCGGCATCATGCGCCTCACGGACACGCCGTTGCGGCGCAGCCTGTGGATCGCGATGCTGGTGAGCCTACCCCTGCTGGCAACCTGGGCCCTGGCGCCGAAGGCCGATTATCTTCCGGAAGGCAATCGTAATCTGGTGTTCGCATTCATCATTCCGCCACCCGGGGTCAACATCGACCACATCGAGAAGGAGATGGGTGACGTGATCGCGGCGCGCATCGCGCCCTATATGACCGGCGAGAAGCTGCCGCAGATCAAGCACTACTTCTTCGTCGCCTTTCCCCAGGGCGTGTTCATGGGCGCGCGCGCCGAGCGGGAGGAAGCCACCGGCGAGCTGGTGCCCATCATCGCCGAGATCATCCAGGGCTTTCCCGACACCTGGGCCTTCGCCAAGCGGGCATCCCTTTTCGGCGGATTCGGCGAGGGGCGCACCATCGACATCAATATCCAGGGTCGCAACCTGGAGACCGTCATGCGCGCGGCCCAGGCTACCTTCGGTGCCGCCATGCAGGCACTCCCCGGCGCCGACGTGCGCCCCCGTCCGGGACTCCAGCTGGCGGAGCCGGAGCTACGCCTGGTGCCCAACGAGCGCCGCATCGCCGAGGCCGGCTGGAGCCGTGAAACCATGGCGCTGGTGACCCGCGCCCTCGGTGAGGGCTTGTTCGTGGGCGACTACTTCGATGGCGAGGAGCGCCGTGACATCATCGTGCGGGTGCAGCCATGGGATACGCCGGAGCAGCTGGGATCCATCCCCCTCGCCACTCCCGAGGGAGGCGTGTTGCCGGTGGGAGAGTTGGTGGACATCGTGCGCACCGCGGGACCCAGCGAGATCCGCCGCCTGGACCGGCGCCGCAGCGTCACCCTGCAGGTAACGCCGCCGCCCAACATGTCTCTGGAAGAGGCGCTGGATATCATCAAGCAGCAGGTGGCGCCGGTGGCCGAGGCGTTGCTGCCGGAGGACGGCGAGATTCGCTATACCGGCCGCGCCGATCAGCTCGAAGAGGCGCTGCGCAACATGGGCAGCAGCTTCCTGCTCGCCATCGCGATCCTCTATCTGCTCATGAGTGCGCTGTTTCGATCTTTCAAGGACAGCCTGCTGGTGTTGCTGGCGCTGCCGCTGGCTACCGTGGGCAGCGTCGTGGCTCTGTGGATCATGAACGACGGCCTGAAGTACTTCGGCGTGGAATTGTTCCAGCCCATGGATCTGCTCACTATGATCGGCTTCATCATCCTGCTCGGCCTGGTGGTGAACAATGCCATCCTGCTGGTGCATCAGACCCGCGCCGCCGAGCGCGGGGGTCTCGGCCGCCGCGAAGCAGTGCAGCAGGCGGTGAGTTTGCGCCTGCGACCCATTCTCATGAGCACCCTGACGAGCATTTTCGGCATGCTGCCGTTACTACTCATCCCGGGACCCGGAACGGAGCTCTACCGGGGGCTCGCCGCCGTCATCATCGGTGGCATGACCGTGAGCACGGCCTTCACGTTGATCCTTTTGCCGAGCCTGTTGCGCGTCGGCGAGCAGCGTCACGAAGCGCTACCTGCAACCCCGCAGCCGGCGCCAGGTTAACCCATTAAGCGTGCCGGCGGGACGCGTTCGCGCCGATGCGCTTCGCCCTCCCGTCCCCCGTGACCCGGGAGCCATGGGATGCTGGCGGTTAGAATTGCGTGCCTGCATCGGCTAAACTCAGACACGACCGATTCGATGCCGGCCGCGCGCCTGCAACGATCGCCAACCCAAAACAACAACAGCGCTACTCGGGGAAAGCTACTCTTCGACACGCCCATGAATCGTCCCTGGCGCATTCCATCATTACTGCTCGGCGCCACCAGCATCGCCGTGCTCGCCGTATCCTTTACATCGGCGGCCCAGGAGATCGACAACCGTCCCGTCTACTACGTCATGCTGAAAAGCCTCGAAGACGGCTTCGAAGCTTACAACAGTGCACTGGCAGCGGACCTCAAAGTGTTGGAATCCAACCTTAATAGGCAGTACCAATCCGATCGCCTGGTCGTCGCAAAAGAGCTCGAGCCCCTGCAGAAAGATCGAACGCAAAGAGAAGCGGCTTTCAATTCGGAGCGCGAGACACTCAACGAGCGGATTGCCGATGTCAACGAAGAGATGGCGTTGCGCGACGGACGAATCAGCGAAGAACGCCGAATACAGCGGCTTCACGCACCGCGCTACGCGAACGACCCGCGAGTCAAGACTCTCAAGGAGCGTATCGCCACACGGCTCGCCGAGATCGATGCCATCAGAGCCAGCTACCTGACCCAGTTAACGGCCACACAGAAAGCACGCGCCGCGCTAGCCAGGCAGATCGACGAGTATATGGGCGCCGGAGATCCATTGGCCCTGGAAATCCGATCCCTGGACCAGGACTGGCAACGATTCGCCGAGAAAGAACGGCGCAAGCTCAAGCGACTTGCCGACGACTACGCCGTCGAGCACGCCGCCTTCGAAGAGTGGTTGGAAAGGGAGCGCGCCGTTCTCGAGAGTGAGAGCGCGGCGGTAGCAAACGCGCTCGAAAGGGATCGTGAGCAACGCGCCATTCATGGCGAAACCGAAACAGCATTGCGGCGTCTCATCGATGAATACAATGCGCTCGTTGAAGTGCACGACAAAGCAAGCTCCGACGACCCGCACCGCGACCAGCGGGCCCTGAAGTTTGCCGACCTGGAGGAGCGAATCGCCGAGTTACGGACCACCCTTGCGCAAGCCAGGGATGCAGTGCTGAATCTCAACGAGCAGATCGAGAGAGAGAACCAGGAGTTCTCCAGGCACTATGAACGCTTCGCGGCCGAGAAGCGCGAGCGAGGCGCCACGCTCGCCGTGGATTTGGCGGAACTCAATGCAACCGGACTGACGGTCGAAGCCGCCATCGATGCACGCCGGCGGAATGTAGACACGCAGATCAAAACCCTGGAAGTACACATCAGTGGAGAATTGCGGGATGCACGGACTAGCCTGGAAACGTTGAACGCACGCCTGATCGAATCTTTCGGGAAAAATCACGAAGGATTCGATACCGCGATCACACACGTGCTCGATGCGAACGACGATGGGCTGCTGTATACGGCAGGCGGCGCGCCACGATTCGATCTGTCGCGACCGATGATCGGGACCCTTTACACGACGGTAGAACAACTCGAGGCGGATCGCCGCCAGGTCGATGTGCGCATGGTCGCCATCGAGGAAAGTGAAGGCGGCACGCAGCAAAGCTCGGCCGGACACTCGGCAACGGCGGGGACGCTCGAGCGGGATCGCGCGGCCTTGAGCACCGAGCGCCAGCAATTGCTCGAATCCTATGCCACTTTTGTCAGGCAGTACCAGGCGCAGGTGGCTGTGCTCGAACGCAGCCAACGTGCCATCGAGGCCCGCTTTGCCGAAGAACGCGGCTTGCTTGGTGATCTTTTCTCGGCCCGCGCGAGCGTGACGCGCGCGGAGATGCAGGCCCTGCAAGAGGTGCTCGTCGCAGCCGTAAGGGGGTTCCCGGGCCCGGCTTCGGGCAATGACGATCATGCCGGGATGGTCAGTGCTCTACAGGAAAAGGCCGGGCAGATGAGCGCGCCGGTAGATGAATCACTACTCGGCCCTTACGCGCTCATGGATCACATCGCTTCGGAATTGCCGGGCGGAGTAGCGGGCTGGCGATCCGATGCCTGGCGGTCCTCGTCGTCCCGAGAAGTGGTCGCCAGCAGAGAGCTCATGGGTGCCGACAAGGCGGCGTTCGCCGCTGCCTGGTTCGCCCGCGTACGCCGGCAACCGCGTTTCGTCGAGATTGCCAACGAGCTTGGCGCCAGCGGTGCGGCACTGGATGGTGGGCAAGCGCTTTCCAATCTGTTCCTGGCGGGTGTATCGGGTCACACCACCATCACCGAGCAACGAATGGACGACGGCGG
>CAXMNG010000361.1:0-3391 GCA_964194585.1 Salibacteraceae bacterium | reverse complement strand
TTGGTGACCTTCTTGGCCATGAGCTGGCCGCCGAGGCCCGGCTTGGCGCCCTGGGAGATGTAGATCTCCAGGCCGTCGGCGCGCTTCATGTCGTGGATGTTCCAGCCGAGACGCCCGCCCAGACATTGAAAAATGAGCTGTCCGGCGGCATCGCGTTGCGCGTTACTCATGCCGCCCTCGCCGGTATTTTCGGCGATCTTCGACATGGCCGACGCCATGGCCAAGGCCTGCTTGGTAGAGCGACTCAACGCACCGTAGCTCATGGGGGCGATCATGACGGGCATGCTGAGCTTCAAGGCTTGCGCGCCGTTGATGCCGCCGATCTCCGTGTACATCTCCACCTTGGACACCACATCCGGATCCCGGCCCGCCTGGGACAAATCCTGTTTAAAAGCCAGATCCGCGATATGCGGCAGCGGCCGCGCGCCTCCGTAACCGCGGATACGGTAGCGGCCGATTTGGGATTTGATGTGAATATCTTCCTGGACCTTGGCGTTCCAGTATCCCGAGTTACCCGAGAAGCCGAAGAAGGGCAGGCTGCGCATCTGGCGTTCCGCCGTGCCGTAGCGCAGCTTCTTGCCGGCGTTGACGATCTTCTTGAATCTCCCCCGGTGGCGAATTGAGTAGCGATCCAGGAATTCCAGAATGGAATCCTGCTCGTCGCTCTCCAGATCTGTCTGCTCGGCGTCGGAGCCCAGCGATGGAATATCGCCGCCGACGAAGATGGTGCCGCCGCTCATGTCCTCGCCGACCCGCTCGCCGGAGTTGCCGAGGATGATGATGCGCCCGCCGTACATCATGTAGCCGGCCATGAAATTGGCGTTGCCGCCGCAGAGCAGGGTGCCCTCCTTCATGACCTGGCCGGCACGGGAGCCGATGTTGCCATGGACCACCAGCTCGGCACCGCGAATGCCGACCCCGGCGATGGCACCGGCGTTGCCGCGCACCACCACCGAGCCGTTGTAGATATTGTCGCCGAGGCCCCAGCCGACGTTGTTGTCGACCTCGAAGTGCGCGCCATCGGTGAGTCCGGCGCAGAAGTAGCCGGCGGAACCTTGAACGTGAACCTTGATCGGATCGGTCAGTCCAACGCCGATGTGATGGCGCGCATCGGGATTGACGATGGTGACGTTCTCGCCCGCGCTTCCGTATTTGCGGATGAGCTCGTTGGCTTCGCGTACCGGAACCTTCGCTAAGTCGATCGTGCCCACGTGTTGAAGGTTCCCGGTGGCGGTTCCATTGTGCTCAATGCTTGACCGGGGAAGAGTCGATTCAGCGAGACTTCCTCGGAGGCGACAGCGATCAGATCATCGGTCTCGTACATGATCATCGGTTTGACCGCCAGGCGATCCTTGGCATAGCCGATCTCGTCCTTGGTGGAGGCGAGAAAAGAGAAGGTGCCGTCCAGATCGTCGATGGAAGTCGCCAGCGCGTCTTTGAGCGATATGCCCTGGGACATCTTGTCGGCAAGGTAAACGGCGATCAGCTCGCTGTCGTTGTCGGTGGTGAACTTGAAGCCGCGCCTTTCCAGCCGCCGGCGCATTTTCCAGTAGTTAGTAATTTGGCCGTTGTGAACGATGGCGACATCGGCGAAGCCGGTGGCCCAGAAGGGATGCGAGGCCTCGGGCTTGACGTCGGACTCGGTGGCCAGGCGCACGTGTCCGAGACCATGGGTGCCGCGAAACTCGTGCACGGCATAGCGGTCGTCCACCTCGTGCGCGGTGCCCACGTCCTTGACGATTTCCAGGCTCGTGCCAATGGAGATGACCTTGGCGGCATGCTCCATGGCGTAGGCGAGCTTCTGAATATCGCCGGTGAATGCCACCGTGCAGCGATAGTTGTTTCCCACCATCTGGTCTTCGGCGATGCTGGCGCCGTGCTCGGCCAGGCTCGCCTTGATACGTTCCACGGCGGCGCCCGCTTCATCGCCTTCGCCGACGAAGAAGCGCAGGCGCAGACGGTCATCGGCAGACGGGCCGTACAGGGCGAAGCCCGTGGAGTCGGGGCCGCGGTGCTGACAGCCGTCCAGCATGTCGATCAGCGCCTGACCCGTGGCTCCCAGGGTGCCCGTGGTCTTGTACATGATGCCGGCTATGCCACACATGGTGCCTCCTGGACAGGGTTTCCGGTCAAACCGCCGGGGCCGAACTCTCGAGCCAGATGAGCGTAATTTATCGGCGCCGGGCGATCAACCCACAAGAGAAAAAAATTCCTCTCAGGAATGCCCGGGTTCACGATTCTGTGCCCCGGGGCTCGACAATCGTGGCGAGAAAGCGGATCGGCAGCGTCACCAGCTCCTCCGGGCCGTGGGGCGCGTCGGCGTCGAAGAACAGCGAATCCCCCGGGCACAAGCGGTAGGTCTGGTCCCCGTGGCGGTAGATGACCTCGCCGGCAAGCATGTAGATGAACTCGACCCCGTCGTGCTGAAACAGGGGAAAGACGTCGGACTTCTCGGTCAGGGTGATCAAGTACGGCTCGACGAACACCTGCTTGCCCACCGTATGCCCCAGCAGCTGATACTGGTGTCCGGCACGGGTGCCACGGCGCTCGATGTTGAGGCCCTGGCCCGCCTTGACGAAAGTGGCGTCGCGCTCCTCCTCGTACTTGCGGAAGAAAGCCGTGACCGGAACGTTGAGCGCGCCGGAAAGCGCCTTCAGGGTCGCCAGCGAGGGCGATGTCAGTCCGTTCTCGATCTTCGACAACATACCCGGCGACAAATCCGCCTGACTCGCCACTTCCGCCACCGTCATGTGCAGCTGCTTGCGAAATACGCGTACCTGCTGGCCGATGGCGATCTCCAGCTGGTTGGCCGGGGTGGCGCCCTGGACCCGCCGCGATGACTGCGCGTTTGTTCTGTTGGAGTCCTTTTTTTTCAGCGACTTGGGAGCCATTGGTTGCCAATCGGTCCTAACGTGTGTTGAATTTTTGTTGCACATTGGGAAAGAATTTCCAGTATATTAATCCCCCGATGGTTCGTGATGCACGCGCGAATCGTCGAGGAGGGTCTTCGGGGGAAGATGGGAACCGCGACATCGTCGCGTCGGGGAAAACGTTGCGGCGGGGGTCACAGGGAGTTCCCCGCTGCTGCCGACCCGCGATTCTCACGCTGCGTTTCTCACCCGTCTTCACTTCTCGGATTTCCGGCAGCGACTCACGCGGATTTGCGTGTGCCGTTGGCCGGCATTGGGGTCCGATGAGGCGTGCCTGTCCGAAACGTCAGCGAGATTGGCCGGGCAGGCAATCAACCAACCAACTACCGGAGGGGAGGTAGAGAATGGACAATGAACTAACCGCACTCGGGATAATATTTACCGAGTTTTACTACTGGTTGACGGTAGTGCTGATGTTCTTGATTCATATCGGCTTCTGCATGTACGAGGTGGGTGCCTCG
>CAXMNG010000360.1:0-8776 GCA_964194585.1 Salibacteraceae bacterium | reverse complement strand
TGGAGACGCCGATCGCATGTTTGCGCAATGCGAAGAAGCGCAAGTGGTCGTCGACGAGGGAGGCCTTGACCAGTTCACCCAGGAAATGCTGGTCAACAACTATTTGGGACGCGCGTATGCTCTGCGCGAAGAGTATGAAATCGGCTACGAGCTGACGAGACGCTGCAACAGTCACTGGGACGCCGCCGGAGGAGGTATTTGTTGTGCACGATTCTGGAGCACAGAGGCCATTGAGCTCGGTGGAATGGGTCGCCGCGACGAAGCACTGCAGCTCATCGACCGCGCCATCGTGCATTGCCGCAAAACCGGTGATCGCTGGATGGAGCCGGAGGTGCTGCGCATCAAAGGCGATTTACTGCTCGCCGGTGGGCGTCCCGATACAAAGGCAGCAGAAACCGCCTTCAATGAATCACTTCGAGTCGCTCGCGACCACAAGGCGAAATCCTGGGAATTACGCGCAGCCATGAGTCTCACAAAGCTCTGGCAATCCCAGGGGGGAGAGTCTCGGGCGCCGGAGCTGCTGATTCCGATTTTCGAATGGTTCACTGAAGGTTTTGACACGGCGGATTTGCGCGACGCGAAGGGATTGATTGAGTCGGTATCCTGAGTGGTAATTGTATGGGTGGACGTCGTCATCGACCGCATCGTGCACGATCGGTGGCTCGCCCGAAAAATGACGGAGCTGTTGAAGAATTGTGGCTTCTGCCAGTGTGATTTCCAGGAAGCCTGGCTGAATCAACCGTGGAATTCGAATTCCCGCTGCACATCTCTCTGATTCCGGTGGCAGCCTCAACCGCCATCCTGTTGCTCGGGCTGTTCCTGTTCGTGAAGGTCAACAAGATTCTGGGCTTTCTGATCGGCGCATTCGGCGTGCTTTTTGGATTACTGTTCGGTCCGATGCTACTGATGGACCGGGTGATCGTCGACGACCGTCGTATTCATCAATCCACAGGATTCTGGTTTGATCAAACCGAAAAAGGCTTCAGCTTCGATGGAATCGAGCGCGTCACGATTACCACCGGTCGTGATCTGAAGGGGAGGGTAATCGAGATCTGGATTGCGGAATACAAAGGTCGGCCCAGCGTGACCGTCGATCCGGGCGATTTATGGGAATTGAACGGCGACGCTATCGCGAAACACATCGATGCCCTGGGTGTCGACATTGTGGGCTCATCCGACTGACCAGGTAAAAGTGTAAAAGCGATCAGGCTCCGTTGAAATGCTTCAGCGCCTTGCCTGACTGCAGCACTTCGCGAACGGCATTTGCGGCTTGCGCCAGGGAACGATGGCGGTTCAGGTGCCACAGACACAGGGCAGCGCCGTAGACCAGAGAGTCGGAGGTAGCGCCGGGCTTGCCTTCGAGAGCGTCGATGCCGGCACGGGCGGCCTCCGCAGCGATGGCGCCGGCGTCCACGCTGGAGGCGACGCCGTCGGTTTTCTTGCGGTAGCCGGGCAGGTGCTCGGGAAGGGGGACCGCCCGCAGTTCCTGGTTGATGCCGAGCTCCGCGGGCTTGATGTCGACTTCCTGCTCGTCGCCCTTGTCGCGGTAGTGCCAGATTTTCCCCGTTTGTCTCAGTGAAGGAATAATTCCGCCTTCCGTGCCGCGCACCAGTAGCGCCGATTCATAGCCCACGTGCCGTGCGAGCAGGGCATAGACCCGCGGGTAGGGCTTGTGGACGAAGCCGGTCACGACGTGGGTGGCTTTGCGGCCCTTGATGGGTCCGGCCAGCACTTCCGTGGTGGTGATGGCGGGGCGTTTTACTATCAGTCGGCGCAGGTCGGTGAGGTCGTGGAGCTTGGGACAGAATCGGTTTTGATCAACATAGCCCCAGCCGATGGCCGCGTCCCCGAGGCGCGCGGCGACCTTCTCCGGCGTTTCGTCCACGGCGATGCCCGCCGCCTGCAACACCTGACTGTGGGTAGCGCCGAACTTGGGACCCACGCTGGTGACGCCGTGGGAGAAGGCCGGCACGCCGCAGGCGGCGAGCACCGGCGGCAAAAACGGTGCAGCAGGTAGCGTGCGGTTGTAACCGTCGTATGGGTCCGCCATGTCCAGCACTTCGTCGACTGGCGCCTCGACCCTGAGGGTTACGTCGCGAATTGCCTCCAGCATGCCCCGCGTCTCGTCGTCCGACTCCCGTTTCATGCGTAACGCAATCAGAAAGATCCCCGCCTGCACGGGATCAGCCTTTCCGTCGAGGATCAGGCCCATTCCGTGCCGGGTTTCCTCCAGAGAGATGTCCTTGCTGAGCTCGGGTCCGGTGGCGATGCGTTGCAGGTAGGAACGCATCGCCACTTCCGCGTCGTTCATCTCATTTGGTGTCACGTCAGTCATTGCTCGTCATTACCCGATACCAACCAGCACGTCGCCGTCGCGCACTTCCACCGGAAAACAGCGCAGACTCTCCTCGGCCGGATCTTCCATGGGCTCTCCCGTACGCAGACTGAAGCGGCTACCGTGCAACGGACATTTCACCAGCTCACCGCTCAGTGAGCCGCTGGACAAGGAAGCATCTTCGTGGGTACAGGTGTCGTCGGTCGCATAATAGACGCCATCGACATTGGCGACGAGGATGCGCTTTCCGGCCACGTCGACACAAATCATTTTCCCCGGCGGCAGGTCGCCGGTTTTCACAACTGGGAGAAATTCGTCGGGCATGGGGGAGATGATATCCAAGATTCGGAGTGGGTGCCCATATAGGGGCTGGATTGTTGGGCGGAGCGAAGCGATGCCCAACTTACGGTGTGCTTGGCTTGACTGGGGAGGTGGTGGTGCCGACGGTGTCACCTTCGACGGGCTGGAAGCTGCAGCCGTCGCCGTTGCCTACCAGATTACCGCCGAGGGATATGAACGCGTTCTCGGAGTCGGCCCGGCAGTCGCTGCTGGCGGGATTGCTTTGACTGCTGTTGCCAGCCAGCACGACACTTTTCAATCGAACTTCGATTTCATCGCCACTGGTATCGATGCCGCCGCCCCCTTTCGACCAATTTCCGGTGACCGTCGAGTCGCGTAGATTCAGATGCCCCGCTTCGTTCTGCGACACCAGAAAGATCCCGCCGCCTCGATTGCCGCTTTGGTTACCGCGCAATATGACGTTGGTGAAGGCGACGGTGCCCACGTCGCGCACGAAGACGCCGCCCCCCGTGAATATGGCGGAGTTGTCGAGGATGCTGCTGCCGGTAATCTCGAGGCGGGCATCAGGCGCGTCCCGAAAATCAATGGCTCCGCCAACGAGGGCATCGTTTCCGGACAGCGTCACATTCTCGAGTATCACGGAACCAAAGTCGGTGCCCGCATGAAGGGCGCCACCCATTCCTCCCAGATTACCGTGGATCGTCGTGTCCGCGATGGTGAGTCGCTGCCCGAAATGGTCGATGCCACCGGCTCCCGCGATGGGCGAGACGATTCGCATTCTGTTCGTGAGCGTGAGTGCGCGTATGCTCACATCCGCAGCAGTGTCGGCAATAGAAATGAGGGGCCCGGGGTGCCTGCCGTTTCCATCGAGGACGGTCCGGTCAGCGCCCGCACCTCTCAGCGTGAGACTCTTGTCGATGAATAATGACTCTCCCCACAGCTCGTAGACGCCCGCGGCAATCTCCACCGTCGCGCCAGGCGACGCCCGGTCGATGGCCGCCTGAATGTGGCAGTAGGAGGCTCCGCCCGTGTCGCTGCAGTTGCCGGCTTGCGCGTCGACCCGCAGGGTTTCCGCGGCCAGCGCGCCGGGGCACAGCCACGTCCACAAGCCGAGTAAGGCGGTGATGACGATTATGATTCGCGTTCGCACCAGGTACGCGTATCCCGAGATGGGTGGTCACTGTAGCGGCATCCGTTAGCTGTTGCCACCGGCTCGTCGGCGGCGATACGGTGCTGAGGTCCACTGCCGTCGGTTGCCGTCTGGTGACAATTCCGTTATAGAATCTCTTCGGGAGGAGCATAATCATGGCGAAAACGAGAGACGATATTCTTCACGGACGCAGTGGCGATAGCGTCGATGCAAATTTTCCCGACGCCCCCGCGAGCTGGAGCGCCACCGTTGCCGAGCAGACGGCGAAGGAAGAGGGTATCGAGCTGACCGAAGATCACTGGCAGGCGATTCGTGCCGTGCAGGAGTATTACGCGAAAGCCGAGACGCCCCGCACCCGGGAACTGCATGATGCGTTAGGCGAAAAATTCCATGCAATGGGCGGAGTCAAGTACGTCTACCTGCTGTTTCCCGGCGGGCCCGTCGCTCAGGGATGTCGCATGGCTGGACTCGAGCCGCCGGCCGGGAGTATCGACAAGTCCTTCGGCAGCGTGCAGTGATTCAGGCGACCGGATACCGTTCGCTCTGAGGCCGTGAGATCTCGCCGCGCGCCCTCATTCGGGCAACTGGCGGAATAGAAGATGGAACAGGTTGTCCTGACCACAGACATGGTGTCGGTGATGGCCGTGTTGGCGTTCACCATCTATCTATTCGCATTTGAAGTCGTGCGCGTGGACGTGGCTGCGATCATCGTCATGGTGATCCTCGGCCTCAGTGAAATCGTTCCTTCGGATCGGCTGTTCGACGGCTTCTCGAGCAACGCCGTCATCTCCATCATCGCGGTAATGATTATCGGCGCCGGTCTCGACCGAACCGGCGTCATGAGTCGCCTGGCGGCCTACATTCTTCGCGTGGGCGGTAGCACCGAGAAGAGAATCATCCCCATCGTGTCAGGTGTCGTCGGGGTGATCTCCGGTTTCATGCAGAACATCGGTGCGGCGGCTCTGTTCCTGCCGGTAGTCAGCCGAATCTCGACGAGAACCGGGATCCCGATGTCACGACTGGTCATGCCCATGGGGTTCTGCGCCATTCTTGGCGGCACGTTGACACTGATTGGGTCCAGCCCGCTGATTCTTTTGAACGACCTTATCGAGACCTCCAACCAGTCGCTACCGGCTGGTATCAGTCCCATGGACACCTTCAGCCTGTTCTCGGTAACGCCCGTGGGGCTGGCGCTGGTGGTCGCGGGCATCGGCTACTTTGTCGTTGCCGGACGATTTGTCCTGCCTAAGAAAGGAGCGTCAGCGGACCCGGGCGCCACCAGCAGGTACTTCGAGAAGGTCTATGGAATACACGGCGAAGTATTCGAAGCCAAGGTAACCCTCGAGAGTCCGGTTATCGGAATGACCGTGGGTGAGCTCGAGGAAAAAAACGGCAGCGTCTGCATCGTCGGCATTCGTAATGCAGACGAGCTTACAATCGCGCCGCCTCGCGAGGAGATGATCTGGGTCGGGACCATATTCGCGCTCATGGGAACGCCCGCTGACGTGAAAGACTTCACCCGGGCAAATCTGCTTTCGCGGGAAAGGACATCGCAGTCGTTCGTCGACGTGCTGAATCCCACCCGCTCCGGAATCTCAGAAGCGGTCATACCCCCAGGCGCGAGTGTCATCGGCAAGACCCTCGGCGATATTCGTATGCGAAAACGATACGGTGCCAGCGCCATCGCGCTTCATCGCGGTGGGGAAACGATCCGGGATCATCTTCGTTCCATCGAGCTGCGAGCCGGCGATACACTGGTGCTGCACAGCGCCTGGGAAGATCTGCTGCAGCTATCGAAATCCAGCGACTTCGCGGTTATCACGGATTTTCCACGGGAAACGATTCGTCCCAAAAAAGTCGTTCACGCGCTCGCCTTCTTCCTGCTGGCGCTGTGCCTGATTCTGTTCACCGATACGAGACTTTCTCTCGCGTTGTTCGTCGGCGCCATCGGTATGATCGCCACGGGTGTTCTATCCATCGAAGAGGCGTACAAGTCTGTAGGCTGGCAGTCGGTTTTCCTGCTCGCGAGCCTGATTCCCCTGGGAGTGGCCGTCGAGACCACCGGAACCGCCGCGTGGATTGCGCAGAAAACGCTGGAGCTAATCGGAGATGTACCGGGCTGGGTGTTGCAGGCAGTCGTCGCGGTGCTTGCGACCGCTTTCACGTTGGTCATGTCCAACGTAGGGGCGACCGTGCTGCTGGTTCCCCTGGCCGTGAACATCGCCGTGAATGTGGGGGCCGATCCCGCCTTGTATGCGTTGATCGTGGCCCTCGCCACGTCGAACTCTTTCATTCTGCCCACGCACCAGGTCAACGCGCTGATTATGGGTGCGGGGGGTTACAGCACCGCCGACTTCATCCGCGCGGGCAGCATCATGACCGTACTGTTTCTGGTCGTGATGCTCTCAGTCGTCAACCTGGTGTTCTGACCATAAGAACGGTTGATAGGACAGGTGGTATGGCGGGGTCGGATCAGCCCTTCTTCATCAGAAAAAAGAACCTGCCCTCTTCTTCGCGGGAGTCCAGAAGCGGATTTCCCGTGTGCTTGGAGAAGGCCTCGAAATCTTTGACGGAACCGGGATCGGTGGCGACGATGCGCAACACTTGTCCGCTGGACATTTTACCGAGAGTCTTCTTTGCCCTGAGTATGGGGAGAGGGCAGTTCAGACCGCATGCGTCGAGCTCTTGGTCGAATTCAGACATTTGGCTCCTCTACGGCTTACATATTCGCTTTTTTTTATATATCAATAGTGGCGGATGTTCAAGACGTTCGGACGCTACGGGTCTGGAAATCGCGGCTATTCCTCGCCCAGGGGGCGGGGCTCCCTAGCCTCCGTGAGCAGGCGCGTGGCCTCCTCGGTGCTCTGTGCATAGATCACCCTGACGCTTTGCTCTGCATCCGCCCCAAGGGCCGCGCGTAGCGCCCTCGCACGTGTTCTCGCTTCCCGGTAGGCCGCAAAGTCGTCCACCAGCTCCAGGCGCCTGGGCGGGAAAATCTCGTAGACGTAATAGGGCATTCGTCAGTCGCTCCCGGCCACCTCTTTCGGCAGTACCCGGGCGTGCACGGTTCGCTCCATATCAAGGTCGACAGGGGCCTTCTGGCCCCCGTCGTCCTCTCTATGAACGCGGCCTTGCGGCGCTCAACCTCCGCCTTTCACTGTCGTAAGGCCCAGGATCTCCCAGTCCTGCATGCCGCCGCGATACCACTTGATCTTGTCCGCCGGGTATCCGAACCTCAGCAGATTCTTGATGTTGTTCGGGGACTGCCCGCACCACATGCCGTTGCAGTACATGACGGCCGTCTTGCAGTTCGAGAAGTCCATCAAGCCTTCCTGTGACTTGACGTTGAACGTTTCTTCCATGATGTCCGCTATCGAGATGGGATCCGCGCCCTTGGCGGGATTGAGACTGGTCCAGGGAATGTTTACGGCGCCCGGAATCATGCCCTTCGCGACCCAGTCGGGCGTGCGCGAATCGACCACCACGATGCTGTCGTCGCCATCGCTCATCTTCTTCAGATAGCTGATCACCTCGACCTCGCCGATGGTCTCCACACCCGGCGCCAGGGTCGACGGTTGGATGCAGAACGGAGGACATTTCCGGGACGTTTTTGCAAACGCCGGATTCACGGTGTTTTTCTGATCCTGGTTACGCATGATCGTAACCATTTTGCCGTTGTGCATGACGTCCACCGAAGCCATGCTCTTGGTGATGTTTACATTTCCGGCCATACCGCCAATAGGAATAATCAGGCTGCCGGCAGTGAAGGCAGCAACAAGCACGTTCTTGAAATTCATGATCAACCTCCTCGCTGATCCGCTGGAAAACCGTTCTTCGGGCTAGAGGCTCCGCCAAATCCGCCGCGGTGCTGTCGCTTTACTCGCAATCGGGCTCCTCGTCCTCTTCGTTCTTCTCTTCCTCTTCCGACTGATACGATTTGGACAGCTCCGGATTCGCCGCGGCAGCATGGACGGGCTGCGCCGGCAGGGTCAGGCACGAAAGCGACAGCATGAAGACAAAAACTCCCAGAATCCTTAGCACGTCCTCAGACTCCTCCGGTGGCACCGTCCGCGGGCAACAGCCGCGAGCTCAGTGACTTGGATCAGTTTCGCTGATTCTTGCGGCAAACGCCTTCCTCCACCGCGCGCACGGCGGCTTCCACCCGGGATTGAACCTGCATCTTGCGGAGAATCGACCGCACGTGCAGCTTCACCGTCCCATCGGTGATGCCGAGCTCCCGGGCGATGACCTTGTTGCTCGAGCCTTCCGCCAGGTGGCACAGGATCTCCATTTCGCGCGCCGTCAACTCCGAGAAGCGGGCCTCGGAAGCAATGTTCGGCTCCTCTCCCTGAACGACTTTGGCCAGCACGCCGGTCATGTGGGGCGCCACCACCGTCTTGCCGCTGACGATTTCGTGGAGCGACTCGATCAGCTGATCGGGCTCCATGTCCTTGACCAGGTAACCCTGGGCGCCGCTGCGCAGGGATGCGACCAGATCCCGTTCATCGCTGCTGGTGGTCAGCATGACGACGGGGATGCCGAGCTTCTGCTCGTTGAGCTTCTTGAGTACCGCCAGACCGTCGATCTCGGGCATGCGCAGGTCCAGCAGGACGACGCTCGGCGCGAGCTCGGCGGCCAGCCTGCAACCTTCGCCGCCGTCGCCCACCGCCGCGACAACCTCGATACCGCGCCTTTGGAGCAGCTCCCGCAGGCCGCTGCGAAACAGCGTGTGATCGTCTATCAACAGCACTCGCAATTTGTCCCGGGCGGGATCGGGTTGGGGCTCAGGAGACACGTCGATGCTCCTCGTTCATGCTCGAGACATCTCCCGTGCGAAAGCTCAACGAAATCCGCGTGCCTTCGCCGGGTTCGCTCTCGATCTTCAGATCTCCGCTGATGCGACGGGCTCGCTCGTGCATGATCGAGAGGCCCAGGTGCTCGCCGGGGCTCGCGTTGATGGCGGGCTGGCCGATGCCGACGCCGTCGTCCTC
>CAXMNG010000359.1:0-3785 GCA_964194585.1 Salibacteraceae bacterium | reverse complement strand
GCCCATCGCGGATGCCATCGCCATAGCCTTCGCCGGTCCCGTGATCGCGACGGCGCTCGCCGCACTCATGCTGCACGAACCTGTCGGTTGGCGCCGCTGGAGCGCGATCGGAGTCGGATTCACTGGTGTCGTGATCATGGTGCGCCCGACACCCGACCTGATACGCCTCGTTGCAATTGTGCCTCTGCTTGCAGCTTTTGTTGGCGCCTTTCGTGACATCGTTACCCGCAAGATGGGCACAGGGGGCGAGTCGACTCTCGCCATCATGTTGATTTCGACGTCGGTCGTGACCGTGGCGGGGCTAGCGACCATCCCGTTGGGTTGGTCGCCACTCCGAGTTGCCGACGTCGGCTTGTTTGTCGGCAGCGCGCTGCTGGTCGCTTCGGCGCAGGCACTCATGATCGAGTCGTTCCGGCTCGGTGCCGTCGGCCTCGTCGGCCCGTTCAAATACACGAGCCTCGTCTGGGCGGTGTTGCTCGGATTGCTGGTGTGGGGCGATCTCCCCGACCCGTGGACGTGGGTCGGGTCGATTCTCGTGGTCGGTAGCGGTCTCTATATCTGGCGCCGGGAGCTGGTGCTCGCGAAGCTGCGACGCGCTCGGGTGACGCGACCCCGACAGGTCTAGACTTAGGCGAGAACACGGGAAAGCCCTTGCCGGCACATGACGCAATCAATGTCTGAAAACACTCCTTCCGCTACCCCACGCCGCTTGCGGCCAAGACGAACAAAGATCATCGCCACCATCGGCCCCGCCAGCGATGCGCCGGAAATCATCGAGGAGATGATACGGGTTGGCATGAACGTGGCGCGGCTCAACCTCTCCCATGGATCTTTCCCGGAGCACGCCGAGCGCATACGGCGCGTCCGTGCCGCCGCCGCGCGGGCCGGCGCCTTCACGGCAATTCTGGTCGACACCAAAGGTAGCGAGATACGCACTGGCGCCCTGCACGGTGGAGAGGCCAGGCTGGCGGCTGGGGATTACTTCGAGCTCTATTTCCAGCCACGCACGGGGGATGCCTCTGGAGTTTGCGTATCCAACGCGAACCTGGGGGACGCCCTGCAGGCTGGAGATTCGATCCTGCTCGATGACGGCACCATCGAGCTGCGTGTGGAAAGCGTGGGGCGCGATGGCGTGCGCTGCGCGATCATCCGCGGCGGCCTGCTTCGAGACAGCAAGGGTGTGAACCTACCGGATTCCGACCTGCAGTTCGCCGCAGAGGATCGACTCACCCGCGATGAACTTGTGTTCGCTGTCGAGCAAGATGTCGACTATATCGCCGCGTCCTTCGTACACAGCGAGAAAGACATCGACGCCATACGGGCAATTCTCGAAGAGCTGGGTGCGAAAATTCCGATTATCGCCAAAATTGAAAACCGGGCCGCCGTCACCAATCTTGACAACATCGTTAACGCCGCCAACGGCACCATGGTGGCGCGCGGTGATCTGGGAGTGGAGTTTCCGCTGGCAGAAGTTCCAGCTATTCAGAAGATCGTCATCCGCACGACGGTCACGAACGGTAAACCCGTGATCACCGCCACACAAATGCTCGACTCCATGGAGCGCAATTCCCGGCCGACGCGCGCCGAGGTAAGCGATGTTGCGAATGCCATTCTCGATGGCAGCTCCGCCGTCATGCTCTCAGGCGAAACCGCGATGGGAAAATACCCCGTGGAGTCGGTTCGAACGATGTCGGCGCTTGCCGTTCGAGCGGAGGCTTCGCTGAAGGAATTTGGCCAACTGCAGAAGATTCTTCCGAATCCTTCCAATGTCATTACCGAGGCTGTGAGCCAGGCGGCCATCGCCATGGCCGATCACCTGAAGGCGGCGGCCATCATCTCGTTGACGGAGACCGGTTTTACCTCGCGTCTCATTTCGAAATACCGCCCCGACTGTCCCATTGTCGCGGTCACGACCTCGGTGGACGTCGTGCGCCGATTCTCCATGAACTGGGGCGTCCATGCCCTGCACTACACCGGTAAGGCATCGGACCAGGACAAGGTTCAGTTTGCCATTCGCAGAGCGAAAGAGCTTGGGTGGCTTCAGGTCGGGGACATCGTCGTAGCCACGTCCGGTCAGGCTCTGCAGGCAGGCAGCACCAATCTCATCAGGGTTGTGGTTGTGGAGTAGGCCCGCGACTCTCGTCCTGATTCATGGCCAGCGCCCCGAACGCAGGGCGACCGGCGTCCAGGGCATAGTATGCAGTCGTGACGGCGCGCCGGGCCCGGAACGAACACAGGACCCGGCGCGACTGGATTTCCGGCTGGCTAGTAGCGGCTCGGGTCGGAGCTCCCCGGCGAGCCCGCAAGGCCGCTCTCTCCTGCTGGTCCGCGTGACCCCGGCGATCCGTCCATTCCGCGAGGCCCCATGGAGCCTGTAGGACCCGCGGGTCCTGCGGGCCCTCGGGGTCCCGGCGATCCGGCAGTCGCCGAAGCCTCAGAGAGTCGCCGTGCCAGCTGGCGGACTTGGGCCTCCAGCTTCTTCAGGCGATCGGCGCTCGATCCGCCCCTCGCGGCCTTTTTCTTGGCTTTGGATTTCTTGGCCTTCTTTTTGACTTTCCGTTTGGCCTTCTTTTTGGGCTTCGCTTTGCGCTTGGTGACCTTCTTCCTGGCCTTGGCCTTGGTCTTGCGTTTGGCGACCTTTTTCCCGGTCGTGCGCCTCTTCGATGTCTTCTTCGCTACGCGCTTCTTCGCGGACTTCTTCTTGGCACGCTTTTTCATCTTCGATTTTTTTGCTGCTCGAGCCACGTCTTACTCCTCCTGTTGATTCCCCGGCGGGAATTGGAAACACTATTGAAGAATAGTACGCGTTCGGAGCTTCTGCACTTCAACAACATGATGACATGAGAATTCAAGGGAGAAACGAATGAAGAAACCCGGATACTCGTTCAAGATCAACCTCTTCTACGGACTCGTAGTTATCGTTCCTCTCGCCGTTCTGGTCTTGCTGATCGCAAAGGTGGTGGAAATTCTGCAGACGATTGCGCTGTCTTTGAAACTGGAGACGACAGTCGGCGCGGGGCTCGCAATCGTGATTGCGCTTCTGCTTCTGCTCCTGGTTTGCCTTGGGATCGGCGCTATGGTGCGTACAAAAATTGGCACCTGGTCCTTCAAGAAACTCGAGCAGGTAATTCTGCGACGGGTGCCAGGCTACGAGTTGCTGGGAAACATCCTCAAGGGATTCGCGAAAGAGAGGGACGCCTACCCGGCGGTGCTGGTGCACCTGCACGGCCCGGGATCCGCGCTGTTCGGCCTGGTGATGGAGGAGAACCAGAACGGCGTGCTGACGGTGTTCCTCCCCTCTGCGCCGGCGTTGACGGTGGGAAGCCTGCATATCGTCGAGCGCGATCGCGTCACTTTTCTCGACGCAAGCACCGTCGACGTGGCGAATTGCATCTCCCAATGGGGGATCGGCTCACAGAAAGTTCTCGGTGATTGCCGTCCCTAGACGAGCAAAGGCCCCAGCAGATCCCTATCGATGAGGTCGGCCGAGCGGCCGAATCTTGCCGTCCGGGCCGCCGGAGCCACCCGGCCCGGGCTTACAGGAGCTCTCCCACGGTCAACCCGGCTTTTAGGCCTCGAAATCTCGCCTTCAATCTAACAAAGCCGCTTTAACCCATTGAATGTGTTCTTGTTGGAGGACAGCTACGATGATCGTGCGATTGCTGCGAGTTCTCATGGCCGGGTTCGTTTTCGTGTTCGCTGCCGGGGTCCAGGCCCAGGGGCAGGAACCGAAGCCCTGGTACGTCGCCCTGGGGGTCGGCGGTGCATGGTACGACGACTTGAAA
>CAXMNG010000358.1:0-11528 GCA_964194585.1 Salibacteraceae bacterium | reverse complement strand
CCGCCGTCTCGGCAACGCTCATGCCTTCCCACGTGCGCAGCAGGAAAGCCTGTTGCTGGCGTCGCGGCAGGTCCGTCAGCACCTGCTCCAGGGTTTCGACCATCTGCTCTGCGTCCCTGCGCCGCTGGGGTCCGACGCTGTCCGGAGCCGGTTGGTTTTCCAGCGGATCGCTGCGCTCTTCCTGGCCGCTGCGAAACCAGTGGCGCCAGCGGCGACGGACCGCTTCCCGGCGGTGGAAATCGGCGATGCGCGATTGCAGGATTTGGTGAAACAACGGTCCCCATTCCTGCTCCGGGCGATCCGCGTAGCGTTGCACCAGCTTCAGCATCGTATCCTGCACGATGTCCAGGGCGTCTTCCCGGTTTCCCGCGCCGAACTCCGCAATACGCAGGGCGCGCCGCTCGACGCCGGCTAGAAAACGATCCAGGGCCTGAGTGTCCAGCGCGTGCGCCTCCCTCGCGTAGCAGGGAACATTCCGGGCGCGGCGGCTCAGGTCGCGCGCGGGTATCAGAGATGTTTATAGCCCGCATATTGCACCGGAACGCGGATTGCTCGATTCAGCGGCTCAGCATAGATAAACGCGCCAGCGGGAATTCGGTTGACAGCCGCGGCCGCGGGAGGCCCCCGCAGGGGGAAGCCCCCGTAGGTGGGGGCTTCCGCAGTGGGTCATTCGAGCACCGCGGGGAGCTCCTTGCTGAGGGCCGCCTTCTCGACAATGCGCTTGCCGGTGAGAACGAAGCCCAGGGTGGCGCCGGCGTCGTCCCGATACAGCGCCCGTACCCCGTCCTGGCCCCGCTCTACCTGCCATTGGCCGCTGCTGCCCGGACCCGGGGGAGACACCACCGCTGGGTGAGCAGGGGTTTTCACGACCACGGGCATCGCCGGGTAGCGCAGCTCCGTGGGGTCGCCGCTCAAAGTCTTTGCCAGCGCCCGGGCGGCGTGCATGATGGGCATGATGAAGGGCAGAACCAGGCCTTCAATCTGCATGCAGTCGCCGAGCGCGTAGACGAACGGATCGTTGGTGCGCAACAGTCGGTTCACCACGATACCGCGATCGGTTTCAAGCCCGGCGGTCTCGGCCAGCGCGGTGCGCGGCCGCAGGCCCACCGCCGACAAAACGGCATCGGCCCTGAGGGTACGGCCGCCGGCGAGGCTCACCCGCAGGATTTTGCCGTCGCGCTCTACACCTTCACAGGCCGCGCCGAAGTGCCATGTGACGCCACGCTCCGCCAGGGCTTCGCTCACCGCTTCGCCCGCTTCCCGGGGCGCGAGCCTCCCCAGCGCGTAGTCGAACAGCTCCACGACTTCCACCTCGTAGCCGGCATTCGCCAGGTCATTGGCGAACTCGCAACCGATCAGCCCGGCACCCAGCACGACTATCCGGCGGCGACCGGCGATGGCGTTGCGAAAACGTGCGTAGTCGTCGAGATCGTTTACCGACATGGGAGCATCGGCGTCGCCAGCGAGCTCGAGGCGCACGGGATCGGCGCCCAGGGCCAGCACGAGCCGACTGTACGCCAGCGTTTCACCGTTCAGATGCAGCCGCTTGGCTCGGGCGTCGATGGCGTCCACGTGGGTGCGGGTGCGAACCCGGGCGTTGAGATCCGCCGCCATCTTCGCGGCGTCTCCGGTGGGTAGGTCCAGGGGTTGCTGATCGCGCCCCAGGGCGTTGGAGATCATGGGTTTGGAATAGAAGTAACCGTCGTCGTCGGTGACCAGCTCCATGGGCGTATCGGAGTCGAGCTTGCGCAGCTCGCGGGCGGTGGTGTAGCCGGCGAGGCCGGTGCCGATGATGACGATGGGGGGGGCGGATCTGTCAGACACTTTGCGGTCGTTCCTCGACAGCTTCTGAATCGTGGTCTGGAGCCGGATGATGCACCGCGCCGGAGCGATGGCCGCCTCTGATTTCTCCCACGGTCGCCTCGATCCACCTCTCCGCCAATCGATTGATGTCGGCGGCGCTGCGCCCGGTGCTCTCGATGACCGGGCCGATGGCAAGCTGGATAGTACCGGGTCGCTTGATGAGCCCGTTGCGCGGCCAGAAATCTCCGGCATTGTGGGCCACCGGCAGCACCGGGTGGCCGGTCTTTACCGCGAGCAAGGCGCCACCCTGCCGGTAACGGCGCCGCTCGCCCGGCACCACGCGTGTCCCTTCGGGAAAGATCACCACCCAGCAGCCATCGTTCAGGCGCGCACGGCCCTGGGTGAGAATCTGACTGAGCGCCGCACGGCTGGATCGGCGATCGATGGCAATCGGTCGCAGGGTCGCGAGCCCCCATCCGAAAAACGGGATCCACAGCAGCTCGCGTTTGATCACCCACACCTGCGGAGTGAAATAACGCTGCAGGGCCAGGGTTTCCCAAGCAGACTCGTGCTTGCAGAAAATGATCGTAGGTTGCTGCGGGATGTTCTCGATGCCAACGATGCTGTAGCGCAGCCGGCAGGTTTTCTCCAGCCACCACAGGTTGCAGTGCGTCCATCGTGACACCAGGGCGTAACGCAGACGATAGGGCAGAGCCAGGGCAAGAGCCGCCGCGATCGCGAACGGCACGGTCAGCAGGGCCTGGCCGGCCACATGCAGCAGGGATCGCGCCACCAGCTCCACGGTGACGGGCGGTGCACTGGATACGATTTTTTCCATCACGTGGCGCAGTTTACCGCAGAATGTAGGCTGGGCTGGGGACAGGAAATGGGGACAGATCTATTTCCTGTCCCCAGCCCAGCCCACGACACCTCAGGAAGGATTGGGGATTGACGCTTCGAATGCTCCGCGGGTCTCGAACACGCTGGCGGCGAAGCGTTTGCCGGCGTGGCGGATGGTGCGCTTGAGGACGAAGTCGAACAACAGGGGATTGTGGGGACGGATGGCGCGGATGGTATCGGCTTGGGCCTCGTTGATATAGCCGCGCTCGACCATGGCGGTCATGGAAAACAGCGGGAACACGCCCGGTAGAGGATAGTCGGAGCCGTTGACCAAGCGGGCGTGCCAGTCGTCGCGTTCGAGCACGGTATCCAGGCTCGGGCCTATGCGGTTGAGCTGTGTCATGGCGGAGACGTCGCCGAATAGCAGCTTTTCGTAGCGCGGTTCCTCCATGAGGCGTGCAAAGAGCTCGAAGTTCGCAACCGGGGAGGCGCCGGGACGGGCATCCAGATCCTCTCCGTTCCCCAAGGAGGCGCAGTGGGCAACGATGACGCGCACGCCGTGGTCGAGTGCGCGGCGCAGACGCAGAGGGTTGCCGAGATCTTGCGCATCCGGCACGTGCACGGCGCGCTCCAGGCCCCCATGGCTGAGCAATGGCAGATCGAGGCGTGCGAGGGCTTCGTAGAAGGCATCGCAGCGCGGTGACGCCGGGTCGATGTTCATGGACGGAGGCAGCCACTTGACGGCTCTGGCACCGTCGCGTGCCGCTTCCTCCAGGACACTCACCGCATCTTCCCGGTAAGGATGAATGGAAGCGGTCCATTCGAACCGACCGGGGTGGCGGCGCGCCACGTCTCGCGCGTAGCTGTTGGGTACGTGGAAACTACTGACCTCGGTGAGCTGCCTACCGTCGGCGTCGTAGGCGTAATCGAAAGCCAGCAGCATGAGTCGCGGGCCCGCCGCGAGGCCCGCCAGGTAAGCGAGCAGGCGATCGACATAGTCGTTGTCGACCTGCGAGGAATCGTCCACGCACGCGGCATTCAAGAAGAACCCGTACTGCGCGTAGAGGATTGGGTGACTCAGCTCGCGCATGTCGGGATTCACCCAGGCACCGCCGCCGCTGTCGCCGATGCCCAGCAGATGAACGTGGCAATCCCAGAACCGGTCCGCGGCGACACCTTCCCATGCGGCGGCAATGAGATCGTTCCCGGCGAGCTCGTCCGGCAGCGACGCGCCGAGGCAGGGATTGGTGAAGCCGTCTTCCGGCCAGTAATAACAACCGGCCGCGGTCAACGCGCCGAGAGACGCAAGGAAGGCGCGTCGTTTCACACCTGCAGCCGCGAGATATCCGCCGTTTCGAGAAACAGATTGCTGATGTTCTGCAGAAGCGCCAGGCGATTCTTTCGTAGCCGCTCGTCATCGTCCATGATTTTGACGTTGTCGAAGAATTCGTCGACGCTATCGCGAAGCCCGGCAAGGCTGGTCATGGCTGCGGTGTAGTCGCGCCGTTTCAGAAGATCGCGCACCCGCGGGCTGAGGCCCAGGGCTTTTGCGGCCAGATTCCACTCGGCATCGGCAGCGAAGAGCGTGTCGTCCACTTTCGCTGGCACGGCGTCCTCGGCCTGTTTGAGTATGTTTTGAATGCGCTTGTTGGCGGCGGCCAGACTTGCAGCCTCCGGCAGCTTGCGAAAGGCATCCACCGCGTGCACGCGTTTCGCAAAGTCGAGGGGCTCGGTGGGCCCGCGCGCCTGCACCGCCTGGAGCACATCCACCGGCACGCCTTGATCGACAAAGTAGGCTTTCAGGCGCTCGAGGACGAACGCCATGACCTCCTCGACGACACCCACCGAATCCGAAAACTGCTCGTATCCTTCGACCGTGGACTTGAGCAACTTGTGCAGATCGAGAGGCAACTCACCTTCGATCATGACGCGCAGGGCGCCGAGCGCTGCACGCCTGAGCGCAAAGGGATCCTTGTCGCCGGTGGGCGCCTGGCCGATGAGAAAGATGCCTGTCAGGGTGTCCAGCCGGTCGGCTACCGAAAGCGCGCGGCCGGTGGGCGACGACGGTATGCGATCACCGGCAAATCTCGGCAAGTAGCCTTCACCGATCCCGTTGGCGACGTGATGGTTTTCACCGTTGGCCAACGCGTACTCCCGCCCCATATCGCCCTGCAGCTCGGGAAATTCGCCGACCATGTCGGTGACGAGATCGCACTTGAACAACATGCCGGCGCGGCGCGCGAGCTTCACTTCATCGGGGCTCTGTCCCATGGCAATGGTGACGATGCCGGCGAGACGCGACACGCGTTCCGACTTGTCGTAAAGCGATCCGAGCTTTTCCTGGAAAACGACATCCTTGAGGGAGTCACGGCGTTCCTCGAGGGATTTCTTCTGGTCGGCCTCGAAGAAAAAGGCCGCGTCCGCAAGGCGCGGGCGGATAACACGCTCGTTTCCGTGGCGCACGGTATCGGGATTGCTGCTCTCGATATTGCTGATGGCAATGAAATGCGGCATCAGGGCGCCGTCCTCACCCAATACAGGGAAGTAGCGCTGATGGCCCTGCATGGTGGCGGTCAGCACGCAGTCGGGGAGCGATAGAAACAGCACGTCGAAGCTTCCCGTGATTGCCATCGGCCACTCGACCAGTGCGGTGTTCTCCTCCAGGAGCGCATCGTCGATTACCGCTTTACCGCCAAAGACCTCCGCTGCTTCCGTGGCTTGCGTCCGGATCATTTCCTTGCGCGCGGCGAATTCCGCCACCACGTGGGCGCCACCATAGAGCGCGCCGGCGTATTCCGACGGTTCAGCCAGCTCCACGGCTTGCGGGTGATGGAATCGGTGACCGTAGGTATTGCCGCCGCTGCGCACGCCCATGATGTCGGTTTCGACCGCATCCTTTCCGTAGAGCAGCGTGATCCAGTGCACCGGGCGGACGAACTCCACATCGAGATTCGACCAGCGCATGCGCCGTGCGATGGGAATGCGCGCCAGAGCTTCCTCGACGATTGCCGGCAACAGCGACAGTGTGGATTCGCCGACTTGAGTCGACCGGAAGAAAAGCCATCGCCCGTCGGCGTTCTCGAGACGTTCCAGGTGGTCGACGTCGACGCCGCAGGAACGGGCGAATCCCTCTGCCGCCTTGGTCGGGTTTCCATCCACATCGAAAGCCGCGTCCAGGGCCGGCCCACGACGCTGTATATCACGGTCCGGTTGATTCGCAGGCACGTCGGAAACCAGCACCGCCAACCGCCTTGGAGTCGCGTACACGCTGTATTCGTGCTTGCCGAGGATCTTCGCTTCCAGGCGCTCGCAGACGGCTGCGCCGAAGGCTTCGGAGAGAGCGCGTAGTGATTTGGGTGGCAGCTCCTCGGTGCCTATCTCTACCAGCAGATCGGCGCTGTCAGACATCGGCTGACTCCTCAGCTTCATGGAGCAGAGGAAAGCCCAGGGCACGGCGCTTCTCGAAGTAGCATTGTGCAACCGCCCGCGACATTGCGCGCACCCGCAAGATGTAACGCTGACGCTCGGTGACCGAGATCGCATGACGCGAATCCAGCAAATTGAAGGTGTGGGAGGCCTTGAGCACCATGTCATAGGCGGGGCGCGGCAGCTCGCGTTCCACGAGCTCGCCACACTGACGCTCGAAAGCATCGAACTGGGTGGCGAGCACGGTGGTGTCGGCGTACTCGAAGTTGTACGCGGACATTTCGGTTTCGTTCTGACGAAAAACATCACCGTAGCTGATTTTTCCACGCGGACCATCGGTCCACAGGAGATCGAAAATGCTGTCGACGCCCTGCAGGTACATGGCGATGCGTTCGACGCCGTAGGCTATCTCCGCGGTCACCGGCCGGCACTCGAGCCCGCCTACCTGCTGGAAGTAAGTGAACTGCGTGATCTCCATGCCGTTCAGCCACACCTCCCAACCGAGCCCCCAGGCGCCCAGAGTGGGTGATTCCCAGTTGTCCTCGACGAAGCGAATGTCATGCTCCAGCGGATCGACGCCGAGCCACACCAGCGAGTCGATGTACATGTCCTGGATTCTCAGCGGTGATGGCTTGATGGCGACTTGATATTGGTAGTAGTGCTGCAGGCGATTGGGATTTTCGCCGTAACGCCCGTCGGCGGGTCGTCGCGATGGCTGCACATGGGCTGCGCCCCATGGCTCCGGGCCGATGGCCCGCAGAAAGGTATCTGGGTGAAAGGTACCCGCGCCCACCTCCATATCGTAAGGCTGCAGCAGCACGCAGCCCTGTCCGGCCCAGTAATCGTCGAGAGCCAGAAGCAGTCCCTGGAACGTACTTACGTCGCGTTCCGAATTGGACTTTTCAGCGGGAGGCAATGGATCGTCTCTGCACGGGTGGGGAAACGAAAAAGTATAGCCTGCATTGGCCCCCGGCGCGGCGGTACCCGGATGCGATCATCATTCCACTTCTGCCAGCGTGCCTCTCACCGTGCGTAGGATTTCTCCGTCGCGCACACGCGAATACTTAAGATCCAGGCCGCCTGGAATGCGCCTGCGCTCGTAGGTCTGTATTTCGTAACCGCCGTCCTCGAGAACATGCAGTGCGAAAACCGTGAGCGTGTCTTCGTGGATGCGGGCCCATACATAAGGATCTCCCACCATCGGATCCAGGGGCACGGCATTGCCGAAGAAGTCCCTTCGCTCACCGGAACGGTAGATGTTGCTCCGGCGGGTGGGGTGAAAATTGACGGAATACTCCTTGTGCTTCAGTTTGCCATCGGATTTTCTGGTCACGGAGATCCAGTTGACCGTGAATCCGTTCTCGTAAGGCGAAATCTTGACCCGCAGGTCGCGCTTCCGGAGATCAATGTGATTCGTGATGGCCTGGCCTTCGTACTCACCGAAGAAGGCTTCGAATTCGGCGGGGGCAGCTTCGACCGTCACCACTAATATCATTGTGGCGCAAACCAGAAGCGGGCGATTCCAGAGCATGTTCATGGTGTTCATGGCCGTTCCTCCAGCGGGCAGACACAGTATCGAACACAAGGGCCGACGGCTCAATTGGACCGCGGATAAGGTAGACCGGGGATACGGTGGGAGATTCTGCCGCCCGGCCGGTCGTATGGCGCCCCGGGACCGGGGCCAGGCGGGCGGGGAAGCGCGCTCCCGCGGGCAGGGGGTCAGGATAGGGACCGTGTTCCGTCGCTTCACAGCCGGGAGTTACCCATGATCGGACTGCTGCTGCTGTTATCGGTGCTCACCCTGCTTGGCGTGGCCGTCACCTGGTGGCTACGCCAATCCCCGGCCGACCCCGGCCGCGCGCGGCCGGTGAGCATTCCGCTGAACCATGGTCAGGACCTGCTTCCAGAGAGCGCCGAAGGCGAGGATGGTCTCGCCGCCTTCTACGCCTATCAGATAGCTGCCGGCAAAATCGACCGTCTCCGATGAAGTTGATAATGCAGTGCACTGAACGCCCGTAGCCGCTATTCTTCCTGATTGGATTTCTCGTGCAGCCCCGATACTGACCATCGGGCTTCAACCCATGCAGCATCCGCAGGAATACGACGTCATCGTTATTGGTGGCGGACATGCCGGCACCGAGGCGGCACTTGCCTCGGCGCGCACCGGTGCGCGCACCCTGTTGCTGACCCAGAGCATCGAGACCCTGGGGCAAATGAGCTGCAACCCCGCCATCGGCGGTATAGGCAAGGGGCACCTGGTCAGGGAAATCGATGCGCTGGGCGGCGTCATGGCGGCGGCGGCGGATCACTGCGGGATCCAGTTTCGTACCCTCAATGCCCGCAAGGGGCCGGCGGTTCGCGCAACCCGCGCGCAGATCGATCGCGGTCTATATCGCGCGTACATTCGCCGCGCCCTGGAGTCTCAGCCCGAGTTGGCGCTGTTCCAGCAGGCGGTGGACGATTTGCTGGTGGAAGGCGATCGCGTGATCGGGGCTCGTACCCAGATGGGCCTCGAGTTCCTGGCGCCCTCGGTGGTGCTGGCCGTCGGGACTTTTCTCGGCGGCCGCATTCATATCGGCCTCGAGAACTACGAGGGTGGCCGGGCCGGTGATCCGCCGGCGAATGCCCTGGCGCGCCGGCTTCGCGAATACCCCTTTCGGGTCGACCGGCTGAAAACCGGCACACCGCCGCGTATCGATGCCCGCAGCATCGACTTCGCGGCGCTGGAATGTCAGCCCGGGGATACACCGGTTCCGGTGTTCTCCTATCTTGGCCAGGCGGATCAGCATCCGCGCCAGGTTCCCTGCCACATTACCCACACGAATCCGCGCAGCCACGCCATCATCCGTTCGGCGCTGGATCGCTCGCCCATGTACAGCGGTGTCATCGAGGGTGTAGGCCCGCGTTACTGCCCGTCGGTGGAAGACAAGGTGGTGCGCTTTGCCGAGCGCGAGTCCCATCAGATTTTCGTCGAGCCCGAAGGCCTGGATACCCGGGAGGTTTATCCCAACGGCATCTCTACCAGCCTGCCTTTCGACGCGCAATATGCGATGGTGCGTTCCATACGCGGTTTCGAGAACGCGCATATCACGCGCCCCGGTTACGCTATCGAGTACGACTACTTCGATCCCAGGGATCTCAAGCCGAGCCTCGAGACACGCTTCGTGCGCGGGCTTTTCTTCGCCGGACAGATCAACGGTACCACCGGCTACGAGGAAGCGGCCGCGCAGGGTTTGATCGCCGGCGTGAACGCGGCGCGTCGGGCCGGCAACCTGGAACCGTGGTGGCCGCGCCGCGACCAGGCCTACATCGGCGTGCTCATCGATGATCTGGTGACCCGCGGCACCAGTGAGCCCTATCGTATGTTCACCAGCCGTGCCGAGTATCGCCTGTTACTGCGCGAGGACAACGCGGATCTGCGGCTCAGCGCCACCGGAAGGGATCTGGGTCTGGTGGATGACGCCCGCTGGCGGGCCTTCGAGGGAGTGCGCACCGCCATCGAAAGCGAGCAGCAGCGGCTGCGGGGAATCCTGGTACGCCCGCAAGGGGCGAAGGCGGATGCTCTAGAGCGGCTGCTCGGCACGCCCCTCAATCGCGAGTGCCGGGCCCTGGAGCTGTTGCGGCGCCCGGAGGTGAGCTATCGGGCGTTGATGACCCTGCCCGGCGTCGGGCCGGGGACGCCCGATGACAGGGTCGCGGAGCAGATCGGGATTCAGGCGCGCTATCACGGCTACATCGAGCGGCAGAACGCCGAGGTGGCGAAAAGCGTTGCCCTCCAGGAGACGGCCCTGCCCGATGATGTGAACTACGGGGAAGTGCGCGGTTTGTCGGCGGAAGTCCGCGAGAAGCTGACAAACCAGCGCCCGGCCACCGTGGGTCAGGCGTCCCGCATCGACGGCATGACACCGGCGGCCATCTCGCTGTTGCTGGTGCATCTCAAGAAACGGAGTCTGGGACGGCGCTCGGGTGAGCCTCTTGGCGAGGGTACGCGGCGCCGCGCCTGACATCGACGTGGCGGCGCTTCGTCGCCGCCTGGACGCGGGTCTCGCCGCCATGGCCGTGGATCTCGACGCCCGGGCCCGCAACCGGCTCATCGCGTACCTTCGGCTGCTCGAGCGTTGGAATCGCGCCTACAATCTGACCGCCGTGCGCGATCCTCTGGAGATGATCCCCCGGCACCTGCTGGACAGCCTGGCCGTGATGCCGTACTTGTGCGGCAGGCGATGCCTGGACGTGGGCAGCGGGGCGGGGCTGCCCGGCCTGGTGCTGGCAGTGGCGCGCCCGTCCGTCTCCTGGGTGCTGCTGGACAGCAACGCAAAAAAGTGCCGCTTCCTGAATCACGCACGAATGGAGCTGGATCTCGACAACGTCCAAGTGGAGCGCAACCGGGTAGAGGATTTTCACCCCGGCGCATGCTTTTCCACTATCATAAGCCGCGCGCTTTCCAATCTTTCCGATTTCGTTGCCGGGTCTGGTCATCTGCTCGCGCCCGGGGGATGCTGGCTTGCCATGAAGGGGCGCGATCCGGAGCGTGAGCTGCCGGCTCTGGGCAAATCGGGTGAGCACACAGAGGTGGTGCCTGTGGACTCTCCCGGACTCGAGGACGGGCAGCGCCATCTGGTGATCGTGACACCTACGGGCGAGTCCAGGGATGGACGAGGTAGGGCGAAGCAGGACGCCTGAGCCGATGCCGATGGGCGAATGAGGACCTAGCGAGAGCCGATGGGCAAAATCATCGCGGTGGCCAATCAGAAAGGTGGCGTCGGCAAGACGACTACCAGCATCAATCTGGGTGCCTCCCTCGCGGCCGCCAAACGGCGTGTTCTGCTCGTGGATCTGGATCCCCAGGGTAACGCCACCATGGGCAGCGGCGTGGACAAACGCGGTCTCGAACGCTCCAGCTACGAAGTGCTGATGGGAGAGGCCAGTGTCGCCGAGGTGGTGGTGGACGTGGAGCACAGCGATTACTCGCTGCTGCCGGCCAACTCCGACTTGACCGGAGCCGAGGTTGCGCTCCTCGAAGAAATCGGCCGCGAGATGCGCCTGCGCCAAGCGCTCAAGCCGGTCAGAGATTCCTACGATTATCTGATCGTCGATTGCCCGCCTTCGCTCAACATGCTGACCGTGAACGCTCTGGTAGCGGCGGATTCCATCATGATTCCCATGCAGTGCGAGTACTACGCACTGGAGGGTCTCTCGTCGCTGCTGGAAACCGTGGAGAAGATCCGATCGCTGTTGAATTCGGGTCTGCGCGTGGAAGGCCTGCTGCGCACCATGTACGATCCACGCAATAATCTCTCCACCCAGGTTTCCCAGCAGCTGGTCAAGCACTTCGGCACCAAGGTCTACAGCACCGTCATCCCGCGCAACGTGCGATTGGCCGAAGCGCCCAGTCATGGGTTGCCGGCGCTGCTCTATGATCGCAACTCCAGTGGTGCGCTGGCGTATCTGGCGCTGGC
>CAXMNG010000357.1:0-3885 GCA_964194585.1 Salibacteraceae bacterium | reverse complement strand
GTCGAGCCTGCCGACGTGGGTAAACGTGACCGCCAGCATCCCGTAGCCGTCCGAGTAGCTGGGCTCGAGCTCGACCGCACGCCGGGCTGCCTTGTTGGCGAGCTCCCATCGATTCTCCGCGCCGTAGAGATTGGCGAGGGTAAAGTGGATCTGCGGGAGCGAATCGTCGATGCGTCGCGCTTCCTCGGCGGTGGCAATACCGATGCGGATGGATTTCTCGGGCTCATCGACCCAGTTGAAGAGCACGTCGATGGCATGGGTCAGCGCCAGGTTCGCATGGGCGCGCGCATAGCGCGGATCGAGGGCGATCGCCTGCGCATACAGATCCCGTGCATCGACGTTGTCCTCCGGGTTGTAACGGGAGAAGAGCGCGTTACCGCGCAGCAGGATGTCATAGGCCTCGGGGCTCGTGTCCGCGACGCTCTGCATGCGCGCCTCATCCTCGTCGGTGAGGCTCACGGCCAGCGCCGCGACGATCGTGCGCGTGACCTCGTCCTGGAGCGCAAACACATCGGTGAGCTCGCGATCGTAGCGATCCGCCCACAGGTGCATGCCGCTGATCACATCGATGAGCTGCGCGTTGATGCGGATGCGGTTCGCAACCCTCCGCCCATTGCCCTCGAGCACGTAGTGCACGCCGAGCTCTCTGCCCACGTCCTGGATGTTGACGGCCTGGCCCTTGTAGACGAAGGTCGAGTTGCGGGCAATCACGAAAAGACCCGAGACCCGCGAGAGATCCGTGATCAGGTCTTCGGTGAGTCCGTCGCTGAAATACTCCTGTTCCGGATCCTTGCTCATGTTGACGAAGGGCAGGACGGCGATGGACTTTTTCTCCGGCTCCTCGGCAACCGGCTCCGGCGGTGTCGCCGCCGCCGGTGTTGGAGCGGTGCTCTCCATGGGCCGCGTGCCGGCGAGCCACCATGTGACCGCGATGGCGAGCACCACGGTGCCGGCTCCAGCCAGCAGCGCAAAATTCCGGCGTGCCGACTGCACCGCCCTCCCGAAAACGGGATTCTTTGCCGGCTCCGTCCAATCGAACATCACCCGGTAGGTACGCACGGGCTGGGCGATGTTCTTCACTTGTTGCTCGCCCATGAACGCGAAGCCGAGCGCCAGCCGGTTGCCGAGGGCGTCGTGCACCGTGCCGGAGACGCAGATCCCGCCCGCGTCGGCGAGCCCCTCGAGCCGCGCCGCGATGTTGACGCCGTCGCCGTAGATGTCGTCCCGATCGATGATGACGTCGCCCAGGTTGACGCCGATACGGAACCACACCCGCCGCTCCTCGGGCAGCGCCTCGTTGCGTGCGTGCAGATCGTTCTGGACATCGACGCTGCAGGAGACGGCGTCGACGACGGTATCGAACCCCGCGAGCATGGCATCGCCGGCGTAGTGCACGACCCGGCCGTTATTGATTTTCACATGCGCGCTCAGGCGATCCAGGTACTCGCTGAGCAGCCGATGGGTACCTTCCTCGTCCTCACCGGTCAGACGACTGTAGTCGACGACATCGGCGTAGAGGATGGCGGAGAGCTTCCGCACCAGGGGCTCGTCTCTCATTGCTTCTCCGGTCGTGGAAGTCAGATGCCTGGATCCCCGCCACCAGGGCGGTAGCCAGCAGCATCCAGCCGATTCGGCCTCAGGAGGGATTCTCGCGCGTATGGACCCATCAAGGCCAGTGTAGACCGGAAAAATTGCCCCGGTAATGCGCTCCGGGACGACGGAACAGCCGCCCGTCAGAAGAGAATAACGATGTACCCGAGGGCCCGGTAGTCGTTGATCTTGGCAGGCGCCGCCACCGCCACGTCCACATAATCGGGGAAGTCTTCCGGCGTATTGTCCCGCCAGGAGGCATGTGTTCCGCACACACTCACCTCCACACCACCATCGCCAGTGAGGGCGCGGATCTGCGCGTGCAGCTCGGTGTAGCTGTTCTCCTCGCTGGCCAGCAGGGAGAACTGCTCGGCACCGTGGGTCACCACCGCCACAGGAAGATCCGGGAAGCGCGCCCGCAGGCGCTCGGCATAGCCGGAAACCCGCGGAATGATGGCATTCAGCGCGTCCGGATCCCCGCCCACGACCTCGAAGACGACCCCGGGCGGCGCTTCGTCAAAGGCCAGAACCCGGTCCACGTCACCGTCGGGCGCCGCCGCTGGCACGCGTGCAGTCACCATCAGAAAAGCGAGTACCGACAGTAATGTGATGGCCGAATGCCGCATCCCATGCTCCGCGCGAGTGTGACCTGTCTTGCACATCATATATAAATATAAAAGGTGCCGATAAGTTCGGGATTGTCCTTGCAAGCATATCGGCCCCGGCACCTTTTCCCCCCGTATTCGACAGCGACGCTTAACACCGGCGCTTTTCAAAAATCAACACTGAATCGCCCCGGGATTCCCGGTGACTTCAATCTTTGTGAGGATGGAGTGATTTTACGCGGATCAGTAGGCGCAGAGCTAATGTAGGCGTCGCCACGCAAACCCCAGTCCCGCCGAGCCCGTTGTCTCCTCTCAATCGACCTTGATGTCGGGGGTTGTAGTGAATTTCTCCGCTTCGTCGATACCTCGGGAGGTCAAGTCCACCAGGAATGAAAGAACGTAGATAATCGCACCGACGGCTAGACTTGCACTTGCTAGCTTGAACATGTCCTTGGGCTTCCAATAAATGAGAGCCGCGATCACGAGCGCGATCAAAACCGCCCAGAGAGTATGGTCACGGGAAAAACTTACTCCGCTCTCAACCAAATAATCAATATCCATTTTTTCTGCTATGCCTTCTGAGAGGCACACGTAGCCGGTGCGTGTAGAACAGAAGTCTGCGAGCTGATCTTATGGAAAGATACTTCCAGAAATCGCAAAATCGGCGTGCAGGGAAGGCTACTGACTTCGGGATCTTTACCGAACGCGATCAGCGGTGCGCCCGCTCTCGACTCATCAGCACCAATTCTTCTTTGCGTGCCCCGGCGGGCAGTGAGAACGACTTCCACCGACTTCAACTGTCACGGGCTTAACCTCCACTACGGCAGGCTCTAGCTTGAACTTGGGGCCACTGACTGTACATGCGCCCAGTATCAGGGCAGCGGCCACTACGGCGCCTATTGACTTCATCGACTAAATTCCCCTTTCGAATCGTGTGTCTAGTCAATATCGGCCATAGCTCGAGCGACTATAGGGGAGTATGGAGGGAGTAGGGAGTATGGGGTCGGACCTCGCTAAGAGTTTGACGAGTCGAACAATTCACGCGGCTTCGCCCCAATCTTGTCGCTTAGAAGGCCCGTTTCGGAGCCGATTCGGCAACTGTAAGTGGTGGGCGACCCCTTAAACACACGGTATCGTCCCAAAAATCCGCAGTCTAAGTCGTAGAATACGGCTCTCTCATTGGTGGCTTCTATGTAATTCAAAAGCTTATGATGGTCCGACCCCTTATCGGCCCTGATGGTCCGACCCCTTATCGGCGACCCTTATCGGCCTTCCATTATCGGATTGCGAAGCCCAACACCCGCCGGCATGTTGGGCTTCGCAAGCTCAGCCCAACCTACGAATCTGTCCTCCCCTTCACGCACGATCATCATTCTGACTACCTAGTTTCGCAGCGGCTTTCCGGTTTCGAGCATGTGTTCGATGCGCGCGATCGTCTGCGGGCGCTTTACCAGGGACATGAAGGCCCGGCGCTCGAGATTCAGCAGCGCATCCTCGTCGACGGTCTCGGTAACATCCGTTTCGCCACCGCTCAGCACCTCGGCCAGCTCGCCGGCGATGACCGTGTCGTAGTCGCTGGCCTTTCCCAGCTTGTGGAAACCGTCCACCGCCATCTGCAGCGCCGTTCTGGCGGTGGCGCCCGGCAGCGAGGGCTGCGGCGGTTCCGGCGCCACGTAGTCGCTGCTGAGCG
>CAXMNG010000356.1:0-3361 GCA_964194585.1 Salibacteraceae bacterium | reverse complement strand
GCGCGAGATTTTGAAGGACATTTCCCTGTCCTTTTACCCTGGTGCCAAGATCGGCGTGCTCGGATTGAATGGCGCTGGCAAGTCGACGCTGCTGCGGATCATGGCGGGCCTGGACACCGAGATTCACGGTGAGGCGCGGCCGCAGAAGGGCATCCGCGTGGGCTTCCTGCCCCAGGAGCCGCAGCTGGATGCCGGCAAAGACGTGCGCGGCAACGTCGAAGAGGGTGTGAGCGAGCTGCTCGGGTTGCTCGAGCGCTTTGACGCCGTGAGCGCGAAGTTCGCCGAGCCCATGGACGACGAAAGCATGAACGCGCTTCTCGAAGAGCAGGGCGAGCTTCAGGATGCCATCGATGCGGCGGGAGGCTGGGAGTACGAGCGCAAGCTCGAGATCGCCGCCGACGCACTGCGCCTCCCGCCATGGGACGCGGGTGTGGCGACGTTGTCCGGCGGTGAGCGGCGGCGGGTTGCGCTGTGCAGGCTGCTGTTGTCCGCCCCGGACATGCTGCTTCTCGACGAACCGACCAACCATCTGGACGCGGAATCCGTGGCTTGGCTGGAACGCTATCTCCTCGAGTATCCGGGCACCGTGGTGGCGGTTACCCACGATCGCTATTTTCTCGACGACGTGGCGGGATGGATTCTCGAGCTGGACCGGGGCCGGGGTATTCCCTGGGAGGGCAACTACTCCTCCTGGCTGGAGCAGAAGGCGCAGCGGCTCGGGCAGGAAGCGCGCGAGGAGTCCGCCCATCGGCGCGCCATCCAGGCAGAGCTCGAATGGGTGCGTGCCAGTCCCAAGGGCCGGCACGCCAAGAGCAAGGCCCGGCTGGCACGATTCGAGGAGCTTTCGTCCCGGGAGTTCCAGAAACGCAGCGAGACCAAGCAGGTGCACATTCCCGCCGGCCCGCGCCTGGGCGATCTGGTGGTGGAAGCGAAGGGCTTGCGCAAGGGGTACGACGGGCGTTTGCTCATCGACGGCTTGAGCTTTCAGCTACCGCCGGGTGGCATCGTCGGTGTCATCGGCCCCAACGGTGCCGGCAAGAGCACGCTGCTGCGTATGCTGGTGGGCACCGAGCAGCCCGACGGTGGTGAATTGCGCATCGGTGAGACGGTCGTTATTGCCTATGTGGATCAAAGTCGCGAAGAGCTGAACGGAGATCACTCCGTATGGCAGGAGATTTCCGGCGGCCAGGACATTATCGTCGTCGGCAAGTCGCAGATTCCGTCCCGGGCCTACGTGGGAAGGTTCAATTTCAAAGGCACGGATCAGGAAAAGCGCGTCTCTGATTTGTCCGGAGGGGAGCGCAATCGCGTGCATCTCGCCAAGCTTCTGATCAAGGGCGGCAACCTGTTGTTGCTGGACGAGCCGAGCAATGATCTGGACGTGGAAACCCTGCGCGCTCTGGAAGAGGCTTTACTGGACTTTCCAGGCTGCGCGGTGGTCGTGTCCCATGACCGATGGTTCCTGGATCGTGTCGCGACCCACATGCTCGCCTTCGAGGGTGACAGTCGAGTGACCTGGTTCGAAGGCAACTACGCGGATTACGAGGCCGACCGTCGACGGCGGCTTGGTGCCGATGCCGATCTACCCCACCGGCCGAAGTTCAAGCGCCTCGGCGTTTAAGGCCGAATTGCCGCTATAATCGCGGCATGCCGAGCAATGACAAAGTTGATCGTCTCATCGATCGCCTGGACGGGATTCTCGATCGGGTGGAGAGCCTTGCGCCCGCGAATGCGCAGGCACCCGACTGGTCCAGCGCCTATGCGTTTCGCTGGCGCAAGCACCGTGGCGGCGGTTACATTCAGGCCGTGGTGCGCCCGCACCAGATTCGTCTCGACGATCTTCAGGGCATCGACCGTCAGCGCTCGGAGCTCGAGCGCAACACCCGGCAGTTCCTGAAGGGTCTGCCGGCAAACAATGCGCTACTGTGGGGATCCCGCGGTACCGGTAAATCATCGCTGGTCAAGGCGCTGGTCAACCAATATCGCGGCGACGGACTGCGTGTGCTCGAGGTCGACAAGAACGATCTCATCGATCTTCCCGATGTGGTGGAGGGAATTCAAAACCGGCCGGAGCGTTTTCTGCTGTTCTGCGACGATCTTTCCTTCGAGGCGGACGATTCCAGCTACAAGGCCCTGAAGGCGATCCTGGACGGTTCCGTGCACGCACCGCCGGAGAACGTGCTCATCTACGCGACGTCCAATCGCCGCCATTTGTTGCCGGAGTATATGAGGGAGAATCTGGACGCCCATCACGTGAATGGTGAGATCCATCACTCCGAGGCGGTAGAAGAGAAAATTTCACTTTCCGAGCGTTTCGGATTGTGGTTGTCCTTTTATCCCTTCAAGCAGGAGCAGTATCTGGAGATTGTCGATCACTGGTTGAAGAGCTTCGATGTTCGCGCGGTAGGTAGCGAAGCGGTGCGTACCGCTGCCTTGCAATGGGCACTGGCGCGCGGCTCGCGCAGCGGGCGAAGCGCCTATCAGTTTGCGCGCGACTGGGCCGGGCGCCAGGGACTCGGCTGAAGCGCTGTCAACGCCATGAGCAGCATCGCCATCATCGGTGGCAGCGGACTCACCTCCCTCGATGGCCTGGTGATAACCGATCGCGAAGTCGTTCGCACGCCCTGGGGCGAGCCGTCGGGGCCGATTTCCCATGGCACTCTGGGCGGACAAGAGGTCGCTTTTCTGGCCCGCCACGGTTCCGGTCATACTATTCCGCCGCACAAGGTAAACTACCGCGCCAATATCTGGGCGTTGAAACAGATCCGAGTCGAGAGGGTCGTCGCGGTAGCGGCCGTGGGAGGAATTCACGCGGCATTCACACCGGCGATGCTTGCCATTCCGGATCAGATCGTCGACTACACCTGGTCGCGGGGTCACACTTTTTTCGAGGACGACCTTACCCAGGTGGTGCACGTGGAATTCGCCGAGCCCTACTGCCCGGAGCTGAGGAAGGCGTTGATTCAGGCGGCCGGCCAAGCCGGGGTCGAGGCCCTGGATTGGGGAACCTACGCCACCACCCAGGGCCCGAGGTTCGAAAGCGCCGCGGAGATCGACAAGCTGGAACGTGACGGCTGCCACATGGTGGGCATGACCGGTATGCCGGAAGCCGGCCTCGCCCGGGAGGCGGGCTTGCGCTACGCCCACTGCGCGGTGGTCTCGAACGCGGCGGCGGGGCGCGGAGAAGCCACCATCACCATGGAAGACATTCAGAGAAACCTGGAGATCGGCATGCAGTCGGCGCGAGCGCTGCTCGAATGCTTTTTGCAAGCATCATGAGCGGATATCGGTGCGGAGTTCCTTCCTCGAAGAGGACTACGGGCGCGGAGAAGATACGTTGATATAGGTTGGGCGGCGCTCG
>CAXMNG010000355.1:0-3375 GCA_964194585.1 Salibacteraceae bacterium | reverse complement strand
CGCGGATCGGCGCAGGCCTTACCAGTATTGCCACGCGCGCCGCCCACGCCGGTGTGCTGGCGAGCCAGCGCCCGGAGCTCATGTGCCACGGTGTCGAAGACGCGGGTGCGCTGGCGCTCTTGTTGGAACGTGCCACGGTGGCGGCGGTGGGGCCGGGGCTGGGGCGGGGCGAGTGGGGCAGGGCGATGCTCGGCGCGGCGCTCGCCACTTCGCAACCCCTCATCGTGGATGCGGACGCGCTGAATCTCCTCGCCGAGTCGGCGACGGAAAACCACGATGGCGTGCAAGCCCGGCTCATGACACCCCACGCAGGCGAAGCCGGGCGTCTGCTCCAGTGTTCTTCCCGCGACATCGAAGCGGATCGCTTTGCCGCCGCGCGGGCGATTGCCGAGCGCTACCGGGCGACGGTGGTGTTGAAGGGCGCGGGCACGTTGGTGTGCGAATCCGGCGACGCCATCCACGTGTGCGAAGGTGGCAATCCCGGCATGGGGTCCGGCGGCATGGGCGATGTGCTGAGTGGCGTCATCGCGGGCCTGGTGGCGCAAGGGCTGGCGCCCGGAGTGGCAGCGACCGCCGGCGTGGTCCTGCACGCCGCGGCCGCGGATCTGGCCGCCGCCGACGGCGAGCGTGGACTGCTGGCCGGCGATCTGATGTCGCCCCTGCGCACCCTGGTGAATACTCTGTGAGCCATGCACCTGCCCCATGCCTCCGACACCGAAGCCCTGGGCGCGCGCCTCGCCGCGGCGCTCCTGGAGGAGGCTGACGCAAGCCCCCCATCCCCCGTCGCCGCCAGCATCCACCTGCGCGGCAGGCTGGGCGCGGGAAAGACCACGCTGGTGCGCGGGCTTGCGCGCGCTTTAGGTATCCAAGGCCCGATCAAGAGCCCCACCTATACTCTGGTCGAGCCGTACACCGACGGTGCCATCACGCTCTATCATATTGATTTGTATCGGCTCGGCGATGGCGACGGCAACAGCGGCGGCGATGAGCTCGAGCACCTGGGCCTCCGCGACGCCTTCGCGGCGCCTGCCCTGGTCGTCATCGAGTGGCCCGAGCGCGCCGAGGGCTGGTTGCCGGAAGCGGATCTGCACGTGCATCTGACCGTTGTCGGCGCCGGGCGGGACGCCCGCGTCAGCGCCCGGACCCCCAGAGGCGAGGCATTGCTCGCGATCTTCTAACGCGGCCGTCCGTCGTAAATGGTTGCTAGAATCAGATAGATAGCAGCGTCGAGGGTCTCAATGGATTGGAGATCTGTTAATAACTTAAGTAAGATACTTGCAATAACCCACGGAATGTCCTAGATATTTGTAGTTACTGCAGTCGTCACAACACCTCTACTAATGCGAATCATAACCGCCCTGATCCTGTCGACGGTCGCGTGCACTTGCCTTGCCGGGCAGGCTACCGTGAAGAACGTGCGCATGTGGCCGGCGCCGGATCGCACCCGCATCGTCTTCGACGTGAACGGCCCCCTGGAGCACACCCTGTTCGTGTTGAACAATCCGGCGCGGGTGGTGGTGGATCTCCGTGACACGTCTTTAGAGAGCGACGTCGATCGGCCAACGGATTCCGACCAGCTGCTGAGGCGCATTCGTCATGCGCAACGCAATCACCGGGATCTGCGCGTGGTGTTCGATCTGCGCAAGCCCGTGCGCCCGCGCAGCTTTCTTCTCAAGCCCAACAAGCAGTACGGCTATCGCCTGGTGGTGGATCTGTACGACAAGGGCGATCCCAAAGAGGCCCTGAAAGAAAGCATCAAACGCGCGGCGCCGCGCAATCCCAGCAAGCTCAGGGATCTGATCATCGCCATCGATGCCGGTCATGGCGGCGAGGATCCCGGCACCATCGGGCGCAAGGGCACGCTAGAGAAGAACGTCGTGCTCGCCATCGCCAAAGAGCTCAGCAAGCAGGTCAAGAACGAGCCCGGTATGCGCCCGGTCCTGGTGCGTCGCGGTGACTACTACGTGGGCCTGCGCCGGCGCATGAAAATTGCCCGCGAGCAACGCGCCGATCTGTTCGTCTCCGTGCATGCGGACTCGTTCAAGGATCCGCGGGTGCGGGGATCGGCGGTGTACGTGCTGTCGCGCAACGGCGCCAGCAGTGAAGCCGCGCGCTGGCTCGCGGAGCAGGAGAACGCCGCGGATCTCGTGGGTGGCGTGTCCCTGGACGACAAGGACGACCTGCTGGCCTCGGTGCTCCTGGATCTGTCTCAGACCGCGACCCTCAGTGCCAGCACCGATGTTGGCACCAACGTGCTGAAGCAACTCCGGGCCCTCGGCAAGACCCACAAGGGCCGCGTGCAGCGGGCGGGATTCATGGTGCTCAAGTCACCGGACATTCCGTCCATTCTGGTGGAGACGGCTTTTCTGTCCAATCCGAAGGAAGAAAAGCGCCTGCGCAGCCGCGCCCAGCAGCGCAAGCTCGCCAAGGCCATGATGGCCGGCGTGCGCGGCTACTTTAAGCACAATGCCCCGCCGGGCACGCGCCTCGCCGCGCGCAGCCACATCATCGCCCGCGGCGACACCCTCGGCCGCATCGCGGGTATCTACGGCGTGTCACTGAAGGATCTGCGAAAGGTCAACGCAATCAACGGCAGCGACATCAGAGTCGGACAGATACTGCAGATCCCGATCATCAGCGGCGGCTGAAGACTAAAAAAGGGGACAGATCTATTTATTCGGCGGGCCGATTTCGGCCCGCCGAATAAATAGATCTGTCCCCTTTTTCTACTCCTCAGCCGGCGGTGGCGTTGGTTCCGACTCCGAACGTCCATCCAGCAACTCCTCCGCACAGCGCACGATGCTCTTCCGCGTCCAGAGCAACCGCAGGCGGTTCCCACCGAGCTGCCGCCACAGCACCGCCGAGCGCATGCCGGCCAGCAGCAGGGCACGGATGCGGTTGGCGTTGGCGGGAGTATTCAGATACTCGGGCTTGCCCTGCACCATGATGCGCGGCTGCAGCTGGCTCACGGTGGAGGCGTAGGTGTCGGCGAGACGCGCGAGCACGTTCTCGTGGGTGAGGGAGAAGTGCTCGCTTTGCGCGGTGGCGGTGTCGATGCCCTGGCGCAGCCGCTCCATCATCTTGGTGCTGCGCACCAGCTGGCGCTCGAGAAACATTAACGATACGGCGTAGCGCATGAGCTCCGCGTCCTGCCGGGATTTGTCCCTGCCGAGCTGACGGCACAGGACCTGCAGTCCGCGGGTGAGCTGCGTGTCGCCGCCGTAGACGGCATCGGTGTTCTCCGCGTCGACGCGGAACACGCTGGCGATAATCGATTCGAAGGGCTCGGAATCGACCTTACCCTCCTGCGCCACCTGCTGCACCAGGGACACGGCCTGGAACAGGCCGCCCAGCGCCATGGCGTGCTCATGGGTA
>CAXMNG010000354.1:0-8807 GCA_964194585.1 Salibacteraceae bacterium | reverse complement strand
TGTCGCCTTCGAGCAACTCGTCGTCGACACGCACGGTGTGAGCCGCTTCGAATCGGGCATGGCCGCGGAAAACCGTAGCGTTCTCCATGTTCTCCAGCCAGTTAGTGACGCCCTGGTTGGATTGACGCACGATAGCGTCCTTACGCGCCTTCACGCCTTTCATGTCGACGTCGATGGAACCTGCAATCGTGACGCCGAAGTCGGCGCCCCGTCGCGCCATGTGGGCGGCGCGGGCGCTGGCGACCAGCGCCTTGGTGGGAGTGCAGCCGACATTCACGCAGGTGCCGCCGAAGAGATTTCGTTCGATGACCGCCGTCTTCAGTCCTTGCTTCGTCAGCCGGGCCGCCAAGGCGGGCCCCGACTGGCCGGTGCCGATGACAATTGCGTCGAATTTTCGTGCCACGTTCATATTCCCCTTCAAGAGTCGCTGTCGGTCTCAATCGCGTCGCGCTCCACCTGCGCTTCCAGCCAGCCGAGAAATGCCTGTACCCGGGGACGCTGCGCGCCGGCGTGGGTCGTCACCGCATAATACGCGTAATCGGCCGGCCGAGACGTCTTCAGCGGGCGCACCAGGCGGCCGGTCGCCAGGTGATCTCCCACCAGCGACATGCGCCCCAGAGCAACACCCTGGCCGCGCACGGCTGCCTCGGTGAGTAGAATGGAGTCACCGAACTTGACGCCCCGGGTGGCATCGACACCGGTTACTCCCGCGTCGCGCAACCAGCGCCGCCAGGTCATGGTCGGTTCCTCGGCGCCGGTATTGATGTCGTGCAGGAGCGTGTGGTGGCGGAGATCCGCGAAGCGGCGAAGCCGGGACTGATTGAGCAGGGTCGGCGCGCAAACCGGAAAGATCCGCTCGCGCATGACGAGGCTGGTCGCGAACCCGGCATAGTTGCCCATGCCGTAGGGCAAACGGATGTCCACCTCACCGGCGTTCAGATCCGGCGCCACCGTCTTCGCCAGCACGCTCACCTGAATGTCCGGGTAGGCGTGCAGGAAGCTGTCCAGGCGCGGGACCAGCCAGAGGGTCGCGAAGGAGGGCGCCGTGCTGATGGTGAGCGGGCCTGCGAGCCCTCCGGGGCTCAGACCATCGACGGCACGGGCGAAATGGTCGAAGCCCCTCGTGAGCTGCGGTAGGAGCTTCCTGCCGGCCTCGGTGATCTCCAGGCCCCTGGGCAGGCGCCGGAACAACTCCACGTCCAGGTGCGATTCCAGGGATTTTATCTGATGGCTGACGGCCGCCGGGGTCACGTGTAGCTCTCTGGCGGCGCGCGTGAATCCTCCGCATCGGGCGGCGACCTCGAAGGCCCTGAGGGCGTTGAGGGGCGGTAGTCGTGTGGCCATCACGGTCTCCTGATGGACTAATAATTCTATGTCATAGGCTAAAAATTATCCGTTTGTCAGTCAACTGTGCTTAGGCGATCCTGCATCCGTCGCAAGCCACTACACCCTCAAATCAGCCGTGAATGGAGATTAGCCATGACTACCACAGTATTGAAAAATCGCTACGCGCTCGGGCACACAGCGGTGTCCACGGCACGCACACACACGTGGGCCACGGTCGCCGTCTGGCGTGAACGCGCCCGGCAGCGGGGACGCCTCGCCGAGATGTCACCGGAGATGTTGCAGGACATCGGCGTGAGCCACTCGGCCGCCCGCGCCGAAGCCGGCAAGCCCTTCTGGGCCGCCTAGGCGAATATCAGGGAAGGAGCAGCAGGCCGACCTGCTGCTCCTTTTGGTTCGCATTCCCCACAGCGCTGTTGCCAAATCGATGAGATCACTTGACGCTACGGAACGTGGCGCGATTTCTGATTTTGCTTTTACTGCTGACACTGATCCTGGTCGGCCTGCCCCTCGCCGGAGTCGCCCTGGCGGGTAAACCCCTCGCACCCTATCTCGAGTTTCCACCCCGTAGCGTGTACGTCATCCATGGGGCGTTTTCCTGGTGGCTCTTCGCAGCGACCGCACTGTTGGTCATCGTCGCGGTGCTGCCCTTCGTGCGCCGGATCGTCCGCGCCCACGGGAGCGTCGAAGCAAGCCCGCCACCCGCCGCCCGCTTTCCATGGTGGGGATGGCTGGCGGTCATCTATCTCGGCGTCGTCTGGCTGCTCGCGTGGAGCCGCTTTTCGTGGTTCGCGCCTATGCAGACCTTCACCTTCGGCCTGCTCTGGCTCGGCTATATCGTGATCGTCAACGCGCTGACCTCGGCGCATACCGGTCGATGCATGTTGACGCACAGGCCGGCAACCTTGCTGGCGCTGTTTCCCGCCAGCGCGGCCTTCTGGTGGTTGTTCGAGTATCTGAATCGCTTTGTTCAGAACTGGCACTACATTGGCGTTGGCACCCTCGGCCCCTGGGAGTACTTCTGGCAGGCGACCATGCCATTCGCCACGGTGTTGCCAGCGGTACTCGGCACGCGGGAATTGCTGGCCTCGTTTCCGCGATTGAGCGACGGGCTGGAGAATGCCCGGGCGTTCAACGTGCTCCGCCGCAAAGGAATCGCCTGGGCCCTGCTGATCGTCTCCAGTGTCGGCCTCGCGGCGGTCGGTGTGTGGCCCAATGCGTTGTTTTCACTGTTGTGGCTCGCGCCGCTCGCGTCGATCACCGCGCTCCAGGTAATCCGCGGCGAAGCGTCGATTCTGGATGGGCCGGCCAGGGGTGACTGGCGGGAGATCTGGCAGGTCGCTCTGGCCGGGCTGGTGTGCGGGTTTTTCTGGGAGATGTGGAACTACAAGAGCCTCGCCCACTGGGAGTACTCCGTGCCCTTCGTGCACCGCTTCGAGCTCTTCCATATGCCGATACTGGGATACAGCGGCTACCTTCCCTTCGGGCTGGAATGTCTCGCAGTCGCCAAGCTGCTGGATATTGTCTGGAAGAAGTAAAGCCGGGGATGAAGTCGTCAGCGATTCTCCGCGGCGCCGGGACCCTGGCGAAAACACACGGGCAGCATGTCCTCGATGGAACGGGCGGTGACACCGAGATCCTTCAGGGTCACCACGCCATCGCCGACCACGTTGTCGTCGCGCATCAGGATTACCTGGTCTACCGTTAAAGGGGCGCTCGGAACTACCGCCAGCAGCTTTGCCTGGGCGGCCCAGATTCCGAATGGCACGGGCATCAGCACGCGCCGGCGCCTGCGATAGTCGAGCACGCATTCGATGATCTCGCGGTAGGTGTAGATCCGCGGGCCACCGAGTTCGCAAATGCGCGCACGTGTCGTCGAGTCTTCGAGAACGCGCGCAACGGCTTCCGCTACGTCGTCCACGTAAACCGGTTGCATGCGTGTACCGCCGTCGCCGAAGAGCGGAAATATAGGTGACAGACGTGAGATCCCATCAATAGTGCTCAGGAAGCTGTCGCCCGGCCCGAACAGAACGCTCGGGCGTAAGATGCTCGCATCGCCGAAGCTGTCACTCACGCGGCGCTCACCATCCGCACGCGCCCGCACGTAGGAGGAGGAAGAGTCGGCGCTTGCGCCGATCCCCGACACATGGACGAGTTGTTCGACCCCGGCCTGCGCCGCGAGTCGCGCCACATTCTCGGCAGCGCGCACGTGAACCGCTTCGAATGTGTCGGCACCGTGCTCCACATAGAGACCGATGGCGTTGACGACGGCCCGGCATCCGTCCAGTGCCGCTGCAACCGACGCCACGTCTGTAATGTCGGCCTGCAGCGTCGTCAGGCGCTCGGGGTGCTCGAACGGGTGCAGGCGCTCGGGTCGGCGTGCGGCAATGCGGACGCGGGCTCCCTGTTGCAGCAGCGTTCGTACGATCGCCGAGCCGAGAAACCCGGTGCCACCGAAAACCGTAATCACTGCTTCCGGCATATCGACCTCGTCGGGTAAAATTGCCGAGGGATGCTTCTGGTAAGTATATATCGCCATGCATATTCCATCGTTCCGGGCCGCAGTCCTTCTTGCGCTGACATTGCTTTTCTTCATCGGAGAGATTGCGGTCGCGCGCGAGGTCGCGCTTCCCCTGCGCTTCGATAACGCACTGATCGAGAAGGTCCTCGTCGATCAGCTTTTCACGGGGTCCGGTCAATCCCTGGTGGCGATGAAAGACGGCTCCGGATGCAATTACCTGCTTCTCTCGGATCCACAGTTGAGTGGCGTCGATGGCTTGCTGCGCATACGCAGTGCCGCCAGAGGGCGGGTGGCGACGGCCATCGGCACCCAGTGCCTGGTGCTTCTCGATTGGACGGGTTTCGTCGAGACCGATCACCAGGCGGAGCTCGATGGACGTAATCCGAGAGTCCTCTTCCGCACCGTGGACTCGCGCCTGCTCGACGACGACGGCGGGCCGTCGACCATCGCGGGGGTAATCTGGGGTCGGGTTTCGAATCACGTTCATCCACGGCTCGATACGCTTACGGTCGATCTGCAAACGCCCCTTGCCGAGATCCGATCGCTGCTGCCATTGATGCTGACCAGAGGTGATGCCGAACGCACGCAACACATCATCGACTCCCTGTCGCTCACCGGTGTCAGCGTGGAGCAGGACGCGCTCGCCCTCGCGGCCCGCGTCGACATACCGGACGTGCCTCAAGCCGAGCCGTTACGCGAGGCGGTGCTCACGCCTGAAGAGTTGGCTCGCTGGCAGCAGGCGTGGCGACAGTGGGATGCCTTTCTGACCTTCGTCGTCAAGGCGTCTGCGCGGGATACGACCGGGGATGCATCCCGAAGTGCGCTGTTCGACGTGTTGCTGTCGGCGCGCTACGATATCGTGGCCATTCTGGCGTCGCCGCCCCGGGGCCCCGACCCGGTACCGCAACTATTCGTCCAGACCTGGGATCGTCTCGCGCCGGTACTGAGGGAAATGCAGACCGGACTTCCCGGTGAGACGGCCCTGCAGTACTTGAGCTTCATCGCCGCCGCGGATGCCCTGAAAGGCATCCAGAGTCTGGGGCCGGGCGCGGGGCTCGATCTCAGTGCCGATGGGCTGCGGCGCATGGCGCGCATGATCGCCCCGGCGGCTGCGGGGGATCCGCTGACGCGCAGCCACGAGGTGGACCCGGAGCTGCGGTCGCTGATGGGCTTCGGACCGGCGATTGCGCCGCCCCAGCGCGACGGCGGCGCGTGGTGGCTGGACGGCATGCTCCGCAAGGCGCATGCGAGCGCGCGTATCGACCCGCTGCTGGTGGTAAAGCTCAATTTGTGGGTTCCGGATTACAAGAACGCGAAAGGTTACCTGCCCCTGGTGGAGGATCTGCTCGGGCAGACGGTGGAGGTGACCATGGGGAAGGGCAAGGTCCCGGCGAAGCATGCGCAGTTGTTTCACGATCTGGTGCTCGCCACCGCCTGGAAGGAAAGTTGCTGGCGGCAGTTTGTACGTAAAAAGGGCAAGGTCGAAACCATCCAGTCGGTGACCGGGGCACTGGGTATGATGCAGGTGGACCCCAACGCCTGGCGGGGTTTCTATGACATCGCGGATCTGGCCGAGAATATCGGTTACAACGCGCGCGCGGGCGCGGACATTCTTGCCCACTACCTGACCCACTACGCGATCAGGAAGCGTGAGAACAAGTACGGGATCGCGGACGCTCTTGCCCGTGCTACCTATGCGGTCTACAACGGTGGCCCATCACACCGGCGCCGTTATCGGCTGAAGAATACCAAGAAGTCGCTGCGGGCCATCGACAAGTCGTTCTACGAAAAGTACCTGAGCATCAAGTCGGGCAATTCACAGGAGGTCATGACTTGCTACCTTGGTTGAGACGCGCGTGCGGGGCCACTGTGATTTTGCTGTTGGCGGCCGCGTATGCGCTCTCTGCAGCAGCGTCCGGCGATTTCGAAGAGCTCATCGGTCTTGCGGGTATTCATCCCGTTGAAGGTGCATGTCTGGCAATTCGGGTGCCGGGGCTTCCCGAAGGTACGGTCGTTACATTGATCGAGCCGCAGGCCCGCAAAATCCTCAACGCCCGAATTACGGGACAGCTCGAAGGATCCTGTGTTTCGGGGTCGGCCATTCCCGGTCTAGTTGGAACCCACGACGATTCGACATATCGTTTAGAAATCCTCAAGGGTAATCCTCGGGACTACGATGTATTCATCGCCACGTTGATTCCTCAGACCGAGCTCATTGTTCGCGACGATTATGTGCGCGCCGATCTCGATCGAGACGGAGCAGAAGAATCGTTTCGCGCTTGCCTATCAGCCGAGGGTTTGCACCTGACGATCTGGTCAGGATTGCCGTTTCAGGGTGAAAGGCGTTGGCATCGCTACCACTATATCGGTTATGAGCTGGACGAGAGTGCTCAGAACTGCACGAAGGCGGACTACGAGAGCGGAACCGCAGTTTCGTCGCAAACGGAGCTGCAGGCATACAATCCGAATCTGACAATCGTCAGGGAAAGCAATCGGAGCTTCGGGTACGACTCCACAGTCCTCGATCGGGAGCTCGGGGAAAAAGTCGCAGAATATTTCTACGCAGAATTCGGACAGGATGAGTTTCCTCTAGTCTACCGGATGCCGGGCCAGCCTGATGTCTACCTGGTGTCTGCGGTGAACGATCACCGTGGTCGGACGGACTTCGGTAGGCGGTTCTTTCTTGTGCACGATGAAGGCGAGACCTTCAGAACTGTTTACCGTGGAAAGGGAATGAGCGACAGCTACATTCTGCGGCCCGCCTTTTATACAGGAGACGACAAAGTATTGATTCTGGCCGAGGTCGGAACCGAGTACTCATGGGGATTAGTAGCCTATGAGCTTGTCGGCAGCACTATCGAATATCTGGGTCCTCTGAACGTTGCCGCTTGGAGCGGCGAGGATTTTGTCAATCCTCTGGCGCGATCGAAAGTGACTTCAGGTAAAGAAGGATTTCAGGTGCAGTTCTATTCCGATCTCATCATGGATCCCGGAGGGACCTATCAGTGGACGCTGCCAAAGCTGAAAGAAAGTATTTCATTTGTGGAAACCCGCGGTCGGTTTGTGCTTGACGACGATTCCGTAGGAAACCAGGCGTGTTTCTTCTTTATCGACGACGCTCGCGTCGAGACGGCCGACCGCGGCGATGTGTCAAGTGATTTCGCTTATTTCTTTGACCAGCTCGTCCCGTGGCTCGAACGTCAACGCATCTCCTATTCTTTTCAGACTGACTTACCGCTGAGAATGATTGCTGCAGGTCATAGTGAGGTCACTATCTCTGGAATGGAACTCGAGCAGCCTTTCGGCGTCGTGTTGATGTTGCCGGGCGGCAGCAGGAAAATTATATATGGTGCACATACGGGTGTGGATCTCGCACTCGATATGACGATGTTTTTCGCGCTGAGTCAACGTGCTGAATGAATTGACGGACTGTTCTAGTTCGTATGCAAATGGGTTAGTATTTCCAGCATAAGCTCCAATCCCTGCAGACAGGGAATATGGACTATTCGAAGCTTCTGGCGGTAGTCACCTGGTTGCTCGAACGCGAGCAACGCGTTTCCTTTCGGTTCCTGAAACGGGAATTTGATTTGGACCAGGAGTTGCTGGAGGACCTTTGCTTCGAATTGGTTCACGCTCGGCAGGTGGCGGAGGAAGACGGCGAAATCCTGATCTGGACGGGTGACGAAAGACTCCACCCGGTTGCCGCATCCGGCGACGCCCCGTCGGTGAAAGCCAGAGTACCTCCCGGCAGATCGTCTCAGTCGCGACACGCGGACGCCGAGACGCTCGCACAGCCCGCACGTTCCGGTTCATCGCCACCGAAACCTGCCGAACTCACACGCACGGACGCCGAGCGACGACAGCTCACGGTCATGTTCTGTGATCTCGTGGGCTCCACGGCGCTCTCGACCAGGCTCGATCCCGAGGATCTCCGTGAGGTCATCACGGCATTTCAAAACCGCTGCCGCGAAGCCATACAGCGCTATCAGGGCTTCATCGCCCGCTACATGGGCGACGGTATTCTCGTGTACTTCGGCTACCCGCAGGCCCACGAGGATGATGCGGAGCGCGCAGTGCGCGCCGGGCTCGACATCGTGCAGTCAATGGCGGCACTCAATGCCGAAGTGGGGAACGCCCATGGGTTGGAGCTGGCCGTACGAGTCGGCGTTACCACGGGTCCGGTCGTGGTTGGCGACATCATTGGCGAGGGCGCGGCGGAAGAGGCGGCAGTCGTTGGTGAGACGCCCAATCTGGCAGCGCGGTTACAAGGGATCGCGCAGCCGAACCAGCTCGTGATTGGGCCGGTGACCCGGCGGCTCGTGGGTGAGCTCTTCGAGCTCGGGGACCGCGGCACGCATGAGCTGAAGGGCATCTCGGAGCCGGTGAGCGTGTGGCGCGTCGTGGCCGAGCGCGAAGTGGAAAGTCGCTTCCAGGCGGGACACATCGAAGGCGGATTGCCCCTCGTGGGGCGGCAGGAGGAGCTGGGTTTGTTGGTGCGCTCGTGGGAGGCGAGCAAAGAAGGCCATGGTCAGGTGGTTCTGATCCAGGGCGAAGCCGGAATAGGCAAGTCGCGGCTGCTGGAAGCGTTGCGTGAGCACGTATCGGGGCAGGACTACGTCTGGGTCGCGACCCGCTGCTCGCCCTACCACGTCAACAGTACCCTCTATCCTGTCATCGAGCACCTGAAGCGCGTGATCGGCTGGAAGCCGGAAGACACGCCGGCGGTGAGACTCGAGAGGCTGGAAAAGGCACTCGAGGGCCAGAGTCTCCCGGCGGCGGAGGCGGTGCCGCTTTATGCGGAGCTCCTGTCACTGTCGCTGCCGGAGGGGCGCTACACGCCACTGGTTCTGAGTCCCCAGCAGAAGCGGGAGCAGACACTCGATGCGCTGTCGGGGTGGCTGCTGGAGGTGGCCGAGCGAACGCCCGTGCTCCACGTGTGGGA
>CAXMNG010000353.1:0-21952 GCA_964194585.1 Salibacteraceae bacterium | reverse complement strand
CTCTGTGATTCCCGCTTACGCGGGAATGACAGAGGGTAATTAAGATTCTCGCTCGTGCGGAAATGACAAAGGGTAATTAAGATTCCCGCTTACGCGGGAATGCCACTAAAACTTCTAGGTTAACCAGCGTTTGCGGCGACGGTAGTGCTTGACGTTGCGGAAGTTGACTCGCTCACCCTCGCTAATGCCGAGGTAAAATTCTTTGACGTCGGTGTTGTCGCGCAGCTCGACCGCGGTGCCGTCGAGCACTACACGGCCATTCTCGAGAATATAGCCATGGTTCGCATAACGCAGCGCGATATTGGTATTTTGCTCGGCGAGCAGAAAGGTAACGCCTTCATCTTTATTCAGGCGCTCGACGATTTCGAAAATTTCTTCCACCAGCTGCGGCGCCAATCCCATGGACGGCTCGTCCAGAAGAATGACCGACGGACGCGCCATGAGTGCGCGTCCCAGGGCGGTCATCTGTTGCTCGCCGCCGGAAGTGTAGCCGGACTGTGCGTTGCGCCGCTCTTTCAGTCGCGGAAAATAATGATAGACCTTCTCTATGTCTTCATTGACTGCGGCGCGGCCATCCTTGCGCGTATAGCTGCCCGTGAGCAGATTTTCTTCCACCGTCAGGTGCTCGAAGCAGCGGCGGCCCTCCATGACCTGAATCACACCGCGTTGCACCAGCTCCGACGGGTCGAGCCTGTCGGTGCGCTCGCCTTTGAACTCGATGGAACCCTTGGTGACGTCGCCGCGCTCGGACTTGAGCAGGTTGGAGATGGCTTTGAGAGTGGTTGTCTTACCAGCGCCGTTGGCCCCGAGGAGGGCGACGATGCCCCCCTCGGGAACCTCCAGCGAAACGCCTTTCAACACCAGGATGACGTGATCGTAGATCACCTCGATGTTGTTGACGACAAGCAGCGCTGTGCCGTTGTTGATGTCGCCCACGGCCACTCGCCCTCGATTTAACTCCTGGCTCAGCTGCAGGTGCGTGGAGTGATATTGTTCTCCTTGGCATACGCCGCCGCCGCTTTCTCGATCATCGGCCGCACCACGTCGCGCATGGTCGGCACCCAGTCGCTGACGATCTTCCACTGGTTGCCGTCCCACTGCTGGATGAGGATCGGACCGCCGCTCTCGTGGTCGGAGCAGGAAACCTTTACCGGCCGCGTGAACCCTTCCATGCCGAGCTGCGAGAGCCGCTCCGCGGTGACGTTCAGGTTCTCCAGGCCCCAGCGAACCTGCTTGCCGGTCATGGCCTTGTTGCCGAACTTGGCTTGCGCGGTACGCACCGCTTCCGAACCGAACATGGCGTTCAAGACGGCACGATTGTAGAGCACCTCACCGATGTTGTTCTTTGCGGCTTCCGCGGTATCACCGTTGTAGACGTACTGGATGATGTCATCGTGCACCCTGAATTTGGTGCCAGGCTGATGAAGCGCCGCGGACTTGTAGCCCTTGGACGCAGCACCGGCCGGAATGACATCCGCGTCGCTGCCGGACCACCAGTTGCCGACGAAGTGATCCATGGGATAGTTAACCGCCGCGGCCTCTTTGATCGCGACCTGATTCATCACACCCCAACCGGACATGAAGATCCACTCGGGCCGCAGCTTGCGGATCTGCAGCCAGGTAGCCTTCTGCTCCTGTCCCGGGTGGTCGACGGCCAGCAGGGTCAGCTTGAAGCCGTACTTTTCGGCCAGCACGCCGAGGGTGGGATTCGCTTCCTTGCCATACGCACTGTTGTGGTAGACATGGGCGATTTTCATACCCCTGAGCTTGTCGAGACCGCCTTCCTGCTGCGCCACGTAATTGATGAACGCGGAAGCCTGGCTCCAGTAGGTGGTCGGGAAATTGTAAATCCACTCGAACACGCGCCCATCGGCGGCCGCCGTGCGCCCGTAGCCCATGGAAAATATCGGAACCTTATCGACCGGTGCTTTCGGGATCAGCTGATAGGTAATACCGGTGCTGAAGGGATTCACCAGTGTCGCGCCGTGGGTTCCCTTGTTCTTGAGCTTCTCGTAGCACTCGACGCCGAGCTTGGTGTTGTACTGAGTCTCACACTCCTCGAAAGTGACCTTGACGCCGTTGATGCCGCCGTCGCGCTTGTTGAGCAACGTGTAATAGTCGCGAAAGCCATTCGCGATGGGGATGCCGCTGGGGGCATAGGGGCCGGTCCGGTATATGAGCATGGGAAAGAACTGCTCCTCGGCGGCCATGGCCGGGCCGGCGAAAACGCCAGTGGCCGCGACCACTACACCCAGGACAGATAGAATTAACTTCTTGATTTTCATAACTTCCTCCTGCCTCATTTATGCTTATTCATCGGTCGTTACGCCGTGCCCCCGGACTCTAGCATGGGGCGGGAACAGGGCAAAGCCTCCGGGGGCGGGCCCCGGGTTACTAATAGGGAAACGGCCAGATTCTCAGCTTCTCCTTCGCGATCTGCCACAATCGCGCGAACCCGCGGGGCTCGACGATGAGGAAATAGACGATCAAGCCGCCGAAAATCATGACCTCCAGATGCTTCTGGGTGTCGGTTGCCATGGCGATGCCGAAAAGCTGCGGTGCGTTGGTGAGAAATATCGGCACCAGGATGATGAATGCAGCACCCAGAAAGGAGCCTAAGATGCTTCCGAGCCCGCCGATGATGACCATGAACAGCACCTGGAAAGAGACGTTGATGTCGTAGGCCTCGGTCTCCACGCTGCCGAGATACAGGCACAGCAACATCGCTCCCGCCACACCGCAGTAGAACGACGAAACCGCGAATGCCGTCAGCTTGGTCTGCATCGGTCGGAAGCCGATGATCTCGGCGGCGATGTCCATGTCACGGATGGCCATCCAGGATCGCCCGATGCGGCTGCGCACGAGATTCTTGGCCGCCAGCGCCAGCACCGCCACCAGTGTCAGCGCCACCAGGTAGCGCACCTCGGCGGTGGCCTCCGGCCCGGTGACCATGACGCCGAAAATGGTACGCGGCGGCGTGGTAATGGTCCCCGACGGATTGTAGTTGTAGAACCAGGGCACTCTGTTGAACATCCAGCTGAGGAAGAACTGCGCCCCCAGGGTCGCGACGGCCAGGTAAAAGCCCTTGATGCGCAGACTCGGAATACCGAAGACGAGGCCGACGCCGGCGGTGATGACACCGGCGATGAGAAAGGCGACGATGACATTGAGATCGGGAAACGCCGTGATCAGCTTGTAGGTCGAGTAACCGCCCACGGCCATGAAAGCGCCGGTGCCGAGGCTCAGCTGGCCGGCATAGCCGATGAGCAGATTGAGTCCGATGGCCGCCATGCTGAAAACCAGAAACGGGATGAGCACGGCCTGGAGCCAGTATTCATTGGCGATGAACGGTACGACCAGATAGGCAATCAACAACAGCGCGAACACGAACCAGCGGTCCTGCGCGATTGGGAACATCGCCTGATCGGCGGCATAGCTCGTTTTGAATTGTCCCGCTTCACGGTAAAGCATGTGGATTCAAACCCTTTCGATGATTCTTTCGCCAAACAACCCCTGGGGCCGGTACAGGAGAAACGCAAGCGCCAGCATGTAGGCGAACCAGTTCTCGATGGCGCCCCCCACCAGCGGGCCCCAGTAGATCTCGGCAACCTTTTCGCCGACGCCGATAATGAGTCCGCCGACGATGGCGCCGGGCACCGAGGTGAATCCACCGAGAATGAGCACCGGCAGCGCTTTCAGCGCGATCAGGGACAGGGAGAATTGCACGCCGCTCTTTGCACCCCACATGATCCCGGCCACCATGGCGACGATTCCCGCCACTGACCAGACGATGATCCAGATGGTCTTGAGAGGTATTCCCACCGACATCGCTGCCTGATGGTCGTCGGCGACTGCGCGCAAGGCGCGCCCGACTGGCGTCTTATGGAAGAATATCGCCAGCCCCGCCACCAACACGGCACCGATAGCGGCGGCGAACAAATCGAATTGGTTGAGCAGCACGCCGTGGATTTCGAATGATTCGTTGGGAATGCCGACATCCAACCGCTTCACGTTGCTTCCCCACAGGGTTTCTCCGAAACCCTCCAGGAAAAAAGTCAGTCCGATAGTAGCCATGAACAGGATGATGTGATCCTGATTCACCAGCGGCCGCAGCATGAGGCGTTCAACAGCGAAGGCGAGCGCGATCATGACTACCATGGTGAGAATCAACGCAAGCCATATAGGCACACCCTTTTCAATCAAACCGACCAGCGTCAGCGCCGCGAACAGCACCATCGCGCCCTGGGAAAAGTTGAACACGCCGGAAGCCTTGAAGATGAGGACAAAGCCGAGCGCCACCAGGGAATACATTACACCGGTGAGCACGCCGGCGATGACTACCTCGACGAAGAACGCGGGAAATTCCCACATGTCGACGAACGGGGCGATGAAAACTGCGTTCAGAATTTCCATGACAGTTCAGCGGCTCTTTTGTCTTCAGTCATGCGCAACACCCAAGTAGGCCTCGATGACTTGTTTGTTCCCACGGACGTCATCTGGTGAGCCATCGGCGATCTTGCGCCCGTAATCGAGCACCACGACACGGTCGGAAATATCCATGACCACGCTCATGTCATGCTCGATGAGGACGATGGTCGTACCGAACTCGTCGTTCACGTCGAGAATGAAGCGGCACATGTCCTCCTTCTCTTCGGTGTTCATTCCCGCCATCGGTTCGTCGAGCAGAAGCAAATCGGGTTCCGCCGCCAGCGCGCGGCCAAGCTCGACACGTTTCTGCAGTCCGTAGGGCAAACGCCCCACCGGCGTCTTTCGGATCGCCTGAATCTCCAGGAAATCGATGACCCGCTCGGCGAAGGCGCGATGCTCTATCTCCTCGCGCCGCGCTGGCCCGATGTGCAGGGCCTGGAGAAACAAGTTGACGCGCATCTTCAGATTGCGGCCCGTCATAATGTTGTCCAGGGTCGTCATTCCCTTGAACAGCGCGATGTTTTGAAAGGTGCGCGCGATTCCCTGGGCCGCGGCTTCGTGGCTGCGCATCTGCTTGCGCGTCTTGCCCTTGTAGGTGATTTCGCCATCCTGGGGATGGTAAAAACCGTTGATGACGTTGAGCATCGAGCTCTTGCCGGCGCCGTTGGGGCCGATGATGGCGCGGATTTCTCCCGCGCGCACATCGAAACTGACGTTCTCCAACGCCTTCACGCCGCCAAAGGCGAGGCTGATGTTGTTGACGTCGAGTATCACGTCACCGTTAAGACGCTCGCTAGCAGCCATGGGCGCCCTTCCCCGTCAGCTTGCCTTGGCGACCGGCGCGACTGCCGGCACGTCGCGCAATTCCAAATCGGCGCTGACGGTGCCCGTGCGGCCGTCCTCAAATACCATCTGGACTTGCATGGAAAACCGATCATTGTCCGAGTACAGGGCGTCGATCAGCGCCTCATAGCGCTCGGCGACGAAACGGCGCCGAACCTTTAGCGTGCGGGTGAGCTCGCCGTCATCGGCGTCGAGCTCTTTGGGGAGCACGAGAAAACGTCGAATCTGCGAACCCGCCAGATGTGAATCGGCGACCAGATCAACGTTGACTTTTTGCAGATTCTCTTGAATGAGATCGATGACCTCGGGACGCGCGGCCAGCTCCTGGTAGCTGGCGTAGGGAATGTTGCGCTTTTCGGCCCAGTTGCCGACTGCCTCGAGATCGATGTTAACGAAAACTGCGACGCAATCGCGTTCGTTGCCGAAGGCTACGGCCTCCTTTATCTGCGGGAAGAATTTGAGCTTGTTCTCGATGTACTTCGGCGCAAACATGGAACCGTCGTTGAGCTTTCCCACGTCTTTCGCACGATCGATGATTTTAAGATGGCCGTCCTCATCGAAGAATCCCGCATCACCGGTATGCACCCAGCCGTCCTCGGTCTTGGTCTCGGCGGTGGCCTCCGGATTCTTGTAGTAGGACTGAAACACGCCGGGCCCCCGGTACATCACCTCGCCGTCATCGGCGATCCTGACGTCCACCTGGGGTGCCGGCTTGCCGACGGTATCCAGTTTGACTTCACCGTCGGGCTGCATGGTTACGAAAACCGCGGCCTCCGTCTGGCCGTATAGCTGCTTGATGTTGATCCCCAGGGACCGGTAAAAATCGAAAATGTCCGGCCCGATGGCTTCGCCGGCCGTGTAGGCGATACGAATGCGCGAAAAGCCGAGGGTATTCTTGAGTGGACCGTAGATGAAAATCTCACCAAGCCGATAGAGCAGGCGATCCTTCAGCGACAGGGGCTTTCCGTCCAGCGTCCGCGATCCGATACGTTTGGCGATGCCCATGAAATAGTGAAACAGGCTGCGCTTCAGCCGCGACGCGTCCTCCATGCGAATCATGACGTTCGTGAGGAGATTCTCGTAGATGGCCGGCGGCGCAAAAAAGTATGTAGGACCGACCTCACGCAAATCGTGCATGACGGTGGCGCTGCTCTCCGGGCAGTTGACGCAGAAGCCCGCCACGTAGGACTGGCCGAAGGAGAAGATATTGTCGCCAACCCATGCCATGGGTAGATACGCGAGAACTTCGTCGTCCTGGCGCAGCCCATCCTCTGCCACGGTATTCCTGGCGGTCACGAGAATATTCTCCTGACTCAGGATGACGCCTTTGGGCTTGCCGGTGGTTCCGGAGGTATAGAGAATGATGGCGATATCCGAACCCTTGCCTTTGGCGATTTCGCCGGTGAGAAAGGCCGCGTCCTTTTGACGGCGCATCCGCCCCTTCGCCTGAACGTCTTGGTAAGTATGCAGAAAGGCGTGCTCGTAATTTCGCAGGCCGCGGACGTTGGCGTAAATGATGCACTCGAGCCGGGGACAGGATTCCTTGATCTCCAGCAGCTTGTCCACCTGCTCCTGGTCCTCGACGATGGCGAAGCGAACCTCTGCGTGATCGACCACGAACTGCAACTCGTTGGCGACCGCATCCTGGTACATGGGCACGGGAACACCGCCAAGAGCCTGGGCCGCGCACATGGCAGCATAGAGACGTGGACGGTTGTCACCGATGACAGCGACCTTGTCGCCGCGTTGGAACCCCAGCTCCGCGAGCCCACAGGCCAGATCCTGCACGTCCTCGGAAAGGTCGTGCCAGGTCCACGATTGCCAGATGCCGAACTCCTTCTCGCGCGTGGCGTGCGCGTCGCGATAACGAACGGCATTGTCCAGAAGCAACTTGGGGAAAGTATCCAGGGCGGAATCACCCGCACCGCCATCGGTCGCTGTATCAGCCATCGACTTACCCTCCTCGCCCTTGGCCTGCGACTTTCTAATTGTTTGAATTTGCTCGCCATTCGCTGCCGCTGGCAGACGCACATCCTAACCGCATACCGGCCCCGGATGCCATTATTTCGGCTGCATGCGGATGGCGCCGTCCAGGCGAATGACCTCGCCATTGAGCATCGGGTTGTCGACGATGTGGGCAACAAGCGCGGCATACTCCTCGGGGCGCCCGAGACGCGCGGGAAAGGGCACTTGCGCGGCTAGACTCTCCTGAACCTCTTCCGGCATGCCGTGCAGCATGGGCGTGCTCATGAGACCCGGGGCGATGGTCATGACCCGCACGCCGAAACGTGCGAGCTCCCTGGCGACGGGAAGGGTCATGCCCGCGACACCCGCCTTGGAAGCACTGTAGGCAGCCTGACCGATCTGACCTTCGAAAGCGGAAACCGAGGCGGTGTTGACGATCACACCGCGCTCGCCGCTGTCCCCCTGGGGCTCCAGAGTCGTCATACCGGCAGCGGCCAGGCGCAACAGGTTGAAAGTCCCCACCAGGTTCACCTGAATTACCTGGCTGAAATCCTCCAGGGGCATCGGTCCGTCGCGTCCCACCACGCGCCCTGCCGGCGCGATGCCGGCGCAGTTGACGAGAATGGCAGCGTCCCCGTGCTCGGCGCGGGCGACGGCCACGGCCAGCTCCGCCTGACCCGCGTCGCTGACATCGCAGGCGATGGCCAAACCACCGATGGGCTTCGCCTGTTCCTTAGCCGCCTCGATATCCATGTCCAGCAGCGCAACGCGGGCGCCGCGCTCCGCAAGCAGACGCGCAGTAGCGGCGCCGAGACCCGAGCCCGCGCCGGTGACCAGCGCCGCCCTTCCGGCTATCTGCATGGTGGTGACATCCTACCGGGACACCGGTAACCGTCGATCATGCCAACACCACCGCCGGCAGCTCACTCAGTGTGCGTAATTGGACGTCGGGCTGGTCCGGCAGGCGCTCCGCGGCCTGCTCGAAGCGATTGATCCAGGCGACGCGAAAGCCGAAGGTCGCCGCCGCGGCGGCGTCCCAGGCATTGGAGGATTGAAAACTCACCTGACGGGCTTCGACCTCGAGCCGGTCCACCGCAAGCTGGTAAACGCTCGGGTGGGGTTTGAAGATGCCGAGCTCGTCCACGGAAAGAACCACATCCAGTAAGTCATCCAGCTTCGAGTTCTTTACCGCCGCATCGAGCATTTCCGGCGAGCCGTTGGAGAGAATCGCCGTGCGCATGCCGCCCTCCTTGAGCCGGGCGAGAACGTCCGGGACCTCGGCATAGCAATCCAGCTGCATATAGGCGTTGAGGAGATCGTCCCGCAATGCCTGGTCGGAAACGCCGTGTGCTTCAAACGCGTAGTCCAGGGCATCACCGGTGATCTGCCAGAAAAGCACGTACCGGTCCATGAGACTGCGCAGCCAGGTGTATTCGAGTTGCTTGGTGCGCCACGTGGCCGAGACCGCGTCGGCCTTGTCGCCGAGGCGCGCTCGATAATGGCCGACGGCGGCGTGCACGTCGAACAGTGTGCCGTATGCGTCGAATACGCAGACTTTGATGTCGTTGAACTTCACGCCTACCCCCCTGCAAGCTACAAATTTGCGCGGATACGTTCCGCCAGTTGGCCGATGGCGTCCATATCGCCAGGCTCCAGGCCCCAGTTGAGCTTCAGCTCGTCGCCTTCCCGGCGCGGCAGTACGTGCATGTGAAAATGCAAGACGGATTGCGCGGCCGCCGGCCCGTTGCACTGAAGCAGATTGATACCATCCGGACTCAGCGTTTTCTCTATGGCAGCCGCGATCTTTTTTGCCGTGATTACGGTGGACGAAATGGCCGCTCCGGAAACCGCGTGAACGTCCTCGGAATGATCTTTGGGAATCACCAGCGCATGACCCTCGTTGGCCGGATTGATGTCCATGAAAGCGAGAGTGTCTACGTTTTCATAAAGTTTGAAGCACGGAATCTCACCGGCGATGATCTTGCAGAAAATACAGTCCATGGGATTAAATTCAGAGGTTCTCAGACCGCTTCGCGATCGGATTCAACTGGGTACGTGTATGTTAGCGTTTCGGTTCCGGCAATCCCAGGCTCGTGGGTGCGCTCGTGGAAGGTAACGTCTCCGGTGCCTTCGATGAGGAGAACGGTGGATGAGCGGGTTCCGTAGTCACCGGCGGCGATAAAAATCGGCGACAGTTTTCGTTCGCGCGTCAGCCCGATGCCGGTATCGGGCAGGGCCTCGTCGGCTGCGAACTGTCGATCCGCCAGCAAGTCGAATATGGCGGACGAATCGATGTCGCGCGCTTTGAGCAACCTCTGGAAGCCATCTTTTCCGCGCACGACCTTTGGCCAGGGTGTATCCAGCAGATTATTGCTGACAGCGTAGATTCCGGGTTCCAGTATCAATGGCTCACCGCCGCGGTTGGAGAACCAGTGCAGGCTCTCGCCATCGCCAACCAGGAGGTTGAAGCCGTTATAAGTACCGGCTTGCTCCACCAGAGATTGCAGGTATTCGCCGGGGGAAGATTCGGAAAGAAGAAAGTCGCTTACCAGTCGGCCCCGGGTGGGAGCATCCGGGATGTGGCCGTCGTCGCCGCGGCGATAGTTGGTAAGGGCGGCGAATCGGCCCGTGCGGGTGACACCGAGCCAGGTACCACCGCCCTCCAGATCACGCCCGGCGAGAACATCCGGCGCCTCCGGCCAGTAGCCCGCCGGCGCCGTGGGCCGCGCGTAGAATTCATCACGATTGGCCGCCACCACCAACCGGTAATCGGGATGCCGCCGCCAGGCAAGAAAAATCAGGCACATGATTGATGATAGCTAGACATGTAGGAGCGAGCTTGCTCTTTCAATGGGGTCAGACTCGATTGATTCGCAGCGCGAATCAATCGAGTCTGACCCCATTGAAAGAGCACTCCCCCTCCACTGTGGGGCCCGGCTTTACATCGATCGCCGGTATTTTCCGCCGACCTCGAACAAGGCGTCGGTAATCTGTCCCAGTGAGCAGCAGCGTACCGCGTCCATGAGCACGGCGAAGACGTTCTCGCCTCCAATGGCGGCGTCCTGCAGGCGTTTCAGGGCGACGGGCGCGGCATCCGCGTGGCGCCCGTGGAAGTCCGCCAGTCGTTGCAGCTGGCCTTCCTTCTCATCCTCCGTCGATCGCGCCAACTCGATGGGGGGCTTGTCTTCCTCGGGCTCGGGATTGAGGAAAGTGTTGACGCCGACGATGGGCAGCGAGCCGTCATGCTTGCGGCTTTCGTAGTAGATAGACTCGTCCTGGATTTTGCCGCGCTGGTAGCCGGTCTCCATGGCGCCCAGCACGCCGCCGCGATCGGCGAGGCGTTCAAACTCCTGGAGCACGGCCGCTTCCACGAGGTCGGTAAGCTCGTCGATGATGAATGCCCCCTGGTTCGGATTTTCGCTTTTTGCGAGCCCCCACTCCTTATTAATGATCAGCTGCACCGCCAGAGCCCGGCGCACCGATTCTTCCGTCGGCGTCGTCACAGCCTCGTCGTAGGCGTTTGTGTGGAGGCTATTGCAGTTGTCATAGGTGGCGATCAGCGCCTGCAGGGTGGTGCGAATATCGTTGAAATCCATCTCCTGAGCATGCAGGGAGCGGCCGGAAGTCTGAACGTGGTATTTGAGCTTCTGGCTGCGTTCGTTGGCGCCGTATCGGAAACGCATGGCGGCGGCCCAGATGCGCCGGGCCACCCGGCCCATGACCGCATATTCCGGCTCCATGCCGTTGGAAAAGAAGAAAGACAAGTTCGGCGCGAAATCATCGATGGCCATGCCCCGCGCGAGATAGGCTTCGATATAAGTGAAGCCATTGGCGAGAGTCAACGCGAGCTGGGTGATGGGATTGGCGCCCGCTTCGGCGATGTGATAACCGGATATCGACACCGAGTAAAAATTCCGAATGCGCTTATCGATGAAGTACTCGGCGATGTCTCCCATTACCTCGAGGCTGAACTCGGTGGAGAAGATGCAGGTGTTCTGCCCCTGATCCTCTTTGAGAATGTCGGCCTGCACGGTGCCGCGCACGTTTTCGAGAACCCAGGCTGTCTGCGCCGCCGTTTCCTCTTCGTCGGGCTCGCGGCCGAGCTCGTTTCGTAGCGCATCGAGCTTCTGATCGACGGCGGTATTCAAGAACATGGCCAGGATGCTGGGCGCGGGACCATTGATGGTCATGGACACCGAGGTCCTCGGATCGCACAGATCGAAGCCGTCGTAGAGTACCTTCATGTCGTCGAGGGTCGCGATGGAGACCCCGGAGTTACCCACTTTGCCGTAGATGTCCGGGCGCCGGGCGGGATCGAAACCGTACAGGGTCACGGAATCGAAAGCCGTCGACAGACGCTTGGCCTCGGCGTGCCGGGAAAGATATTTGAAGCGCTGGTTGGTGCGGAAAGCGTCGCCTTGGCCTGCGAACATGCGCGACGGATCCTCGCCCTCGCGCCTGAATGCAAACACGCCGGCCGTGTAAGGGAAACGTCCGGGCAGGTTCTCCTTCAGCAGCCAGCGAAGGCACTCGCCATCGTCCTCGTAGCGCGGCAACGCAACTTTCGGGATGGTGGTTCCGGACAGGGTGGTGTAGGTGAGAGCCGTGCGAATCTCGCGGTCGCGCACCTTGACCACGAGCTCGTCGCACGCGTAACTGCTCCTCACCGATGGCCACTGCTCCAGGAGCTCTCTGGCCCGAGGGTCCATGGACTGGTCGCGCTCTTGGATGAGCCGGTCCAGCGCCTGATGCTGGTCGCTCCCGTCTCCGAGCATGCGCCGCGCTTCGCGAAGCTGTTGACGTTCCCGTGCGAGACGCACCTGTTCCTGCACGGTGTCGTGATAGCCGCGCACGCATTCCGCGATCTCCGCCAGGTAGCGCCCGCGGCTTGGCGGCACGATGGCAGCGGCATTACTGGAGGCGCGCAGCAATTGCACGCCGAGGCGGCCAGCGGACTGGTGCTCGAAACCGCGTTCGGCCAGCAGTGTGCTCAAGCCCTGGTAGAGCGCCGTGACGCCGTCGTCGTTGAACCGCGATGCGATAGTGCCGTAGACCGGCATGGACTCGCTGGTCGCGGTGAAGGCCTCGCGATTGCGCTGCATCTGCTTGCGCACGTCGCGAAGCGCGTCCTCGGCGCCCTTGCGATCGAACTTGTTGATGGCGACCAGATCGGCGAAATCCAGCATGTCGATCTTTTCCAGCTGGCTGGCGGCACCGAATTCCGGCGTCATCACATACATGGAGACGTCCACCAACGGCACGATGGCGGCGTCACCCTGGCCGATCCCCGATGTCTCCACCAGCACCAGATTGAATCCCGCCTGGCGCACCGCGGCAATCACGGCTTCGAAGTGCTCGGGAATCTCGGTGCCGGACACGCGGGTAGCCAGCGATCGCATGTAGATATTGGGATGGTCGATGGCGTTCATGCGGATGCGGTCGCCCAGCAGTGCGCCGCCGGATTTGCGCCGCGAGGGATCCGCCGCGAGGATCGCGATCTTCAAAGCGTCGTCGTAATCGAGGCGAAAGCGCCGCACGATCTCGTCGGTAAGTGAGGACTTACCCGCACCACCGGTTCCGGTGATTCCCACCACCGGAACGCCGGTGGTGTCGGCGTCCATCAAGCGCTGGCGTTGAGTCTTGTCCACGCTACCGTCCTCGATGGCGCTCACCAGACTCGCCAATGCCCGCCAGTCGCCGCCGAGCGCGCCATCCAGGGCCGCGTCCACGTCGTACTTGCGGGGATCACGGCAGGTCGCGATCATGTCTTCGATCATGCCCTGCAGCCCGAGGCGTTGACCGTCACCGGGCGAATAGATGCGCGTCACCCCGTAGTCTTGCAGCGTTTGGATTTCTTCGGGAATGATGACCCCGCCGCCGCCACCGAAAACGCGAATGTTCTCGCCGCCGCGCTCGCGCAGCATGTCCACCATGTACTTGAAGTACTCGACATGCCCACCTTGGTAGGAGCTCACGGCGATACCGTGCACGTCCTCCTGCAGCGCCGCGCTCACCACCTCCTCCACGGATCGATTGTGGCCCAGGTGAATGACCTCGGTGCCGGCCGCCTGCAGGATGCGGCGCATGATGTTGATGGAAGCATCGTGCCCGTCGAAAAGACTGGCGGCGGTAACGAATCGAATGCGCGCGGGGGCCGCGGCCGGCTTCACGACGGAACGCAGCTTTGCGAGGGCAGGCTCGGCCATGTTGCTCTCCTGGCGGCGGGAAACCAGCACCCTAAGTGACGTTTACGTAAACGTCAAGAGATGCCCGTGGGCAAGGGGATTTTCCCGTGCCTTTGGAGAAGTCTAGCCTTTGGCTTTGAACTGCTGTAGGAGCGAGCCCCCTGCGGGGGTAGACGTGCTCACCCCGTAGGATCTATCCCGGCCCGGGTTCCTTTACGTTTACGTAAAAGGAAGATAGGCTGCGACCCACCCAATTCGGGCACCGAGGGAATTCATGGACGATCTGTACAGCATCGGCGATTTGTCGCGGGAGTTCGGCGTCACAACGCGCACCATCCGCTTTTACGAGGACCAGGGCCTGCTGAGCCCCACCCGGAATGGCCAGAGCCGCATTTACCAGCCCCGCGACCGGGTCCGCCTGAAGCTCATCCTGCGGGGTAAGCGGCTCGGCTTTTCCCTCAAGGAAATCAATAAGTTGATCCAGCTCTACGATACCCCCGAGGGAGAGGCAGGACAGCTTCGCAGCTTCATCGAGAAGATCCGCGCGCGGCGCACAGAGCTGCTGGTGCAGAAGGATGACATCGAGCATGTGCTGGACGAGCTGGATACCCTGGAGCGGCGCTGCGCCGATCTGCTCGAGGCCGAACGCGGTGCAGGCTGAAAGCTGCTCCTTGAAGCTTCCAGAAGCTTGACGTTTACGTAAACGTCAACTATCCTTGGTACGCCACGCCGGATACCCGACAGCTGCTTTCATGGACACCGCGGAGCACATCAGCACGGCATTCGAGGCCCTCGACCCGGACTTCGCGATGCGCGTCCGGGCGAGCTTTGCGCGCCAGCGCATCATGGCGCTGCTGGGCGCCGAGCTGGCCCGCATCGAACCGGGTTTCTGCGAGATCCAGCTGCCCTTCAAGGAAACGCTGTGCCAGCAGCACGGTTTTTTCCACGGTGGCGTCATCGGCACCATCGCTGACTCCGCCGGCGGCTATGCCGGCTTCAGCCTGATGCCGGAGGATGCAAGCGTCCTGACGGTGGAGTACAAGCTGAATCTGGTAGCGCCGGCGGACGGCGATCGCCTGACGGCCCGGGGCCGGGTCATCAAGCCGGGCCGCACACTCGTGGTATCCCGGGCCGACGTGATGGTGCACAAAGACGGCCGCGAGACCCTGTGCGCCACCCTGTTGCAGACCCTCATGACCATGCACAGCCGCAAGGACGAAGCCTGATCCGGGGCGCAATCACGCCAAAGAGAAACGGCCAAAGAGAAACTGACCATGATCTCGAACCAGCTTCCCAGCCTCGATTTTGCCCTCGGCGACAGCGCCGACATGTTGCGGGATTCCGTCATGCGCTTCGCCGATGACGAGATCGCCCCGCGGGCCGCCGATATCGACAAGCGCAACGAGTTTCCCGACGATCTATGGCGCAAGATGGGTGACATCGGCATTCTCGGCGTCACCGTCGAAGAAGAGTTCGGTGGTGCCGCCATGGGCTATCTGGAGCACGTGGTTGCCATGGAAGAGGTAAGCCGCGCATCCGCTTCGGTGGGCCTGAGCTACGGCGCGCACTCCAATCTATGCGTCAATCAGATCCGGCGAAACGGCAACAGCGAGCAGAAGCAACGCTATCTGCCACGTCTGGTGAGCGGTGAACACGTCGGCGCGCTTGCCATGAGCGAGGCGGGCGCTGGCTCCGACGTGGTCGGCATGCGCCTGCAGGCGCGAAAAAAGGGCGATCGCTTTATCTTGAACGGCACGAAGATGTGGATCACCAACGGCCCCGACGCCGACGTGCTGGTGGTGTACGCAAAAACCGACCCGGATGCCGGGCCGCGTGGCATCAGTGCCTTCATCGTGGAGAAAACGTTCAAAGGCTTCTCCACCACCCAGAAGCTCGACAAGCTCGGTATGCGCGGCTCCAACACCTGCGAGCTGGTGTTCGACGACTGCGAGGTGCCCGAAGAGAACGTGATCGGCGAAGTTGGCCGCGGCGTTAACGTGCTCATGAGCGGTCTGGACATCGAGCGTGTCGTGCTGGCCGCCGGTCCTCTCGGCATCATGCAAGCCTGCATGGACATCGTCGTGCCCTACGTGCACGAGCGAAAACAGTTCGATCGCCCCATCGGCGACTTTCAACTGATGCAGGGTAAGCTCGCCGACATGTACACCACCATGAACGCCAGCAAAGCCTATGTGTATGCGGTGGCACGCGCCTGCGATCAGGACGGTCCGACACGCAAGGACGCCGCCGGCGCGATACTCTACGCCTCCGAGCGCGCCACATGGATGGCACTGGAGGCGATCCAGTGTCTGGGTGGAAACGGGTATATCAATGACTACGCCACCGGTCGCCTGTTGCGTGATGCGAAGCTCTACGAGATCGGTGCAGGAACTTCGGAGATCCGGCGCATGCTGATCGGCCGCGAGTTGTTTCAGGAAACTGGATGAGGAGACGAGATATGAGCAACAGCGGTCCCGATGATGATCCCAATAATGATCCGATAGTGATCGTCGGTGCGGCGCGCACACCCATGGGCGGGTTTCAGGGGGACTTCAGTAATGTCACCGCCGCCGAGCTGGGCGCAGCCAGCATCGCCGGCGCCATCAGCAACGCCGGTGTTGCGAACGAGGACGTGGAAGAAGTCATCATGGGCTGCGTGCTGCCCGCCGGGCAAGGTCAGGCACCCGCCAGGCAGGCGGCCTTCGGCGCCGGGCTCGGCACGCAAACCGGATGCACGACCATCAACAAAATGTGCGGCTCGGGCATGAAAGCCACCATGCTGGCCCACGATCTGCTTTGCGCGGGCAGCAACGACGTCATGGTGGCCGGCGGCATGGAGAGCATGAGCAACGCGCCGTACTTGCTCGAGAAGGCACGCACCGGCTATCGCATGGGTCACGGCCGGGTGCTCGACCACATGTTCGTAGACGGCCTGGAAGATCCCTTCGACAAGGGCGGCCTCATGGGCGTCTTCGCCGAAGACTGTGCGCAGCATTACCAGTTCACCCGTGAAGCCCAGGACGACTTCGCGATTACCTCTCTCAACCGGGCGCAAAAAGCCATCGCGGACGGCAGTTTCCATGGGCAAATCGTGCCGGTGACGGTGCGTAGTCGTTCGGGAGAGAGCGACGTGACCCAGGACGAGCAACCGGGGAAGGCGAAGCCGGAAAAGATCCCGCATCTCAAGCCCGCCTTTCGCGAAGGCGGCACAGTCACTGCGGCCAATTCCAGCTCTATCTCCGACGGCGCGGCGGCACTGGTGCTCATGCGTCGCTCCGAAGCCGCGAGGCGCAAGCTCGCGGTGCGCGCGGAGATCCGCGCCCATGCGAGCCACGCCCAGGAACCCGCCTGGTTTACCACCGCGCCCATCGGCGCGGTACGCAAAGTTCTGGAGCGTACCGGATGGTCCGCGTCGGGCGTGGATCTTTTCGAAATCAACGAGGCTTTCGCCGTCGTCACGATGGCAGCCATGCGGGATCTGGACCTGCCCCACGACAAGGTGAACGTGCACGGCGGCGCCTGCGCCCTGGGTCACCCGGTGGGCGCATCCGGCGCGCGCATTCTCGTGACGCTACTGGCAGCGTTGGAACAATATGATCTCGAGCGCGGCGTCGCGGCGCTCTGCATCGGTGGCGGCGAAGCTACCGCCATGACAATCGAGAGGAAGAACGCATGAGCGGGGGCGGAAACGCGCCAATCGACTTTTATTTCGACTTCTCGTCGCCCTACGGTTATTTCGGGAGCTGCCACGTCGACGATATCGGGCAACGTCACGGGAGGGATGTCATCTGGCGTCCTTATCTCATGGGTGCGGCCATGAAAATCACCGGTAGCAAGCCGCTGGTGCAGCGGGAAATGATCGCCGAGTACGCGCACCGCGACATCGCGCGCACGGCACGCCGTTTCGGGATCGCCTTCAACCCGCCCCCACCGCCGTTTCCGGTCGCAAGCATCGCCGCCTGCCGGGCGTTCTACTGGCTGGCAGATCGCGATCCGCTGCAGGCCCGGGACTTTGCCCGCCGAACATACGCGGCTCTCTTCATCGACGGGCGCAATATCAGCGAGATAGACGTGGTTGTAGACCTGGCAACCACCGCCGGTGCGAACGCCGACGAGACCCACGCAGCACTCGGCAATCAGTCGATCAAAGATCGCCTTCGCCAAGAAACCGACGCGGCCATCGAGCGCGGCGTTTTCGGCTCGCCCTTCTTCATTGTCGACGGCGAGCCTTTCTGGGGCAACGACCGCCTCGGCGACGTGGACAAGTGGCTGGAAACCGGCGGATGGTAGGCGAGTGTCAGCTGGCAGGAGGCTCGCTCCTGTATTCAATGGGGTCAGACTCGATTGAAATTCAAATTTCAATCGAGTCTGACCCCATTGAAACTCCATTGAAACAAAAAGCTCACTCTTAACAAGAATAGCGAAATGCCCACCCTCGACAGCACCATCGATCCCCGCGGCGATGCTTTTCGCGCCAATACTGAAGCCATGCGGGCGCTGGTGTCGGATTTGCGCGCAAAGACCGGGAAAATCTCCCTCGGCGGTGGCGAACAGGCCCGGGAGAGGCACATGGCGCGAGGCAAATTGCCCGTGCGCGAACGTATCCGCCTGTTGCTGGATGCGGGCTCGCCGTTTATGGAGTTCTCCCAGCTCGCCGCATATGGCATGTACGACGACCAGGTGCCGGCAGCAGGGATCGTCACCGGCATCGGCCGGGTGGCCGGGCGCGAGTGCGTGGTCATCGCCAACGATGCCACGGTGAAAGGCGGCACTTACTATCCCATTACGGTGAAGAAACATCTGCGCGCCCAGGAAATTGCAGAGGCGAACCGCCTGCCCTGCATCTACCTGGTGGATTCCGGCGGCGCCAATCTGCCCAATCAGGACGAAGTGTTTCCGGACCGCGAGCACTTCGGCCGTATTTTCTACAATCAGGCGAACATGTCGGCCAAGGGCATCGCCCAAATCGCCGTGGTCATGGGATCGTGCACCGCGGGCGGCGCCTACGTACCGGCCATGTCCGACGAGAGCATCATCGTGCGCGGCGAGGGCACCATATTCCTGGCCGGCCCGCCGCTGGTGAAGGCGGCGACCGGGGAAGAAGTGAGCGCAGAGGAGCTCGGCGGCGCCGATGTCCATTGCCGCACTTCGGGGGTCACGGATCATATGGCCGTGGACGATGCGGATGCGCTCGGCATCGCGCGCCGTGCCATGCGCCATCTGGGCAGCGCCAAGACTCCTACATTGTTGCCCCAGACGCCGGAAGCGCCGCTTCACGATCCGGCCGAGCTCTACGGGATCATACCGTCGGATGTTCGCATTCCCTACGACGTCCGCGAAGTCATCGCCCGGGTCGTCGATGCCTCGGATTTCGATGAGTTCAAGCGACTCTACGGCGCGACACTGGTGTGCGGCTTCGCACGTATTCACGGCTACCCGATCGGCATCGTCGCCAACAACGGCATCCTGTTTTCTGAATCCGCATTGAAGGGCGCGCATTTTATTCAGCTCTGCAGCCAACGGCGCATACCACTCGTGTTCCTGCAGAATATCACCGGCTTCATGGTCGGCCAGAAGTACGAGTCCGGCGGGATCGCAAAGGACGGCGCCAAAATGGTCACCGCCGTAGCTTGCGCGCGCGTGCCGAAATTCACGGTCATCATCGGCGGCAGCTTCGGAGCGGGAAACTACGGCATGTGCGGGCGCGCCTTCGGCCCGCGCTTCGTTTGGATGTGGCCGAACGCGCGTATCTCTGTGATGGGTGGCGAGCAGGCCGCCAATGTCCTGGCACAGGTCAAGGGCGACAATCTCGCGCGCAAAGGAGAAGCATGGAGCGCCCGAGAGCAGGAAGACTTCAAGCGCCCCATTCGCGAGCAGTACGAACGACAGGGCCACCCATACTACGCCAGCGCACGCTTGTGGGACGACGGCATCATCGATCCGCGCGATACCCGGGACATCCTTGGTCTCGGCATATCGGCGTCTTTAAACGCACCTATAGAGAAAACCGACTTCGGCGTATTCAGGATGTGACATGAACACCGAACCCATATTGACCGAGATCGACGAACGCGGTGTCGCCTCGCTCGTTCTCAATCGTCCCGACGTGCACAACGCTTTCGACGATGTGCTCATCGGCCGTCTCGGCGACGCACTGGACGAGCTGGCCGGTAACAACGACGTGCGCCTGGTAAAAGTCGTCGGCCGCGGTAAGAGCTTTTCCGCCGGCGCCGATTTGAACTGGATGCGGCGCATGGCCGAATACTCTCCAAAGGAGAATCTGAAAGACGCACGCCTGGTCGCGCGCATGTTCCACAAGCTCGCGAACTTCCCACGGCCGACCCTGGCTATCGTCCACGGCAATGCCTTCGGCGGCGGTGTCGGATTGATCGCCTGTTGCGACATCGTGGTAGCAAACGTCAGTGCACGTTTTTCACTCTCGGAAGTCAAGCTCGGCCTCATCCCCGCCACCATCAGTCCGTTCGTCATCGAAGCCATCGGCGCACGCCAGGCCCGCCGCCTATTTCTCACGGCCGAGCGGTTCGACGCGGAGACCGCTCTGCGCCTCGGTCTCGTTCACCAGGTGGCCCCCCTCGAGCAGTTGCCGGACGCTGCCGACATATTCGTTTCCCAGCTGTTGGAAAACAGCCCTCACGCCATGGCGGCGGCCAAGGAGCTGGTGGCGGCGGTCGCCCACCGGCCCATCGACGATCATGTGCTCGGCGACGTGGCGCAGCGCATTGCGTCGCAACGTGCGTCCGAGGAAGGCCGCGAGGGCGTGACTGCGTTCCTGGACAAACGGCCGCCCGCTTGGATCCGTGATTGAGCACCCGCTTTCATAAGATCCTGATCGCCAATCGCGGCGAGATAGCCTGCCGCATCATGGGCACGGCCCAGCGCCTCGGTATTCGCACCGTCGCGGTCTATTCGGACGCCGACGCGGACGCACTGCACGTGGATCTGGCTGACGAAGCTTTTCGCATCGGACCGGCAACCGCCGCCGAGAGCTACCTCAACATTCCGGCCGTTATCGACGCCTGCCTTCGCAGTGGCGCCGACGCGCTGCACCCCGGTTACGGATTTCTCGCCGAGAATGCCGACTTCGCCGAATCTTGCGAGCAAGCGGGAGTATGCTTCATCGGCCCGCCGGCGGCTGCCATGCGGATCATGGGCAGCAAGGACACCGCCCTCGATCTCGCAGCCGGAGTCGGCGTGCCGGTGCTGCCCGGATACCGGGGCTCCGATCAATCCTATACGGCGCTCGCCACCGCAGCCGACGACATCGGCTACCCCCTGCTGATCAAGCCCGTGGCGGGCGGTGGCGGTAAGGGCATGCGCAGGGTCGAATCACGGCCAGAATTGGTCGACGCGCTCGCGTCATCACGGCGGGAAGCCCGCGCGTCATTTGGCGAGGACAAATTGCTGCTCGAGAAATATCTGCTGCGACCGAGGCACGTGGAGCTTCAAATTTTCGCCGACCAGCACGGCAACGTCGTGCACCTGTTCGACCGCGACTGCTCGATTCAACGGCGGCACCAGAAGATTGTCGAGGAAGCACCGGCCCCGGGATTGACGAAAAAGCTGCGGGATCGCATGGCAGGCACCGCTGTTGAGCTGGCCCGCGCCATCGACTACCGAGGCGCGGGCACCATGGAGTTTCTCGTCGACAGCTCGTCGAAGAACGACTACTTCTTCATGGAAATGAATACCCGCCTGCAGGTGGAGCACCCGGTAACGGAGATGATTCTGGATGCGGATCTCGTCGAGTGGCAGATCCGCGTCGCCCAGGGCGAGCCCCTGCCGGCTGAGCAGAAACGGCTTCGTGTATCAGGCCATGCCATCGAGGCGCGTATCTATGCCGAGAATCCGGATCGGAATTTTCTACCCGCCACAGGCAAACTGCTGCGCTTCACCATGCCCGCCGCCGATGGCCGGATCCGCATCGACACCGGTGTGCGCGAGGGTGACAGCGTCGGCATTCACTACGATCCCATGCTTTCCAAGCTCATCGTGCACGGACTCGATCGCGATGATGCCGTGCGGCGACTGGGGCTTGCGCTCGACGAGTGCCGCATCGCCGGGCTGCCGACGAACCTTCCGTTGCTGAAACGTGTCGCGGACAGTGATGCATTCGCGGGAGCGAAGGTTCATACGCGCTTCGTCGATTCTCTCGGTATTCCGTCTTCGGACGACAACGAAGAAGAACTCGGGCTCGCCGTCTCCTGCTTGTTCGTGCTTCTGGAACAGACCGCATCGAGCAGGCGCAAGGGCAGTGATACGCAAGATCCCCATTCACCCTGGCATACGCTGCCGGCGTGGCGCTCCAATGCGCCGGGTGAGGACGTCGTCGTCCTCCATGTCGGTGAGAGGGATGTTCGCGTCCCGGTCCGCTACGAGGGAGATGGATTCGTGCTGACGCTGCCGACGGGTGCGATCGCTGCGCATGGCCGATTGCTGGACAACGGCGAGCTCCGTGCAGTCATCGGAGCGCGGCAGTTTCACGTCGACGTGGTACGCGACGGCAACGACCT